>NZ_PIBO01000024.1:0-72878 GCF_002806725.1 Raoultella sp. T31
CCGCTGAACAGAAAGCCCAGGCTGCGAAAAAACACCACAAAGCCGCTGCTAAACCGGCCGCTGAGCAGAAAGCCCAGGCTGCGAAAAAACACCACAAAGCCGCTGCTAAACCAGCCGCTGAGCAGAAAGCCCAGGCTGCGAAAAAACACCACAAAGCTGCTGCTAAACCAGTAGCGCAGAAAGCTCAGGCTGCGAAAAAACATCACAAAGCTGCAACCAAACCAGTAGCGCAGAAAGCTCAGGCTGCGAAAAAACACCACAAAGCAGCTAAACACCACGCCGCTAAACCTGCTGCACAACCGGCTGCTTAATTCTTCCGGTAAGTCAGGTTAATCATAAACCGGCGCTGTTTCAGCGCCGTTTTTTTCTGGAGGGCACTTATGCTGCGGCGCTATCGTTTTGAGCTCATCCTGATCCTGTTAATTCTCTGCGCGGTGATTGCTACCCGCTTTTTCCTCTACTGAACAGGGCGGCGCTTTATCACTCCCCGCAGCGACTCTCTGGCCCGGCGTCTCCCCATGTTGCCGTCGCCCGCCGCCTTCCACATTGTTCTCTCTTGTCGTACTGCCTGGATTGCGCGGTGAATACCGCGTCAACGCGCTGGTTTTGAGCACCAGGACCCCAATCAGGCCGCTGCCCCTCCTGCGGGCAAGGCTAACGGATTGCCAGCAGCCAGAAATGATATCCCACGCCATACAGCCCAAGGGTCAGCAAAAACCAGGCGGCAATTGTCGTTAAGCGAGAGGTATATGCCGGGGCCAGCCAGCGACGAATAGCGAGAATATAGAACGACAGCACGGCAAGATCGATAACCACCCAGATAATGCTCAACAGACCAAGGCTCAGGCCGACATCGCTGGTTATCTGGATAAACTGCGGGAAAAACGCGACAAAGAACAGAATGTCCTTGGGATTACTCAGGGCAGTGGCAAACCCCGACAACACGCCGCCTCGCGCGGGCGCCGCGCCAGGCGTTATATACGGTGCGCGCAACATACTCAGGGCAAGCCACGTAATATAGATGGACCCCAGCGCCGCCAACAGCAGCAGAACATCGGGATGGATTGCCACGGCGCCGCTCAACATAGCTGCCGCAACGGCCATCAGCACCAGCGACGCGAGATTGCTGCCTATCATCGTACGCAGTGCAGATGAACTCCCGTCTCTGGCGGCGCAACCGGTCACCAGTAGCACGACCGGGCCCGGTGTCGCAATCAGCGCCAGCACCGTCATGCTGTATCCCGCCATCAATGCATAGTTCATGATACTGACTCACTCTCTTTTTTCAGGTCAGCGCATTTTCTACTTAGATTTCAGGATTGAAAAACGACAAAGGCTGAGTTTGAATGTGAGTTTTACTCAACATAGAAAACTAAGCGATATGTCGATGCCGCCGCTGTACGCCCTCCGCGCTTTTGAAACCGCCGCCCGCCTTGGCTCCTTTAGCACGGCCGCCGCGGCGCTGCACGTGACTCCCGGGGCGGTCAGCCGTCATATCAGCACGCTCGAGGCCTGGTTCGACTGCCAGTTGTTTACCCGTCAGGGGCCAAAAGTGACGCTCACCGACGCAGGAAGGCAGCTCGCCAGCGCGCTGGCGGAAAACTTCGCCGCCATCGACAGAGCCTGCCAGACCTTGCGACATCAGGCGGGCAAACTGCGGCTGAAATCGCCGTCGACGTTGACCATGCGCTGGCTGCTGGATGTGTTACAGCGCTTTCGCCAGCAGCATCCGCGGCCGGTTATCGAGATGAGCAGCGTGTGGATGGACAGAGACAGCGTCGACTTCACCCGCGAACCTTACGATTGCGCGATTTTGCTTGGCGATGGTCATTTCGGCGAAGAGACCTGCCACGGGCTGTTGTTTGCCGAATGGCTGGTTCCGGTCTGTGCCCCGGCGATGGTCGAGGCCGCTCGCCAGGATTTATCATCCTGCCCGCTGATTCATCCAACGACCGATCGCCGCGACTGGCGACGCTGGCTACAGCATGCCGACGCGCCAGCGCAGACCGGGATAAATCAGGGAATCGTCTTTGATAGTCTGGAACAAGGTACCATGGCGGCCATGAGCGGGCACGGCGTCTCGGTGGGCGATCTTTTTTTGAGTCTGGAAGCCATTCGCAGCGGCCTGCTGGCGCTGCCGTTTGCGCAAGCCGTTGCAACCGGCGAGGGCTATTATCTGGTGTGGCCAAAGCACACGCTCAATCCGCAGCCTGTCGCCCTGCTGTATCAATTTTTACTTGCGCATATCCCGGCGCCGTTCCCGGACGGACTAAGCCGTCGGGGCCAGGCGCCAGAGTGACGTCGGCCCCGACGGGTTACATGACATGAACAGCCTGCACGACCAGATATCCCGCTGCGCCCCAGATAAAAACCGACGCGAGAGAAACATAAACTAACGCGCGAATACCTTTTTTAGACATACATCCTCCCGAAACCGGAAATAAGAATTAGTTGATATCATCGCCGGGATAACATCTCTGTTTGCTCAACGGAGGCGAGGAATAACAATATTTGCGGTGAGAAAATGTTTCACATTGAAAGCAACTGAGAATGCTGTAAAGAAGTGCATGTTCAACTGAAGAAATGTCTGTTTTTACTGCCCTTCGTCGCGGGCCGCGCAATAAACTCCCGATCCCTTTGCGCGACCCGCTTGCTTAATTTTCGTCTGGTTTGGTACTTTCCGTAACCCGATTTATGTTGCTTCCCGCTGCGGTTTCTGCGGAAATAACGCCACGGAGAGAGACGCGCTAACCGGTTGAGTTATCTTCATTCTTCCGCAAAAAAGAGCCGTCTGGAGCTAATTTTGTTCGCCGTTGGCTTTGATTAAAATTACTCTTAACTTTCATAAACTTAAATCTCCTGCTACTGTCAATATACACAAAATCATCCCGGCGGCTTCATCCGCGTGAAGCGCGCGAAAGGATGCAATGTAGAAACATAATTTCTCCCCAGAGAGTGATATGCGTAAAGACGTACTGTTATTGCTGTGTTCTTGTTTGTTGTCCCCGTTTGCTCACGCTGATGATGACAGCATGAGTGCGAAAGATATCAAGACGCTTTTTTTCGGTCATGACGATCGCAAACCGGTCGACAATCCGGCTGAGGAACCCTGGGATGCCATTGGTCAGTTAGAAACGGCCAGCGGCAATCTGTGTACCGCCACCCTCATTTCACCGCATCTGGCGCTGACCGCCGGTCACTGTCTGCTGACGCCGCCAAAAGGTAAGCCGGATAAACCCGTTGCGCTGCGCTTTATTTCCCGCAAGGGCGGCTGGGTGTATGAGATTCACGGCATTGAAGGTCGCGTCGATCCGTCGCTGGGTAAACGGCTCAAAGCCGATGGCGATGGCTGGATTGTCCCCTCGGCCGCCGCGCCCTGGGACTTTGGCTTGATCGTTTTACGCTACGCGCCGGGCGGCATCACGCCGATCCCGCTGTTTAGCGGCGATAAAGCCGCTCTCACCGCCGCGCTGAAGGTGTCTGAGAGAAAAGTCACTCAGTCCGGATACCCGGAAGATCATCTGGATAATTTGTACAGCCATCAGGACTGTATTGTGACCGGCTGGGCGCAAAACACGGTACTGTCGCACCAGTGCGACACGCTGCCCGGCGATAGCGGTTCGCCGCTGCTGTTAAAAACCGATACCGGCTGGCAGGTCATTGCCGTTCAGAGTTCGGCTCCCGGCCCGAAAGATCGCTGGCGGGCGGATAACCGGGCTATCTCGGTGACCGGTTTTCGTGACAAGCTGGAAGCGCTGGCCAACGAGTAAACGGTCAGCCTTGCTGCTGGCGCAGCAGTAACAATGAGCTAATCGGCATCGGTTCGCTGAAGTAAAAACCCTGCAACCGATCGCATCCCGCCCGTCGCAGCAGCGCCAGTTGCTGCTGATTCTCGACCCCTTCGGCCACCACCGTCATGCCCAGCGCGCTGGCGATACGTACGGTCCCGCGAACCAGTTCAGCGGCCTGGGCATCCACATCCACCAGCCCGGCCAGCGATTTATCAATCTTAAGCGTATCGAAACGAAAACTGCGCAGATAGCCGATACTGGAATAGCCAGTGCCAAAATCATCCAGCGCAACCGCCGCCCCCAGCGCTTTCAAATTTTCAATCGCCGCAAGGGCGCGAGCGGGGTTTTCCATCACATAGCTCTCGGTCACCTCGATTTGCAACCGGCGAGCCGGAAAATGGCAGCGGGCGAGCACCTGAACGACGCGCGTTTCAAACTCCGGGTCGCGAAACTGTGCGGGCGAAATATTCACCGACAGCATCAATTCCCCGATGGGCTGGAGATCGCAGCAGGCCCGGTAGAGCGCAAACTGCCCCAGCGCATAAATCAGACCGCTGCTTTCCGCAATGCCGATAAAGACATCCGGCGGCAGCGGCCCTTCCGGTCGGCGCGGCCAGCGCAGCAGCGCCTCGACGCCCTCCATCTCCAGGGTATCGGCGTTCACAATCGGCTGGTACCAGACATCAAACTCATCGTTTTCCAGCCCCTGGCGAATGCCGTTTTCGATATTCAGCTGGTACTGCCGGGTATCGTTGAGGGTTTCGTCATACCAGGAGGTGCGCCCTTTCCCCGATTTTTTCGAGTGATACATCGCAATATCGGCCCGGCGAAACAACTCGGTGCTCGAACAGGATGCGGGAGAACCGCTGGCAATGCCGATACTGGCGCTGATGTAAATTTTGCGCTCATTGAGCTTCACCGGCGATTTCAGCATCTCCAGTACCGCCCACGCAAAAGCCGATGCCTGATCCACCGCCAGCTCTCCGCTGATGGTCATGGCAAATTCATCGCCGCCCATACTGGCCAGCAGGCCGTCGCCCGGGACCCGCTCCTGTAGCGCGCGGGCAATATGAGCAATCAGTGCGTCGCCAACATCATGCCCGTAGTTATCGTTGACATCCTAAAACCCGTCGAGGTCAATAAACACCACGCACTGGGTCACCTGCTGCGGCTCTTCGCACTGCTGATTCAGTCGGCCGATCAGCGCCCGCCGGTTGGGCAACTGGCTAAGCCAGTCGGTCAGCGCGATATTGCGCGCCAGCTTCTCGCCACACGACAGTTTGTACAGCCCGAGACAGCTGAAGAGGATAAACAGCAGGATCAGGCTGGCGGCCACTATGGCGATAAGCCGGATACTGTTCGACGCCGCGTGCGCCGCTTCCGCACCGGGCAGACGCGGCTGCCAGCTGAGATAGCCGATGATCTCTCCGGCATGGGTGCGCAGCGGAATGCTATATTCGCTGCTGCCCTGCGTCTCATGCAGGCCGTTAATCTGAAAGGTATTCCCCAGCGTTTGCAGCATCCCGGCATTGATATGCCGGGTCACCACCAGGTAGCGACGGGTATCATCATGCACCTGTAAGCGCCCCAGCGTCGGGCGAATCAGCCCGATCCCGATAAAAGCAATGCCTTCACGGGTACGGGTAATACCGGCGTAGGCGCCTTTGCCGCTGCGCAATGCTTCAGCGTTCCGGGCGATAAGCGATTGCAAACCGCTGCCAAAAAAGCGGGTGTCGGTTTCATTAAAGGCCTGGCTGCGAAACGATCCCCATAGCACGCGATAATGCTGATCGAGCACGAAGGTGCCGTCGTAAAGATTGTTGATTTTGAAGCCCGAGCCCCAGGAGTCATACAGCCAGCCGGTATTCAGCATCGGGGCATAGGTTTGTTTCACCGCCTCGTCCCATATCGAGTTATCCAGTACCAGCGAAAGGACGCGGTTGACCGATGTTTGCACCGCGCCATCCACGGAAAGAACGGAGCGATGTCGGTCAATTTCATTGGTTTTAATGCTAATCAGATGCTGGGAAAGATAGATTAAAGAAATAACAGAAACAATAAGCCCGATACCAGCGAGGAAGATCATAACCGAAAGCGTTTTGGCCGAGGGAAGATTGCGCCAGCCAGGCAAATTAACCATTCTTTGTCCTCATCACGGCTGAAGGTAAACGCAGCGCCAGTACTTTTTTTAAATGATACTACAGAGAACAAATTTTGCCGCCTGCGGAAAACAGGCGGCAGCAGATTACGCCAGTTTAATCAGCACCATGCCGGTCACCAGCAATATCACGCCAATCCAGCCTTTATGGTTTAAGCGTTGGCCGAATAAAATCCATCCCGCCGCAAGAGTGGCGACAATACCGAAGCCGCCCCACAGCGCATAGGCCACCGACAGGTCAATCCCCTTCACCGCCTGGGACAGCGCGCTGAAGGCCCCCAGCACCGCCAGCAGCGATAATATGCCGTAGACTTTACGACGAAAACCGTCTGAGAATTTCAAAAAGACGTTAGCGCTAATTTCCAGCACAATAGCCAGCGCCAGCCAGGCGCCGTGAACCCACTCAAACTGTTGCATGGGGCGCCTCCGTTGGCTGCTTCGCCTTTTTTTGGCTACCGGATTTAATTAACACAATCCCGACCACCAGCGTCGCCAGGCCAGCCATTTTGACCAGCGAAAGCGCTTCATCAAACAGCAGGACGCTGAATAAAGTGATCAGCAAAATACCAATCCCCTCCCACAGGGCATAGGCCACACCGAGGGCGATTTTTTTAACGGCAAAAGCCAAAAATATATAGGAAAGCGCAATCATCACCAGCATTAAAATAAAGCCTGTGTGCCCACCGCTGACGCTGGCCCACTTCATAGAAAGGGTGCCGATAATTTCAGCAACGATTGCAAAAGCTAATAACATCCAATAAAACATAATCCTTCTCCTGCTAGAGAATATAATCCACTACGGCTTACAGCGAAGGTAAACCGGAAAAATTCTGAGATTGTTTAGCCGTGCGCAGTGCGCCAGCTCAGGCAGAGAGAAAGGACTAAAGCGCGGAGCGCCAGTGTTGCTCGCCGACAAAGCGGCAGCCAGGGAAGGAAACTGCAGGGTGAGTCGAAATATACATCCTGAACTGATTGTCCATAAAATTACAATTATCCGCGGTATTGCTTCTCGTCATTGCGGATGAGTATTGTCCTCGGTAGTTATACACGGTAAATTTGTACCATAATGCTACATTATACTCAAAGTCTTTGCACTTCTTTACGTCTGTCATTTGATTTTGATTAGCTTTTACTGATGCCAATCGCCATTATGATGGCGCTTCAGTATTTTATTTTCGCCACCGAATTGTTTTCACCATCGTAGACGTTTTAGCAAGGGCAGTCAGTCTGCCCGACCGATGCAGTTTTTGCTGATTTTACCCGCGCATTCGGGTCTACACTGTGAGGAAAATCCGGTCATTTTTTCAGGGACACACATGGCTAAACCCATCATTACGCTTAATGGATTAAAGATTGTCATCATGCTGGGCATGCTGGTCATCATTCTCACCGGTATCCGCTTTGCCGCGGATATCATCGTCCCGTTCATCCTTGCGCTGTTCCTCGCCGTGGTTATTAACCCCGTGGTGCGGCTGATGATGCGCTGTCGGGTCCCGCGCGTGCTGGCCATTTCGTTGTTAGTCAGCGCGATTGTCATGCTGGCGGTAGTGTTGCTGGCCTCATTAGGTACCTCGCTGAATGAACTGGCGCGCACGCTGCCGCAGTACCGCGCCTCGCTCAATGAGCCGGTACAAACCGTGACGCCCTGGCTACAGCGCTTTGGGTTTACCGTTTCCGTTGTCGAGTTGAATAAATACATCGATCCCAACGCGGTCATGACGATGGTGACCAGCCTGCTTACCCAGTTGTCAAACGCCATGTCCTCCATCTTCCTCTTGCTGCTGACGGTGGTCTTTATGCTGCTGGAAGTTCCCCAGCTGCCGGCTAAGCTGCAACAATTGATGTCCAGGCCGGTGGAAGGTATGGGCGCCATCCAGCGCGCGATCGACAGCGTCTCTCACTACCTGGTGCTAAAAACCGCCATCAGTCTGGTAACCGGGATGGTGGTCTGGGGCATGCTGGTACTGCTGGACGTTCGCTTCGCCTTTATGTGGGGGCTGCTGGCGTTTGCTCTCAACTATATTCCGAATATTGGCTCGGTCCTGGCCGCCATTCCGCCCATTTTGCAGGTGCTGGTGTTCGGCGGATTGTACGAGGCGCTGGTGGTGCTGGCAGGCTACCTGGTGATTAACCTGGTCTTCGGGAATATTCTTGAGCCGCGGATCATGGGGCGCGGCCTGGGGCTATCAACGCTGGTGGTCTTTCTGTCGTTGATTTTCTGGGGATGGCTGCTGGGGCCCGTTGGCATGCTGCTTTCCGTCCCGTTGACGATCATTGTTAAAATCGCGCTTGAGCAGAGCCCTGGCGGGCGGAGTATTGCCGTCCTGCTGAGCGATTTAAGTCACTAGGCTGGCGTTCACGCTGGCGGCGCAATGCCGCCAGCGGCAAGTATTCCCGGCGTCTTAGGCTTCCCCCTCCGTGGCTGGCGGACTTATCATCACAGGCGCGGCCGACGCTGTTCTGAGTGGGCATAACGAATTTATCACATCCGTTCATGCCATGTATCTGTCCGGCACGTTGACGATTCTGCCCGATATGAGTCATTTCGCCCTTTTGCAGCGGCCGGTGGTTTTTGTACCGGGTCACGGGGAAAATTTTCCGGAAACGCCCTCACACAAACCGCTCTCCCCATGAAATATCAGAATATAAGGGGCATGCTTAAGGCCGTGAACCAGACCCTGAGAAGAAACTATCCACGCTGCTGTTCGAATGCCAGCGCCTTTCGATAAGGTTTCATGGCCCACATAGCAATAATCGCTGGGCGCATCATCGGATACTGATGTTGTAACGCTGGCGGAGATTCCCCCCGCCTTCCCCATAGCCTACGTCCCAACCCCCATCTTCGATCCCCGTCACATAATCACCCAGGTAATTATTACTCTAAGGCTAACAATCTGCGCTTCAGCTTAATTGATGCGCTACCCCTTACGGAGCAGACTGACTGCAGCATAAATCCAGGCAAAAAATGATTTGCTGAATCAGGAGGTTAATAATGAATGCTGGCCAAACTCCGGCCCGGAACTGGAACACACGCCGCAGCGAGAAAGCGCGGCGCGTTGCCTCCCTTCCGGTGCAGGGCAAGGTAATTCCCACTGACGGTCTGGTGGATACGCTGGAAAAACTGATTGCTCCCGGCGACCGCGTGGTGCTTGAAGGCAATAACCAGAAACAGGCCGATTTTCTCTCCCGCGGGCTTGCGGCGGTCAATCCGGCGAAAGTCCACAATCTGCATATGATAATGCCCAGCGTCGGGCGCAGTGAACATCTGGATCTCTTCGAGAAAGGGATTGCCCGCAAACTCGACTTCTCGTTCTCCGGCACCCAAAGCCTGCGGATTTCGCAGCTGCTGGAAGATGGTCTGCTGGAAATTGGCGCGATTCACACCTACATCGAGCTTTACTCTCGCCTGTATGTCGACCTGTCGCCGAACGTCGCGCTGATCGCCGGGTATAAAGCCGACCGCAAAGGCAACCTTTACACCGGTCCCAGCACCGAAGATACCCCGGCGCTGGTCGAGGCCGCCGCCTTCCACGACGGGATCGTTATCGCCCAGGTCAACGAACTGGTGGATGACGAGTGCGACCTGCCGCGCGTCGATATCCCCGGCTCGTGGATTGACTACGTGGTGGTGGCCGACAAACCGTTCTTTATCGAACCTCTCTTTACCCGCGACCCGCGCCTGATTAAGCAAGAACATATTCTGATGGCGATGATGGCGATTAAAGGCATCTACGCCGAACACCAGGTACAGTCGCTCAATCACGGGATCGGCTTTAACACCGCCGCCATTGAACTGCTGCTCCCGACCTATGGCGAACAGCTGGGGCTGCGAGGCAAAATCTGTAAACACTGGACGCTGAACCCGCATCCGACGCTGATCCCGGCGATTGAAAGCGGCTGGGTGGAAAGCGTGCACTGTTTTGGCGGCGAACTGGGAATGGAAGAGTACATCCGCGCCCGCCCGGATGTGTTCTTTATCGGCGCCGATGGCTCCATGCGTTCTAACCGTGCCTTCTGCCAGCTGGCGGGTCAGTACGCGGTCGATATGTTTATCGGCTCGACCCTACAGGTTGATGGTCTCGCCAACTCCTCTACCGTCACCCGCGGTCGTCTTTCCGGATTCGGCGGCGCGCCGAACATGGGCCATGACCCGCACGGTCGTCGTCATGCGACGCCAGCCTGGCTGAACATGATAACCGAACCGGACCCGATGCAGCGCGGCAAAAAGCTGGTGGTGCAGATGGTCGAAACTTTCCAGGCTGGCGTGAAGCCGACCTTTGTCGAACAGCTCGATGCCGTTGAAGTAGCGCAATCCTCCGGTATGCCGCTGGCGCCGGTGATGATCTACGGCGATGACGTCACCCATGTGCTGACCGAAGAAGGCATTGCCTATCTCTACCGCGCGGAAAGCCTCGAAGAGCGGCGGGCGATGGTTGCCGCCGTTGCTGGCATCACCGACATCGGGCTGGGCGTCGACGCCAGTCGCGTCGCCGAACTGCGTCGCAGCGGCAAAGTGGTCTATCCGCAAGATATCGGTATTCGCCGCAGCGATGCGACCCGCTCCCTGCTCGCCGCCGGCAGCGTTGCCGACCTGGTCGAATGGTCCGAGGGTCTTTACAACCCACCTGCCAAATTCCGGAGCTGGTAATGAAACTCCTGTCACAGACTCATGCCGAGGCGCAAGTCGAGAAGCTGGCGTTGATCGCCCGCGATTGCCTGATCGACGAAGCGCGATTAAGTCCGAAGCCGGGTCTGGTGGACAGCCGGGGAAACGGCGCTCATCACGACCTGTCGTTAGATCTGATGGAACGCTCGGCGCACAGCCTGACCCCGACGTTTCTGCAACTGGCCCGGCAAAGCTGGCTGCGTCCGGCCGACATCGCCCTGCGCGAAAGCGTTGGTCGTTTAGGACGCGAAGGCGAACGGCAGATGATGGCGGCCACCGACGGCGTGAATACCCATCGCGGTGCCATTTGGGCGCTGGGGTTACTGGTTAGCGCGAGCGCGATGTTAAGTGCCAACGCCAGCGCGCAGCAGATTGCGGACACTGCCGCCCTGCTCGCCCGTCTGCCGGACAGCGCTGCTCCGAAAGTCTTCAGCAAAGGGCTGAAGGCGACGCACCGCTACCGGGTACCGGGCGCGCGTGAGGAAGCGCAGCAGGCGTTCCCGCACGTGATGAAACTGGCGCTACCCCAGCTGTTGCGCAGCCGCGCACAGGGCGCCGGTGAAAACGCGGCTCGTCTTGACGCGCTGATGGCGGTCATGACCTCGCTCAGCGATACCTGCGTCCTTTCCCGTGCCGGGATGCCCGGCCTTATAGCGATGCAGAGCGGCGCGCGTGCCGTGCTGACTGCCGGCGGCAGCGCCACGGTTCAGGGCCGCAAAGCGCTCGCCGGACTCGACGCACAGATGCTCGCGCTCAACGCCTCTCCCGGCGGTGCCGCCGATTTGCTCGCCGCCACGCTGTTTCTCGACAGGGTCAGCCAGCCCGCGTCTTGCTCATTTTAAAGAGGATGTTATGGAACACATTACATTGTCATTCCCTGCCAGCCGCACCCTGAGTGGTAAAGCCCTGGCAGGCGTCGTTGGTTCCGGTGATATGGAAGTGCTGTTCACCGCGGCAGTCGGCGACACGCTCAACATTGATATCACCACCTCCGTGGACAACAGCACTCACCGCTGGAACGCGCTGTTTGACCGCCTGAACCTGACCAACGGCCTGCCGGCAGGCACGCTGATTATTCACGACTTCGGCGCGACGCCGGGCGTCGCGCGCATTCGCATCGAACAGGTTTTTGAGGAGGTTAACCATGCGTAACGACCGCAGCTTTATTGAATTACGCGCCCGTGAACGCGCCCGGACGCTGCTTGATGAGGGCAGCTACCGCGAACTGCTCGATCCGTTCGCCGGGATAATGTCGCCGTGGCTGGCACCGCAGGGTGTCGTCCCGCAGTCTGACGATGGCATGGTGGTCGCTCGCGGCACCATCAACGGTCAGTCCGCGGTGGCAATCGCCATCGAAGGCACTTTCCAGGGCGGCAGCATGGGCGAAGTCTCCGGCGCGAAAATGGCGGCGGCGCTGGAGCTGGCGGCAGAAGACAACCGCAACGGCATCCCGACGCTGGCGGTGCTGTGCCTCGAAACCGGCGGCGTGCGCCTGCAGGAGGCTAACCTCGGTCTCGCGGCCATCGCCGACATTCATGCGGCAATTGTGGACCTGCGTCGCTACACCCCGGTGGTCGGCATTATCGCCGGCACCGTAGGCTGCTTCGGCGGGATGTCCATCGCCGCCGCGCTGTGCAGCTACCTGATTGTCACCCGCGAGGCGCGTCTGGGCCTCAACGGCCCGCAGGTCATCGAGCAGGAAGCCGGTATTGACGAGTACGACTCTCGCGATCGCCCGTTTATCTGGAGCATGACCGGCGGCGAAATCCGTTATGCCAGCGGGCTGGTCGATGCGCTGGTCGGCGACGGCGTCAAGGCGGTGACATCGGCGCTGAATGAGGCCATTGCCAGAGGCGTCCCGGCACAAAACCGCAGCGATAACTATGCGGATTACCTGGCCCGCCTGACCCACTTCGATACCCGCCAGCAGGCGGATACCGCGCAGATCAAACAGCTTTTTGCCCGGGAGGTGAAATGATGACGCAGTCCAATAGCCGTGGCGCCGTATGGCTGGAAAAACTGGCGCCGAATGCGCCGCGCATGAGCGGCCTTTGCCCGTCCGTACAAGTTGCCGACGGGGAGCTGAACAATGAGGCCGTACGCTTCATCGCCGTGGTGCCGGACGCCAACAACCACTACCCGCGCGCCGCCAAAGGCGAAGTGGGTCTGCTGGAAGGCTGGACGCTGGCGAAAGTGGTCAATGAAACCCTCGCTGCCGACGCTAACAGCGATGTCAAACGCCCGATTGTGGCGGTGATTGACGTCCCGAGCCAGGCCTATGGCCGCCGCGAAGAGGCGTTCGGTATTCACCAGGCGCTGGCCGGTGCCGCGGGCGCGTATGCAAAAGCGCGCCTCGCGGGCCATCCGGTGATCGGTCTGATCGTCGGCAAGGCGATGTCCGGCGCGTTTCTGGCGCACGGCTACCAGGCCAACCGCCTGATTGCCATCAACGACAAAGGCGTGCTGGTGCATGCGATGGGTAAAGCGTCCGCCGCACGGATCACTCTGCGCACCGTTGAAGCGCTGGAAAAACTGGCGGCGACTATTCCTCCCATGGCCTACGACGTCAGCAACTACGCCACCCTCGGTCTGCTCTCCGACCTGCTCAATCTCAGCAACCCGGATGCCCCGTCTGATGCTGACCTGGCGCTGGTGGAGATAACCGTGCAAAAAGCCATTGCCGATGCGCGTAAAGACCCCACGTTGCAAAGCCGCCTCGGCGCGGAAAATCGCCGTAGCTCTGCCCTGGTCCGCGAACGGATGCGCGCCAGCTGGTAACGAGCTGCATCAGAAGTACGTAAAAAAAGACCTGCCGAAAGCGGCGACCGTCGGGCGCAGCATAGCGCCCGCGGCTCGCTGCTTTTAGAAAATTAAAAACATCGCAATTAGCCCAATACGCTGAATCATTCACGCTGGAGCAAGGCGGCACTGAGTCAATCCCATGAGCTGACTTGAATAAGTGGCTGGGGTGCGGGAGGCGGCCAACGCAGAAGCAGCCGAAGGACGACGCGTATCTCTTTTTTTATCTACAGGTGATTACTCTATGACTTATGTAATTGTTCACGCTCTGGCGCCGATTTTTATCATCATGCTGCTGGGCTTCTGGGCTGGCAAAGCCAAAATGGTCGACAACAAAAACGTGTCGCTCCTGAATATCTTCGTGATGGACTTTGCCCTGCCCGCCGCGCTGTTCAGCGCCACCGTGCAGACGCCGTGGGCGGGTATCGTCGCGCAGTCCCCGCTGATTGTGGTGCTGACCGGCGCCATGTGGATAACCTATGCGGCGATCTATTTTCTCGCCACCGGGGTGTTTAAAAAATCACCGCAGGACGCGGCGGTGCTGACCCTCACCGTGGCGCTGCCGAACTATGCCGCGCTCGGTCTGCCTATTCTCGGCAGCGTGCTGGGCGAAGGCTCCGCCACTTCGCTGTCCGTGGCGGTGTCCATTGCCTGCGGCTCGGTGCTGATGACTCCGTTCTGCCTGCTGATCCTCGAACGCGAAAAAGCGCGCGCCGCCGGGGAAAACAGCGGTTCTACCCTGGCGATGCTGCCGGTGCTGATGTGGCGTTCGCTGAAAAAACCTATCGTCATGGGCCCACTGCTCGGCGTTATCCTTTCGGCTATCGGCATCGCCATGCCGGACCTGCTGCTGGCGGCAATCAAACCGCTGGGGCTGTCTGCCACCGCGGCCGCGCTGTTCCTGACCGGGGTGATCCTCTCTGCCCGTAAGCTGAAACTGAATGCGATGGTCGGCATCGCAACCATTGCCAAACTGCTGATCCAGCCGTTTATCGCCTGGGGTATCGTACTGGCCTTCGGTCTGCACGGTTCGGTGGCGATCACCGCGATTCTGATGATTGCCCTGTCTGCCGGTTTCTTCGGCGTGGTGTTCGGCAACCGCTTTGGCGTCCAGTCGCCGGATGCCGAAGCCGTGCTGCTGTTGAGCTCTGTTCTGTGTATCCTGTCGTTACCGCTGTTTATTACCCTGACTTCAGGACTCTGATATGACCTTTGCCCCGCGCCCGCACGATTTACTGTGGCTGAACAACGCCGACGCCTTACTGAACGTTGAGGAGCCCTGGGTGGCAACCCAGTGGCACCCCGGCTTACCGGTAGTGGTGCGGCGCGATGTCAATGAAAACCATGATATTGCGGTGGGCGTGCGCGGTATGAAGCGCGAGCAGCGCGCCGCCGGGTGGGTGAAGGCCGAGGCGGTTTCGCGCGTGGTGACGCCGGAAGCGCTCACCGACCGCGAACGCCTGCTGCACTCGCCGTTTGTCTCCCAGCCGCCGGTTCAGGCGGCTATTTTACTGACGACCTTTGCATGGCCGTGGCTGTGGGGCATTACCGGCAGCACCGGTTATGCGCTGGCCAGCGAAATTCCCGTTCTGCACGCCGATAGCGATCTCGATTTACTGATCCGCGCCCCCATGCCGTTGACTGATGATGAACTCCGGCAATGGCAGGCGCAGGTTGAGAAGCTGCCGTGTCGGGCCGACACCCAGATTGAAACGCCCTTCGGCGCCTTTGCCTTGAATGAATGGCTGCGCGATGGTCGCGTATTGCTGAAAACGTCCCGGGGCGCGCGCCTGACCGATACGCCCTGGCACAGGGAGGAAACATGAATATTCTCTTTACCTTTCCCGGTCAGGGAAACCAGCGTCCGGGTATGCTCGACGCCATTCCCGACCGTGAGGCGATCCTCGCCGAGGCCCGCAGTATACTTGGGGAAGAACTCGTCACCTTAGATAGCGCCGCGGCGCTCAGGCACACCCGGGCCGTACAGCTGTGCCTGCTCATCACCGGGGTTGCCTGGGCGCGGGAACTCCAGCGCCAGGGGGTCCAGCCGGATATCGTCAGCGGGTTGTCGATAGGCGCCTTTCCTGCCGCGGTCATTGCCGGGGCGCTGGATTTCACCAGTGCACTGCGCCTGGTGGCGCTACGCGGCGATTTAATGGAACAGGCCTATCCGCACGGTTACGGTCTGACCGCGATTATGGGGCTGACGCAGGATCGGGTGGCGGCGCTGCTGATCGCGGGTGAAACCTACATCGCTAACCTTAATGCCGACACGCAGATTGTGATTGCCGGTACCGATGAGGCGATGGCGCGCGTGGCGCAGAAGGCGCTGGCCATCGGCGCCACCAAAGCTCAGCGGCTGGCGGTCAGCGTGCCGTCGCACTGCGCGCTGCTGGACACTCCGGCGGCGGCGCTGGCGCAGGCGTTCACCCGGGTCTCGTTGCAGCGCCCGCGCTGCGCTTACCTGAGCGGCTCCACCGCGCGGGTACTGTGGGATCCGCAGCGGATCGCCGACGATCTGGCGATGAATATGGCGCGGACGGTGCGCTGGCAGGATACCGTCGTCGCCGCCCAGGAGCGCGATGCCCGGCTGGCGATAGAGATGCCGCCCGGCGGCGTACTGACCTGCCTCACCCGCCAGGCGGGCTGGCAGGGAGAGAGCCTGGCGCTTGAGAGCAACGGTGTGGCGGTCGCCCGCCATCTGGCGCGGCGGCTTAACGGTTAAGGCTACGGGCGTACATTCGCCCTTCCGCCGCCAGCGCCAGCAGGTCGGCGTCACGTTCACGATGGTGGGCATAGACGATAGAGATCAGCTGGCGCATCTGGTAGGGTTCCGCCAGCGTTAACAGCTGCACATCGTTTTCATACACTTTCTTCATCCGTCCCGGCAGCAGCGCAAAACCAACGCCGGCCTGCACCAGGCTAATCATTGAGAAGATATCGTTCACCCGGGTCACAATTTCGGGTTCGAATGCCGCTACCTGAAAGGCTTCCTGGAACCCGGCATAGGTGGCAAATCCTTCGGCCAGCGAGACAAACTTGCGGTCTGCGTAATCGCGCAGGTCGGCAGGCAGCACGGTATCGAGTTTTTCCACCGCCGGCGCGGCGAGGAAAATATCGTCTTCAAACAGCGGTACCACGTCAAAGGCGGAGTTGCTGAACTCCCCTTCATTGGTCGCAATCAGAATGGCGTCAAGGGCATCGTCTTCCAGCATATCCAGCAGCATCTGGTTGGATCCCATGGTCAGATCGAGCTCCAGTTCGGGTCGTCGCAGCTTCATGCCCATGATTATCCGCGGCACCGTCTCCAGCGTCAGCGAGTAGAGCGTGCCGATGCGCAGACGCCCCTGACCAACGCCGGCCACCTTGCGCGTTGCTTCCAGCCCACGGGTCATTAAACTGGTCACATCCTGGCAGTACTCCAGCAGCGTCCAGGCCGCCGCCAGCGGCAGTAAATTTCGCCCCTTATGCACAAACAGCGAGCAGCCCACCCCTTCTTCCAGGGTATGCAGCGCCCGATGAACGCTCACTCCGCTCAGCCCCATGGCTTCGGCGGTTCTGGCGATATTCCCCTTAGCCATGAACATCATAAATATCGACAGTTTGCGAAAGGTTATCTCCTGATTAATGTCGTCTTTCATTACCTGCGCCCCATATTTGCGTCTTTTTCTTGTCAATTCAAGCCAGTATAACCACAAACCGCGGCGAAAGTTTTAACGGGGCGCACGTTCAGCGACGGGACAAGCAGTGAGCCAGGAAGTATGCGCAGGCAGTCGGCATCCGCCAAAAAAAATGCCAGTCGGCGATGAACCAACTGGCATGCTTTCTGGCGAGCGTGAAGTCAGATTACAGCGCCATATCGTGCTGTGCCGACTCCGCAGGTTTTGCCTCGGCCGGCTTCGCGGTGGTCACCGCAGGCTGAGTCTTGCTCATGTCGATGGCCGGCGGTTTCACCAGTTGCAGCGTCGCGGCGGTGTCATCCCATACCTGTTGCGTCAGGGCCGGATTATCGTTCAGCTTCTGCCCGTAGCTCGGTACGATAGCGTGAATGCGGCTCTGCCACTGCGCAGAGGCAAACTGCTCCGGGAACATCTGCTTAAGGACGTTAAGGGTGATCGGTGCCGCGGTCGATGCGCCCGGCGATGCCCCGAGCAGCGCAGAGATGGTTTTCTGTTGATCGACCACGACTTCGGTACCGAGCTTCAGGACTCCGCCTTTGTCGGCATCTTTCTTGATAATCTGCACGCGCTGACCGGCCTGGATCAGTTTCCAGTCTTCTTTACGCGCGTCCGGATAGTACTCTTTCAGCGCCGCAAAACGGTCATCATCGTTCAACATCACCTGACTGACCAGGTATTTCACCAGATCGAAGTTGTCGAGACCGACATGGGTCATCGGCAGCACGTTATCAGTGGTGGTGGTGCTCAGCAGGTCCATAAATGAACCATTTTTGAGGAATTTGGTCGAAAAGGTCGCAAACGGTCCGAACAGCACCACGCGCTTACCATCAATGAAACGGGCATCCAGGTGCGGAACCGACATCGGCGGTGCGCCAACGGAGGCCTGACCGTACACTTTTTCCAGATGTTGCTTCGTCACGTCCGGATTTTCGGTCATCAGGAAGGAGCCGCCAACCGGGAAGCCAGCATAATTATCGGCTTCCGGAATACCGGTTTTTTGCAGTAATTTCAGCGCGCCGCCACCGGCACCGATAAAGACATATTTCGCGTCGATCGCCTGCTCCTGGCCGCTATTGACGTTTTTGATCGTCACGTGCCAGGAATTATCGGCATTACGTTTAAAATCGGTCACTTCAGAAGAGGTTTGCAGCGAGAAATTATTATTTTTCTTCAGACTGCCGATCAGCTGACGGGTAATTTCACCGTAGTTGACATCGGTACCGACCGGAGTCCAGGTCGCCGCCACTTTTTGTTGTGGGTCGCGCCCTTCCATGACCAGCGGCGCCCATTGTTTAATTTGCGCGTGATCGGTAGAGAATTTCATCCCCTGGAAGAGTGTGGTTTGCTGCAATGCCGTATAACGCTTTTGCAGATACTCGACATTATCACCCCAGACGAAACTCATATGCGGTGTGGAATTAATAAAGGCGTGCGGATCGTGCAAAATGCCGCGTTTAACCTGCGCCGTCCAGAACTGACGGGAGATCATAAATTGCTCGTTAATATCCAGCGCTTTGCTGACATCGATGGAACCATCCGGACGCTCCGGCGTATAGTTCAGCTCCATGTTCGCTGAGTGACCGGTCCCGGCGTTGTTCCAGCCGTTAGAGGATTCCAGCGCAACGCCATCCAGTTTCTCGACCATCACCTGTTTCCAGTCCGGCTGTAATTCATGCAGCCAGGTCCCCAGGGAGGCGCTCATAATTCCGCCGCCGATCAGCAGGAAATCGGTTTTTTGAGCGGTATCAGTATTTGCATATGACGCGGTGCTGACAAACATCGCCAGCGCGGTCACAGATAAGAGAGGTTTTTTTATTGCAGGCATAATAGAATTATCGCATAGCACAATGAAATAAGTGCACATATGTTAACGCATTTCTATTATATTTTAAAATATCATTTACATCTTCCGCACAGTTAATCAATTTATAACAAACACTTTTTTAACTTAAAAAAGTAAAATCTCGGGCGAGAATATAAAAGCCAGCAAATAATGGCGAGAATTAAAGGGGTTAAATCATTCCCGCCGGTTAATTTAGTTATTTATCACCACGCCGGGGTCGCGGCATAACGGCGCGCTATTGCGCGCCGCAGCCCTCAATTTACGCGACTCAGCGACGAGGGCGCTGTCTCCTGCAGCGCAAGGCGCAACCGATCGTTATTTTCCGCCAGTCGATCCCGCGCCTGCCAGGCATCGAGTCCGGCCATCAGCATCAGGATTGCCGTTCGCACGTGCTGATTGCAGTTGGCCAGCGCGGCTTTGGCCTCGCTGCGCGAGCAGTCGGTGGCTGTCATAACGATAGCAATCTGGCGTTCCGTCCAGCGCGGGCTGGTAGCCTGCAGATCGACCCGCAGGTTACTGTAAACTTTGCCGCTGCGAATCGCCAGCCCGGTGGTCAGCATCGTGAGGATCTGCCGCTGCGCCATTTGCGCTTTCGGGTTACCGTACCCCGCCACCGCTTCTGGCCCGGTTTGCGGCGCAATGATGATATCCGCCAGTTGGGCGGCTTCACTCCCCGCCTGCTGGGTTAATACCGCAATTGGCGCGCCGAGCGACCAGGCGTGACGCATCGCGCCCCACACCCACGGCGTTTGCCCACTCACCGTCAGCGCCAGCAGCATATCGTTGCTGCTAAAACGGACAGACTGCAGCTCAAGCACGCCGAGGTCGTAATCGTTCGCGGCGGTTTCCATCTCCTGCAGCGCGGCTGCCGGGCCGCCGGCAATGAGCCCAACCAGCGCCTGCTTCTCTTCCGGCGCATACTCGCTGACCGTCTGTAGCGCCGCGCGGCCGGATGCTCCGGCGCCGACAATCACCAGCCGTCCCCCCCGACTCAGGGCGGCGGCGGCATTATCGACGAGACGCGCTATCTCCGGTAAACAGGCTCCGACGGCGTCGGCAATCTGCCGATCGTCTTTATGCAGCAGAGTCAGCATATCGAGGGTGGCGAGCGTGTCGATGTGACGGGTTTCAGGGTGGCGTCGTTCCATCATTGATGCGGTTGGCTTACTGCTCATAAAAACCTCCTTTTAAATAACTCCATATTCACTATAAGGATATTTATTGCGAGGTCCTGCGAGTGAGGTCACGCTTCCCGGTTCTTTCAGCGCCATTTTTGCTTTTTTACATAGCTTTAAGAAATGGTTACCTTCAGCGATAATAGCCCCTCGCCGAACAGTTCAGGGGATGGTATGAAGGATATCGCGGAGTCAATTCCGCCCGCGCGCAAACGTCTGATGAGTATGAAGCTGAGTACCGCGGTGACGCTTATGATTAGCAGCGTGATTGGTTCGGTACTGCTGCTGGTCTACGCGCTGTGGTTTATACAGATAAGCGACACCACCCGCGACGGAGTCAAGGATACGGCGCTGGCGGTGGCACGCACATTCGCCGATATGCCGGAAGTGAAGCAGGCCCTGACGCTGCCGCCGCAGAGCGGAATCATCCAGCCGCTGGCGCTGACCATCACCCGGCGTAACGATCTGCTGTATGCCGTGGTGACCGACATGCGCGGCGTGCGCTATTCGCATCCCAACCCCCGGCTTATTGGTAAACAGTTTATCGGCGAGGATATTCAGCCCGCCTTTAATGGCAAAGAGAATGTCGCCGTCAATCACGGGGTGCTGGCCCCGGCGCTGCGCGTCTTTACCCCGGTATTCAACGACAGGCAGCAGCAAATCGGCGTGGTGGTGGTCGGGATTTCGCTGAGTAAAGTGGACGAGCAGATCGCCAAAGGTCGCTGGGATGTGCTGCTAACCGTGCTGTTTAGCGCCCTGGTCTGCGGAATCGGTACCTGGAGCCTGGTGCGCGGCCTCAAGCGCGTGCTGCTGGGACTGGAGCCGCAGGAGATCTCGACGCAGTTTCAACAGCGGCAGGCGATGCTTCATTCGTTAAAAGAAGGGGTTGTCGCGGTAGATGTCGAGGGTCGCGTCACGCTGATCAACCCGGCCGCCAGCGAGATCCTGCTTAGCGGCCCCGGTAAAGAGATTGCCCATACCCCGCTGCTGGCGGATCTGCAGGAGGTTTTGCAGACCGGCGAGCCGATTTACGACCGCGAGCTCGGCTGCAACGGCTTCCTGCTGATCAGCAACACCGTGCCGGTACGCAGCCAGAACGCCATCGTCGGCGCCATCAGTACCTTCCGTGATAAAACCGAAGTCAGCCAGCTGTTGCAGCGGCTGGACGGCATGGTGAATTATGTCGATGCGCTGCGCACCACCTCGCATGAATTTATGAACAAATTGCATGTGATCCTCGGCCTGTTAAACATGAAAAGTTATGACAAGCTGGAGGAGTATGTGCTGCAAACCGCCCATACTTATCAGGCGGACATTGGCGAAATTCAGCACCGCATCAAATCACCGGTGGTCGCGGGCTTTCTGATTGGTAAAATCCAGCGCGCCAAAGAGCGCGGTTTCACGCTGAACTTAGCCGAAGAGAGCCTGGTGCCCGACTGCCCCAATGAAAAGCAGGTCACCGTGCTGGTCACCGTGCTGGGTAATTTGATTGAGAATGCGCTGGATGCCATGAGCGGCCAACGCGAGGGGGAAGTCGGCCTGCTGCTGCACTATCAAAACGGCTGGCTGAGCGGCGAAGTCAGCGATGACGGGCCGGGTATTCCAGCGGCGAATATTGAGGCCATCTTTAATAAAGGCTTCTCGACCAAGGGCGAGAATCGCGGCGTTGGTCTGTTTCTCGCCAGCCAGCAACTCCGTGAACTGGGCGGCACGCTGGCCGTCGAGTCTGAGCCTGGCGTCTTTACCCAATTTTTTGTTCATCTTCCCTGGGATAGTAAAAGGAAACGTGCGTGATAAATGTATTAATTGTTGACGATGATGCCATGGTCGCCGAACTGAATCGCCTGTATGTGGCGCGAATTCCCGGCTTCCGCTGCTGTGGCACGGCGTCTACGCTGAGCAAGGCCCAGGAGATGATTAACGATAGCGGACAGGAGATCGATCTGGTGCTGCTGGATGTCTACATGCAGCATGACAGCGGACTGGATCTGCTGCCGACCATTCGCGCCTCCGGCCGCCCTGTCGACGTGATAATGATTACCTCCGCCGCCGATGCCGCCACCGTGCAGACCTCGATGCACTACGGCGTCGTCGATTATCTGATCAAACCATTCCAGTTCCCGCGCTTCGAAGAGGCGCTGACCGCCTGGCGCGAAAAACGCAAACTGATGACCGGACAGCCCTATTATGAGCAGGCCGATGTTGACCGCCTGCTCCACGGCAACGCGCCGGAAGCCAGCGACGCGCGCAAGCTGCCGAAAGGCTTAACCGCCCAGACGCTGCGCACGCTGTGCCAGTGGATTGACGCCCATCCGGGTACCGAGTTTTCCACCGATGAACTGGCGGTGGCGGTCAATATTTCCCGCGTCTCCTGCCGGAAATATCTGATCTGGCTGGCACAGATTAATATCCTCTACACCAGCATTCACTACGGCGCCACCGGCCGCCCGGTCTATCGCTACCGGCTGGTCGCCGAGCAGTACAGCCTGCTTAAGCAGTACAGTCAGTAAGCCGGTAGCTGGCGTCGAGCAGGTGGAAACGAAAGCGGCGCTGCGATGAGAGGATAATGTCGCGATTTTTGGTGACGAAAATCGCCTCAATGTCTTCGCGACGACGCAGCGCCGCACAGCCTTTTTCTACCCCCAGACCGAAGATCAAGGTGGTCCAGATATCGCCGTCGAGCGAGTCGTCGGAAATTATCGTCACGCTCTCCAGTTCGTTATCCAGCGGATAGCCGCTGCGCGGGTCGAGAATATGGTGCCAGCGTCGGCCGTCCTGCTCAAAATAGCGCTCGTAAATGCCGGACGTCACTACCGACTGGCCGACGACGTCGAGACTTCCCACCAGCGCATTATCGGCCGCGAACGGTTTTTTCAGACCAATCGACCACCCCCCCAAGGTATGCACGTTGCCACCGAGATTGATCAGCGCCGCGTCCACGCCCTGGCGCTGCAGGTCATCGCGGACCCGGTCGGCAATGTAGCCTTTGGCTATCGCCCCAAGATCGATCTCCATACCCGGCTGGGCGAGAAAAACGCTGCTGGCGGCGTCATCCAGGATCACATCCTGCGGACGGGTCAGCGCTAAGCGCGCGGCGATATCTGCCGCGTCCGGCACGCTGTGGCCGTGAAAACCGATGCGCCATAGCTTCACCAGCGGGCCGATCGCCAGATTAAAGGCGCTCTCCTGCACCATACTGGCCGCTTTCGCGCATTTGATCAGCTGATAAACCGGGCGGCTGACGCTGACCGGGTGGCGGCCGGCGGCATGATTAATCCCCATCACCTCCGAGTGCGCGCGGTTGACGGTGAACAGGTCTTCGTAGCGTTTAATCAGTTGAAAGGTGCGGGAAGCCAGGGCTTCATCGTGGGAGAACAGTTTGAGCAGGATGGGGGAACCCATCAAAACAGCGGAGTAACTATAGAGGCGTGGGTCGCCCGAGATGCCAGACATGGTTGAAGCTCCTCTGTGTCACCCGGGCAGGCGGTCGCCGCCGGGAATCGGCCGGGCGAACCCGGCCTGTTATCACTGAGCGTTAGCCTCTGGCGCGTTTTGCCGCCTGGTGGCCCGCCAGGGTGCCAAAGATAATAATATCCGCCACGGCATTGCCGCCGATACGGTTGCCGCCGTGGATCCCCCCGACCACCTCACCCGCGGCATAAGCGCCGACAATCGGCTGATGATGAGTATCCAGGACCGCGGTGTCAGTATTAATGGTCACGCCGCCCATGGTGTGGTGAACCCCCGGCGCGATGCGGATCGCATGGAACGGCCCTTCGTTGACCGGCGCGCGCAGGGCGGTGGTACGACCGAACTCTTCATCGCGCTGATTTTCAACACAGCCATTGTAGCGTTCCAGCGTGGCGAGGAAGGCATGGTAATCCATCCCCAGTTTCTCCGCCAGTTCGCGCGGCGAGCTGGCGCTGGTCACCAGACCTTTGGCGATATATTCGTCAGCCGCTTTATTTTTCGCCCGCACATGTTCATCAAAGACGATGTAAGCATAATGCTCCGGCAGCGCGATAATCGCCGCAGACACTCTATCGCGGGTCGCCATTTCGTTGAAGAAGCGGTTGCCCTGTTGATTGACCAGGATAGCGCCGCCGCCGCGAATCGATTCGGAAATCAGGTACGAGGTGTTCTGCTCAACGGTCGGGTGAATTTGAATTTCGCCCATATCCACGGTGCCAGCGCCAATCCGCTCCAGCAGCGCAATGCCGCCGCCGGTGGCCCCTTTATGGTTGGTGGTGACAAAACCCGCCAGATCCGGACGATATTTCACCACCATCGCGCTATTAGCGCTGAAACCGCCGGTCGCCATGACGATACTTTTGGTCTGTACCTCGATGCTTTCCTGCTCATCATTCAGCAGACGTACCCCGCTCACTTCGCCGTGAGCCATCAGGATCTCTTCTACCGACGTATCGAGCATCACATCGATGCCGCGGCGAGTGATATTGCGCACCAGACCACTGATCAGATAGCCACCAACCGCAGATCCGTCACGCGGACGGTGAGTCCGGTCGATACTCATCCCGCCGGTGGTGGTGATGTCATTGAGCATGATCCCGCGATGCGCCAGCCATTCGATGGCCTCCGGCGCATTTTCCACAAACCGACGCAGCAGCTGCGGATTGTTTTTGTTGTGCCCGCCTTTTAAGGTTTCCTGATAGAACAACTCTTTGCTGTCCTCAATACCTTTCACCCGCTGGAAGCGCGTTTGCGCCGCGTTCATCCCGGCAGAGGCTTTAATCGTATTACCGCCGATGGTGGGCATTTTCTCAACGATCAGGACGCTTGCGCCTTCATCGTGCGCCTGAATGGCCGCCGCCAGGCCGGCGCCGCCGCTCCCGACCACCACCACGTCATAACTTTTCGCCGTCAGCTCCGCGCCGCCCTCTTCCAGCGCCAGCGCTTTACTGGATTTCAGCAGCGCTTTCGATACCGCTTTTTTCACCGCTTCACTCTGGCTGGTCGCGCCAGAAATCGCATCCACGTGCGGCGTATTGGCGGTCAAAATACGTTCGCGGATCTCTTCGAAGCTGGTGGTGAACTCGACGTTCTGCCGCGGACCAGCAGCCAGTTCGATATCGGCGATGCGGTCATTTTCCAGACTGACGTTGATAACCAGTTCGTTGGCATCATCCTGGACGGTTTCCACAAACAGGCCGGGTTTAAACTTCGCATCGCCCATGCTCATGTCGCGGATCATGGCTTCAACTAATGAGAAGCGCCACAGCGGCTCCGGAATATTCAGCGCCTCGCGCTGGGTGCTGTCGATAAACAGCTCGAGATTTTCTCCGGCAGCAATCCGCGCCGCCCAGTCAGGATAAGCGATACAGGCGCGGCCGACGGCCATCAGATCGTAACCATGATCCAGCCCCTGCTCCGCATCCGCGGCGTTGACCACGCCGCCAACGCCCATCACCGGGATTTGAGCCAGGGTCTCGGAGCGCAGCGCACAATATTTTTCAATCAGCGGCGTCGGATCGCAGGTATCGACAATTGACGGACGCAGAGACGCGCCGACGGAGAAGTGCAGATAGTCGAGACCGCGCGCCGCCAGTTTTTCCAGCAGGTACAGGGTGTCGTCAAAACGGATACCCGGCTCCTCCAGCTCTTCCGGCGAGAAGCGATAGCCGATAATAAAGGCATCATCGGCGTACTGACTGGCCATTTTGTGGGTAATGTCGAGCACCGCCAGCGGGAAACGCGCGCGGTTGTCGCGGCTGCCGCCCCACTGGTCATCGCGCTGGTTGGAGTTCGGGGAATAGAACTGCTGGATGAGATAGGTGTTCGCGCCGTGGATTTCCACGCCATCAAAACCGGCCAGAATGGCGCGACGCACGCCGTCGCCAAATTTGCCGATCATCCCCTCAACTTCTTCAGCGCTCAGCTCACGCGGCATCGCGGCGCCTTCACGCGGGGCGGCCAGCGCGCTCGGCGCCACCGGCTGACGGCCGCCGATCAGCTGCGGGTCGACCATACGCCCGCCGTGATAGATCTGCAGAATGGCCTTTGACCCTTCGGCTTTGATGGCGTTGGCGATTTTAGCCAGACCGGCAATTTTCTCGTCTTTGTCAATGCCGATAGCGCCCGGGAAAGCCAGACCGTAGTCATCGATAAAGCAGCACTCAACGATAATCGTACCAATGCTGCCGGCGCGAGCGCGATAGTATTCCACCAGTTCGCTGGTGACGCTGCCGTCAAAATAGCCGGTGCAGGTGGTCATCGGCGCCATTAACAAACGGTTTTTTAACTCAGTACCATTCGGTAAGGTAAAAGGACGCAATATACGTGGGTTACTGGTCATATTAACACTCCAGATCTTAAATATTAAAAATTCAGAATTGGGTGACAGAATTGTTTTTGATTATGTTTCTTAATTCCTGTTGTCATGCTCATAATATAACGCTATTTTTAGTTACCAAAGTAATTACGTTAGTTAAAAAACTATTTAATACCACCAATAACATCAATACCTCCATTGTATTATTAATTAAAAATACAATATTCACACAAAGCAAAACATCGATAACATATCCGCCACCTTTGTTAAATAACAAAACATATTAATTACAACACAAAATGCAACAATATCAATAAGATATAATAAATATGCCGTTAAAAAACACAAATAGCTCGATTAAAAATTAACATTTAGTGATATTTTAAACAAATAAACACCTCACCCGGCAGGGTTATTTGCAAAATAAAAAACGTCTCTGCACATGGAGTTTATTGATCTTGATCAATTGCAATAAAGCGACAAAGCGCAATATATAAATAACCAACAAATTAAACTTAACGCCCATAAAAACGCGTTAAATAACCGTCACAAAAACCAGTAAAATCGAAGATTAATAAGTAAAGAAAGTTTTGAAATTAAAAAAATCAACGGTTATGGCGTGACGAAACCGTATTTTCAACTACTCGCAGATACTCATTATGAAAGAGAAACAGACAACCATACCGCCTGCCGGTACCGCCAGTCCCAAGGCGGCAAACAGGAACCGCCTGCTGATGATGGCGCTGCCCATTATTGTTGCAGTTCTTTTGCTCTTCGTGCCGGTGCCTGACGGGTTACCGCCTTATGCCTGGCACTACTTTGCTATCTTCGTTGGCGTCATTGTCGGGCTGATTTTTGAACCTCTGCCGGGCGCCGTGATCGGCATTACCGGGGTGGTGGTCATCGCTCTGTGCAGCCAGTGGCTGCTGTTCAATCCGGCGCAGTTGGCCGACCCCAAATTCAAACTGGCCGGCGCCTCGTTTAAATGGGCGGTCAGCGGCTTTGGTAACTCCACCGTCTGGTTGATTTTCGGCGCCTTCATGTTCGCCGCAGGCTACGATAAAACCCAGTTTGGGCGCCGTCTGGCGCTGATCCTGGTGAAATATCTCGGCCGCCGCAGCCTGACGCTGGGTTATGCCATTACCTTTGCTGACCTGCTGCTGGCACCGTTTACCCCGTCCAACACCGCGCGTAGCGGCGGGACAATCTACCCGATTATCGCCAACCTGCCGCCGCTGTACGGTTCTAAACCGAACGATCCTAGCGCGCGTCGCATCGGCTCCTACCTGATGTGGGTGGCCATTACCGCCGCCTGTATCACCAGTTCGATGTTCCTCTCGGCGCTGGCGCCAAACCTGCTGGCCCTTGCGCTGGTCAAAAGCATCGTCGGCATCAATATCTCGTGGGGCACCTGGTTTATCGCCTTCCTGCCGCTGGGTATTCTGCTGATTCTGGCGATGCCGCTGCTGGCTTACTGGTTCTATCCGCCGGAAGTGAAAGTCAACAACGAGGTGCCGCTGTGGGCCGCTCGCGAGCTGGAAAAACTGGGCAAACTGTCACGCAATGAGATCCTTCTGCTGGTGTTCGTCTGCTTCGCTCTGGCCATGTGGATTTTCGCCGCCGAATGGATTGAACCGGCGCTGGCCGCCCTGCTGGTGATTGTGCTGATGCTGTGGACCGGCGTACTGTCGTGGAGCGATATCACCAACAATAAAGCGGCATGGAACACCTTTGTCTGGTTCGCCACCCTGGTGGCGCTGGCCGACGGCCTCTCCTCGACCGGCTTTATTGCCTGGCTGGGCAAAGAAGGCGGCGCGCTGATGAGCGGCATCTCCCCGGGCGTCGCCACTATCGTGCTGCTGCTGGCGTTCTACCTGCTGCACTACCTGTTTGCCAGCACCACCGCGCACACCACCGCGCTGCTGCCAGCGATGCTGACTATCGCCTCCACCATTCCGGGGATGAATATGCAGGTCTTCGTCCTGCTGATGGTCACCTCGCTCGGCGTGATGGGCATCATCACCCCGTACGGTACCGGTCCAAGCCCGATTTACTACGGCAGCGGTTACCTGCCGACCAAAGACTACTGGCGCCTCGGCACCATCTTCGGCGCCATCTTCCTGGCCGCCCTGCTGCTGATTGGCTATCCGTGGATGTCCATGATGTTCTGATTCATAACCGTCGGAGGCTCTCCTCCGGCGGTTTTACTCTTAGGGAGCTTAAGCTATGTCGACTAAACCGTTTGTTTATCAGGAAGCCTTTCCGCTGGCGAAAGATGAGACTGAATACTATCTGCTGAGCAAAGAACATGTTTCCGTGGCCGAATTTGAAGGCCAGGAGATCCTGAAGGTTGAACCTGAAGGACTGACCCTGCTGGCCCAACAGGCGTTCCACGATGCGGCCTTTATGCTGCGCGTTTCCCATCAGAAACAGGTCGCCGCAATCCTGCTCGACCCGCAGGCCAGCGAAAACGACAAATACGTCGCTCTGCAGTTCCTGCGCAATTCGGAAATCGCCGCGAAAGGCGTGCTGCCGACCTGCCAGGATACCGGTACCGCGATCATCATGGGTAAAAAAGGTCAGCGCGTGTGGACCGGCGGCGGCGATGAAGCGGCGCTGGCTCGCGGCGTTTACAACACCTATACCGAAGATAACCTGCGCTACTCGCAGAACGCGGCCCTGGATATGTACAAAGAGGTCAACACCGGGACCAACCTGCCGGCGCAGATCGATCTCTACAGCGTTGACGGCGACGAGTATAAATTCCTGTGCATGGCGAAAGGCGGCGGTTCGGCCAACAAAACTTATCTGTATCAGGAAACCAAAGCGCTGATTACCCCGGCGAAGCTGAAAAATTACCTGGTTGAGAAGATGCGCACCCTCGGCACCGCGGCCTGTCCGCCGTACCATATCGCCTTCGTGATCGGCGGCACCTCAGCGGAAGCGACGCTGAAAACCGTCAAGCTGGCCTCCACGCGCTACTACGATGGTCTGCCCACCGCAGGTAACGAGCACGGCCAGGCGTTCCGCGATATTCAGCTGGAGCAGGAGCTGCTGCTGGCAGCGCAAGAGCTCGGCCTCGGCGCGCAGTTCGGCGGCAAATACTTTGCCCACGACATCCGCGTGATTCGCCTGCCGCGCCACGGGGCCTCCTGCCCGGTCGGCATGGGCGTCTCCTGCTCCGCTGACCGCAATATCAAAGCCAAAATCAACCGCCACGGTATCTGGATTGAAAAGCTGGAGAGCAACCCGGGCCAGTACATCCCGGAAGCGCTGCGCGAGCAAGGTGAAGGCAAAGTGGTCAGCATTAACCTCAATCAGCCGATGAGCGAGATTCTGGCGCAGCTATCCGTCCACCCGGTCTCCACCCGTCTGACGCTGAACGGCACCATCATCGTGGCGCGCGATATCGCCCACGCGAAGCTGAAAGAGCTGCTGGATAACGGCGAAACGCTGCCGCAGTACGTGAAAGATCACCCGATCTACTACGCCGGTCCGGCGAAAACGCCGGAAGGTTACGCCTCAGGCTCACTCGGCCCGACAACCGCCGGCCGCATGGACTCCTATGTCGATCTGCTGCAGTCCCACGGCGCCAGCATGGTGATGCTGGCGAAAGGCAACCGCAGCCAGCAGGTGACCGACGCCTGTCATAAACACGGCGGATTCTATCTCGGCAGCATCGGCGGCCCGGCGGCGGTGCTGGCCCAGCAGAGTATTAAGAGCCTGGAGTGCGTGGCATATCCGGAACTGGGGATGGAAGCTATCTGGAAAATCGAAGTGGAAAATTTCCCGGCGTTCATTCTGGTGGATGACAAAGGTAACGACTTCTTCCAGCAGATTCAGAACAAGCAGTGTAACGGCTGTGCCCAGCGGTAGTGTTGCCGGCTAAAACCGGGCGCAGCATCATGCCTGTCAGTTCAGCGACTGACAGGCATTTTTGTCTTATCCGTCGCTACGCTCCCACCTGACGCAACAGCAGCGATCGACGTTCCGTGGAGGAAAGACTTGCAGCGGGGCCCTGGCTCCCCGCTGAAATCGGCGAACCGAAGGCCGAAAGACAAGGGCTGGCCGCCAGGGATGGCGGCAAGAGGCGAATCGAGACAGGAGCGAGCCCCTGAAAGGGGGCGAGTAGGTCGAGTTGAGCCGACCGCAGGCTGCAGGCCGGGAGGTGAGCGCAGTGCGCAGCACCGATTTCCTTGCGGGACCGCGGGGATTGTTAAGGGGAAGACGGTTATCTTCCCCTTAACCCGGTCACCTGGCGCCGAGACCGCATGTTCTGCCTCACGTCCGGTGAGCGGAACACCAGCGAATTGACAGGCCCGTTTTGGCTAGTGACCGGCCGAGGGGGCGCCCGGCACTCCGGCTCGACTGAACGGCGGACGGGCAAACCAGATAACCACGATCAGCGCCATAAAGCCCCAGCCCAGCACCCAGAAATAATCGATGGTCGACATCATATAAGCCTGCTGCTCGATACTCTTATCAATCAGCGCCATATGCTGCTGCGTCGCGCCGCCCATCCTGGCGATATAGTCCATCGCCGCGGGATTGTAGGCGGAGACGCTTTCCGTCAGGTTGGCATGGTGGAAAACTTCCCGCCGCGACCAGACCCAGGTAGTGAGCGACGACGCAAACGAGCCGCCTAGCACGCGGAAAAAGGTCGCCAGCCCGGAACCTTCCGCCACTTCCGCGCCGTTCAGGTTTGACAGCACAATCGTGGTGATGGGCATAAAGAAAAACGCCACGCCGATCCCCATAAACAGCTGCACTTCGGCGATGGTGCGAAAATCGACGTTGGTGTTGAACTGCGCGCGGATAAGGCAGGAGGCCCCCATCGTCAAAAATGAGAGCGAAGCCAGAATCCGCAAATCGAAATTATTGGCGTAGCGGCCAATAACCGGCGTCATTATCAGCGGCAGGATCCCCATCGGCGCGGCGGCCAGCCCGGCCCAAATTGCCGTGTAGCCCATCTGCGTTTGCAGCCACTGCGGCAGAATAATATTGATAGCGAAAAAAGCCGCGTAGCCCAGGGTCAGCGAGAGCGTCCCAATCGCAAAATTGCGATCTTTGAACAAGCGCAGGTTAACAATCGGGTGCCGCTCGCCCAGCTCCCAGATAACGAAAGACACCAGCGAGATAGCAGAAATCGTCGACATCACAATAAGCTGCGAGGAGGCAAACCAGTCAAGATCGTTGCCTTTATCCAGCACCACCTGCAGCAACCCGACCCCGAGCACCAGCAGCGCAATCCCGATGTAATCAATGGGGGCGTGGGTGGTGGTCTCTTGCCGTTCGCGCATCTGCGTCCAGACCACGAGAGTGGCGAAGATGCCGATCGGCACGTTGATGTAGAAGATCCATGGCCAGGAGTAGTTGTCCGTTATCCAGCCGCCGGTAATCGGCCCGACAATCGGCGCCACCACGGTCACCATCGACAGGAGCGCCAGCGCCATACTGCGTTTGCTGGCGGGAAAGATAACCAGCAGCAGCGTCTGGCACATCGGGAACATCGGCCCGGCGAAAAAGCCCTGCAGCGCGCGGAAGATAATCAGCTCGCTCATACTGTGGGCGAAACCGCACAGGAATGAGGTCAGCGTAAACATCATCACCGAGCCGATAAACAGCTTTAACTGCCCGAAACGGCGCGTAAACCACCCGGTCAGCGGCAGCGCGATGGCGTTACACACCGCAAAGGAGGTGATTACCCACGTTCCCTGATCGGCGCTGACCCCGAGGTTGCCGGCAATCGTCGGCAACGCCACGTTGGCGATAGTGGTATCCAGCACCTGCATAAACGTAGCCAGAGACAGCGCGAGCACCGCCAGCCACATATTGGGCGGTGTAAAGGCAGCCTTATCGTGCATAGCGTCTCTCTTAACGGGCGCCGGCGGCTACCGTTTTGCTGTTGTCATGAAGGATTTTAGCCACCAGTTTGTCCGCCTCTGCCAGCGGGTTTTGATACACATCGGTGGTGAAACGCGGGCTGCTCACGGTTTGCTGCGGCAGCAGGTGCCCGTCGGCGTGGCGAATATCGACGCTGACGTTCATCGACAGGCCAACGCGCAGCGGGTTCTTCTGCATATCATGCGGATCGAGCACGATACGCACCGGCAGACGCTGGACAATTTTGATCCAGTTGCCGCTGGCGTTCTGTGCCGGCAGCAGCGAGAAGGCGCTACCGGTGCCAATACCCAGGCTTTCAATGGTGCCGTGATACTCGACATTATCGCCGTACAGATCCGCGCTGAGCGTCACTTTTTGTCCGAGGCGCATCGCCCTCATCTGGCTCTCTTTGAAGTTGGCATCCACCCAGACTTCGTTCAGCGGCACGATAGCCATCAGCGTCGTGCCGGAATCAACGCGCATGCCAAGCTGCACCGCCCGCTTCGCCACATAGCCGCTGACCGGGGCCACGATAGTGCTGCGGGAGTTGTCGAGATAGCGCTGACGCAGCGTGGCGACGGCGCTTTTAATTTCCGGGTGGCTGTCGATAACGGTGTCATCCACCATGGCGATATTGGTGCGCAACGCCTCCTGCGCGGCCAGAAGATCGCTTTGCGCGCTGGTCACCGCATCGCGATAGTGCGCGAGGTCTTCCGCGGCGATCGCCCCGCTCTGGAAGATTTTCTGCCGCCGCGCATAGTCGTTTTGCGCCGTTTGCAAGGCCACTTTTTTCGCCGCGACCTGCGCGCGGTAGTTATCCGCGGTGCTGTACAGCCCGCGAACCTGGCGAACGGTATTCGCCAGACTGGCTTCCGCCTGCTGCAGCGCAATTTCGGTATCGCTGGGGTCGAGCAGCACCAGCGGCTGCCCCTTCTGCACAAAGTCGCCCTCATCCACCGTCACCTGCGTGACCGTACCGCCAATCTGCGGGGTGAGCGTCACCTGGTTGCCATTGACATAGGCATCATCGGTCGTTTCATAGTAGCGGGCGTACAGCAAATACCACGCCACCCCGCCACCGGCGGCAAGAAGCAGGATAATCAATAAGATAATAAAGTTTCGTTTGCGCTTGCTGCCGCGCTCTGCCTGTTGTACCGCAGTGGTTTCCATCTTGTCAGGACCTTTTTGAATGCGTTAGCGATGAGGGGCGACGATCTCGTCCGGCAGCATTTTTGTCATCAGATAAACCAGCTGTCGGGATTCATCGGGAGTGAGTCTGGCGGTGAGTTCGCTGATGATCGACACCAGCGCTTCATTGACAAAGCGTTCGCAAATCAGCAGCCCTTTGTCGGTCAAGGCCAGAATCACCTGGCGTTTATCCTGTGGATTCGGCGCGCGGCTGATCAGCTCGCGCTTGACCATGCGATCCACCATCCGACTCATGGCGCCGGCGTCCATGACCAGGTTTTTACTGATCTCGACCGGGCGGTTAAAGCCTTTATAGATACTGATCAGCACCTTGAACTGCGCGGCGGTAATGTCCATCCCGGAGAAATGCTGGCTAATCAGCTGGTCCTTGAACTGGTTAGCCAGATGGATCAACAAACCTAAGTGAAATTTATTGTTAATAATACCCGGAGGGTTATTCATGATATTTGCCTGGTCAGTAATTACAATTGAAACTACTGACCAGGCAAATATTTGTCAACGCAGTGTCAAGAAGATCGCACATTTTGTCAGCGCCAGGTCCCCGACTCAGCGCAGCGTGACGCCGCAGGATCGGGCAGTCGAAGGGAACCGTGACGGTGGCGAAACGGAGCGGTACGCGGCGACACACGCGCAGATAACAGAGGGATAAGACGATGCCGGCCGGCAAAAACCGACCAGCAGAACCGCGTCAGGACGGTTTCCCGTCCAGCTCATCAAACACCTGCTGCGCGAGGTGCATGGTGGCATTGGCAGCAGGCAGCCCGCAGTACAGTGCGGAGTGCATAATCAACTCTTTCAGCTCATCGCGGGTCACGCCATTATTGAACGCCGCGCGCAGATGCATTTTCAGCTCCGCTTCGCGATTGAGCGCAATCAGCATGGCGATGGTTATCATGCTGCGGGTATGGTGATCGAGCCCCGGTCGGGTCCAGGTTTCTCCCCACGCATAGCGGGTGATGAAATCCTGAAACTCGTCATTGAGCGGCGTCAGATTGCGCAGCGTGCGGTCGACGTGGGTATCGCCGAGGACTTTGCGTCGAACGCTCATACCCTGCTGGTAACGCGTTTTATCGTCCACTCGCGTTCTCCTGCAAAAATCCCGACAGCGCCGCGCTAAAAGCCCCCGGCGACTCAATGCTGGACAGATGTGACGCCGAAAGCACCACCACCTGCGAGGAAGGGATCTGCTGATGCAGGAAGTGAGCATCGGCCACGGTAGTGACAGGGTCACTTTCACCGGCGATAATCAACGTCGGCACGCTAATCTGTCCGACTTCGCTGCGCAAATCGGCTGCCGCCAGCGCTTCACAGCACTCGGCATACCCTTCGGCATTGCTATGGGTCAGCTGATGGCACAGCGTCTCGACCACCTCCGGCGCCTTCTGGCGAAAGGCGCGCGTGAACCAGCGGTCCGCCGCACCGGCAGCCACCACGTCCATGCCTTCCTGACGCACGGCCCGCGCGCGGGAAAGCCAGCTGGCCTGATCGCCAATGCGCGCCGCCGTGTTGGCCACCGCGATACCGTAAAAACGATCCGCAGCAAAGCGTCCCAGCCACAGCCCGGTCAGACCGCCCATCGAGATGCCGCAAAACCAGGCTTTGGCGATATTGAGATGATCGAGCAGCGCAATCACATCTTCGCCAAGCTGCGCCAGCGTCACCTTGCCCGACTTTTGGGTTTGACCATGACCGTGGGTATCATAGCGCAACACGCGAAAGTGCGGGGTTAAGGCCGCCATCTGCGGCTGCCACATGGCGCGGGTGGTCCCGAGCGAGTTAGAAAGCACAATGACCGGCGCGCCTTCCGGCCCGTCCAGCTGATAATCAAGGTTCATCACGTTGCTCCTTGTAACGCGCCACGACCTGGCGCACAAAACGTTCGGCGCTGCCGGTGGCCGTGGCCGGGTCCAGCAACTGCGTTAAACGGGGGGTCGCAAGGTGCTGGCTGACCAGCGGGTCGTTTTCCAGCAACTCCTGCAGCGGGCGGGATTCGTCGATCGCCTGACGGCACAGCGCCTCAATACGGTGATGGGCATCGGCTTTGCCAATAAACGCCGCCAGCGCCAGCGTCACCGCCTCGGCCATAATCAGTCCGTGGGTCATATCCAGATCGGCGCGCATTTTTTGCGGGAAGACCTGCATATCGCGAACCAGCGCATCGCTTTGCGCCAGCGCGCCGCCCACCAGCATAATCAGCTCCGGCAGCGTTTCCCACTCGGCCTGCCAGCCGCCCAGAGCGCGCTCATGCTGCTGAATCTGGCTGGCGTAAAGCGTCGCCACCAGCCCCGGCGTACGCTGGGCCGCGGTGAGAATCGCGCTACAGGCGATCGGGTTGCGTTTGTGCGGCATGGTCGACGATCCGCCGCGCCCTTGCGCAACCGGTTCGCTGACCTCCGCCACTTCGGTTTGCATCAGCAGGGAAAAATCATTGGCAAATTTGCCCAGCGTGCCGCACAGGCCAGCAAACCAGGCCCCGACCTCCAGCAGCCGGTCACGCTGGCTGTGCCACGGCGTATCCGGCAGAGTCAGCCCGAGCAGGCTGGCCAGCGCCGCGGCGACCGGCGAGGCGTCGGCTTTTAGCGAATCCAGGGTACCCGCCGCGCCGCCAAACTGCAGCACCAGCACCCGCGGACGCATCTCCCGCAAACGCTGCTGCCAGCGCAGCAGCGCATCAAGCGTGCCCGCCAGCTTCAGGCCAAAGGTCACCGGCAGCGCGTGCTGCATCCAGGTGCGACCGGGCATTACCGTATTCTGATAACGTTCCGCCTGCATGGCGAAGCCGTCGATCAACTGTTGCAGCAGCCGCTCCGTTTCGTCCAGCGCGCCGCGCAATTGCAGGACCAGCCCGCTGTCGATGGCGTCCTGGCTGGTCGCCCCCCAGTGAACATAGCGTGCCGCCCCGGCATCCTGCGTCTTCACCCGGGCGGTGAGCTGTTTCACCAGCGGAATCGCCAGGTTGCCTGCGTTGGCGGCGGCCAGCCCAAGGGCCGGAAAATCGATCGCCGAATGCTGGCAGGCGCTGACGATGGGAGCGACGGCCTCCTGCGGCACGATGCCACAGGAGGACTGTGCGCGGGCCAGCGCCGCTTCAAAATCCAGCATCCCCTGCACCCGCTGCGCATCGCTAAACCAGGCGGTCAGCGGACTGCTGCGCAGCATAGGGGTCAACAAACTCATGTTGGCTCCTTAAACACGTTCAATAATCAGCGCAATACCCTGGCCGACGCCAATACACATGGTACACAGCGCATAGCGACCACCGGTGCGGCGCAGCTGATACGCGGCGGTCATCGCCAGACGCCCGCCCGACGCCCCCAGAGGATGGCCCAGCGCAATGGCGCCGCCGTTGGGGTTGACGTGGGGCGCATCGTCGGCCAGCCCTAAATCGCGGGTCACCGCCAGCGCCTGCGCGGCAAACGCTTCATTTAATTCAATGACATCCATTTGCTCCAGCGTCAGTCCGGTCTGCGCCAACACTTTACGGACCGCCGGAGCCGGACCGAAGCCCATGATGCGCGGCGCCACGCCCGCCGTCGCCACGCCGACAACCCGGGCCAGCGGTTGCAGATCGTTGGCCACCAGCGCCGATTCGCCGGCCAGCAGCAAGGCACAGGCGCCGTCGTTAACCCCCGAGGCGTTCCCCGCGGTCACCGAACCGTCCGGACGCACCACCCCTTTGAGTTTCGCCAGCGCTTCCGCAGTCGTGCTGCGCGGGTGTTCATCGCGGGTAAACAGCAGCGGGTCGCCTTTACGCTGCGCGACAGAGACCGTTATCAGCTCATCCGCAAACCGTCCGGCCTCCTGCGCCGCGGCAGTACGCAGCTGGCTGCGCAGCGCAAAAGCGTCCTGATCGGCACGCGAAATGGCAAAATCAACGGCGACATTCTCGGCGGTCTCCGGCATTGAATCCACGCCGTACAATGCTTTCATCCGGGCGTTGATAAAGCGCCAGCCGATCGTCGTATCCTCAATCTGCATGTTACGGCTGAAGGCATTCTCCGCCTTGCCCATCACAAACGGCGCGCGCGACATGCTCTCCACGCCGCCGGCGATCATCAGCTGAGTTTCGCCGCTTTTGATGGCCCGCGCGGCAACGCCGATCGCATCAAGGCTGGAGCCGCACAGCCGGTTAATGGTGCTGCCCGGCACCGTTTGCGGGAGTCCGGCCAGCAGCAGCGCCATGCGGGCAACGTTGCGGTTATCTTCCCCGGCCTGGTTTGCGCAGCCGTAAATCACGTCATCAATGCGCGCTGGATCCAGCCCCGGATTCCGCTCCAGCAGCGCTTTCAGCGGCAGAGCGGCCAAATCATCGGCGCGCATTGTTGCCAGCGTACCACCAAAACGGCCGAACGGTGTACGTACCGCATCACATATAAATGCCTGATTCATCATAGGTTCCTTATGCGCTTTCCGCCAGATGTTCGAAGGTCAACGCCACCGGAGTGATGCGCTGCAGTTCCTCAAAAGAGAGGCCGTTGAAAATTTCCCGTACCACCGGGCCGTTCGCGGTGATGTCGATGACCGCCAGGTCGGTGTAGATCCGGCTGACGCAGCCCACGCCGGTATGCGGGTAGCTGCACTGTTCAACCAGCTTACACTCGCCGTCGCGGGTCAGATGGTCCATCATCACAAACACCTGACGTGCGCCGATGGCGAGATCCATCGCCCCGCCCACCGCCGGGATCGCGTCCGGCGCGCCGGTGCTCCAGTTGGCGAGATCGCCACGGGCGGAGACCTGATACGCCCCCAGCACGCAAATATCGAGGTGACCGCCGCGCATCATGGCGAAGGAGTCGCCGTGATGGAAAAAGCAGCCGCCTTTGAGCAGGGTCACGTACTCTTTACCGGCATTAATCAGCTCCGGATCTTCTTCACCCGGCTGCGGCTTGCCGCCCATCCCCAGCAGGCCGTTTTCGCTGTGCAGAAACACTTCTTTGTCGGTCGGCAGATAGTTGGCGATGCGCGTAGGTAAACCAATGCCCAGGTTAACATAGGCCCCTTCCGGGATATCGCGCGCCACTCGCTGGGCCATTTCATCGCGGGTTAGTTTTTGCATAGCTGGCTCCTCAGGCGCGTTGTGCGGTGGTCAGGTGTTCCAGCGAGAACACTCGCTGGACGAAAATCCCCGGGGTTATCACGTTTTCCGGGTCAAGGTCGCCAAGGCTCACCAGGCGGGAGACTTCAACGATGGTGGTTTTTGCGGCGGTGGCCATAATGGGGCCAAAGTTGCGCGCCGCTTTGCGGTACACCAGATTGCCCCAGCGATCCGCCTGATGCGCTTTGATCAGGGCAAAATCGGCCTTGATCGGATATTCGAGGACATAATGGCGACCGTCGATTTCGCGGGTCTCTTTGCCTTCAGCCAGCGGCGTGCCGTAGCCGGTCGGGGTAAATATCGCCCCCAGACCGGCGCCGGCGGCCTGGATTCGCGCCGCAAGGTTCCCCTGCGGGACCAGTTCCAGCTCCACTTTGCCGCGGCGATAAAGATCGTCAAAAATCTGCGAGTCAACCTGGCGCGGGAAAGAACAGACCATCTTTCTCACGCGTCCGGCCTTCAGCAGTGCCGCCAGGCCAACTTCGCCGTTGCCCGCATTGTTGTTGATAATGGTGAGTTCGCGGGCGCCCTGTTCAATCAGGGCATCAATCAGGTACGTTGGCTGACCGGCGGGACCAAAACCGCCGATCATGATGGTCGCCCCGTCGTGAATCCCGGCGATGGCGTCACTTAGCGTCGACACGCTTTTATCAATCATCAGGTCGCTCCTTTACGTGCGGTAATCGCACTTTTATGCGTTGTTCGCACAAAATGTGACCCGCTTAACGATGTTGGTCAAGGGCGATAATCGAAATATGGTGCGATAATCGAACATCGTATATCTTTAGCGAAAGAATGTGATCGATGGCAAATATGGAGAAGAAAATGGAGAAGCATCCAGACGATTTACTGACGGGCGACAGCGATCCGTTTAAAGGCGATCCGAACTTTATGGCCTCGCTGGCTCGCGGGCTGGAAGTGATTCAGGCCTTCACCCCGCAACGCCCGCTCCTGTCTATCTCGCAAATCAGTCAGAAGACCGGCATTCCGCGCGCGGCGGTGCGCCGCTGCCTGTACACCCTGGGCAAACTGGGGTTCGTCTATGCGGAGGATGGCAAAAATTTCCAGCTGCGCCCGCGTATTCTGGCCCTCGGCCACGCGTGGTTAGCCTCCACGCCGCTGGCGCGTTCGGCGCAGCCGGTACTGAAACATCTGAGCGAAATGCTGAACGAGTCCTGCTCGATAGCCACCCTCGATGGCGACGATATTCTCTACATTGCCCGCGCCTCCAGTTCGCGAATTATGACCATCGATCTGGATATCGGCAGCCGCCTGCCGGCCTGGGCGACCTCGATGGGGCGCGTGCTGTTAAGCCATCTGCCGGAAGAGAAGCTCAACGATATGCTGGCGCGGGTCACGATGATTCGCTACACCCCGCAAACGGTGGATTCGGTGAACAAGTTGCGCGCGGAGCTGAAGCGCGTCCAACAGCAGGGTTATGCGCTCAACGATCAAGAGTTGGAAATGGGGCTGCGCTCGCTGGCGGTGCCTTTATTCAACCCGCAGGGCCAGATCCAGGCCGCACTGAACGTCGGCGTGCATGCCGGACAGGTCTCCACTCGCGAGATGCTGGAAAGAGTGCTCCCCGAGCTGCAAAAAGCGGCCCGGGAGCTGACGCTGCTGCTGCGCTAGCGGCTGCGTTTGGCGTGACGTTCCCAGTTTTCCTGTTTCGCCTCGGCGGATTTGCGCAACGCGACGTAACACGCTCCGCTGCCGCCATGCTGTGCCGAGGCCACACAGAACGCCTGGACCTCGGGCAGTTCGACCAGCCAGCGCGCCAGATAGCTACGCACGATATTGGCGTGTGCGTTATCTTCCCGCCCTTTTCCGTGCACGATCAGCAGATTGCGCAGCCCCTCTTTCTGCGCCTGTACCACAAAGGCAAACAGCATTTGCCGGCACTGTTCGACCGGACGGCGCAACAGATTCAGGCTGGCCTGCGGGTCATATTTCCCCAGACGCAGCTTATCCAGCACCCCGTTTTGCAGCCCTTCGCGTTTAAATTCCAGCGGCGTGGTCAGCGGCAGAATATCGAGATAGCCGGTGGTGAGAAAATTATCGAGCTGCAGGACATCGAGACGCTGCGTCGGGCGCGGGTTGCGTTCCGGATGCCAATGAACGTCATTGCCGCGCTTCAGAGGCTGAACGTCCCCCATGGCGCCAAGAAATAGCGATTTGTCGTCAAGATTCATGTGCACTCCTCCGGCTGCTACCGGAGGCTACTATAGCCGCCGCGCCCGGCGTCCTCAATGCGTTTGTCGACAACCGGCGACAATTTGCCCTCCCGGACTCAGGCGGGAAACTGATAGCGGCTTTGTCGGCGAAACTGGGTAATCAGCGAGGCCGTTAGCGGCGTCTGCCGCGAGTCGCGGCGCTGGATCAGATAATAGGTCGCTTTCGGCAACGTTTCGCTCACTTTGATCATCACCAGCTTGTCGGCAATCATCGGGTCGTTGCCCAGCTCAACCGGTAAAATACTCAGGAAATCGCTCTGTACCACCAGGCTGATGCAGGAAGAGAAGGTTTCGCACACGATGCCGACATGCGGGATCTGCGAACGGTGGCTAAACAGATCCTGGAGCTGCTTAAAGTAGCTGCCGCGCGGGGTCGGCATGGTCCAGCTGTAGTGCAGCAGTTGCTCAATCGAGGTCGCCTGGGTCGCGGGATGTCCGACGCGGGCGAAGACCGCAAACGGTTTTTCAAACAGCTTCTCAAAGCTGAATTCATGATCGTAGGGGCCGGGATAATAAGTATTGATGGTGAAGTCGAGCTCCCCCTGCCGCAGTTCGTTGATCATCGACAGCAACTGACCCTCCATGATCCGCACCTTCACCAGCGGGTGCTGCTGATGAAAACGACAAATCACCGAGGGCATCAGCGAGCGCGCCACGCTGGCGCCGAGGCCAATATTGATCTGCCCGGTCAACGCCCCCTGGCGCTGCAGCAGATCCTCCTGCGCCGCCCGCAGCTCCTCAAGAATCAAACTGGCGTGCTGATAAAAACTTTCGCCATTTTCGGTTAACGATACCCCCTGGCTGCGGCGCACGAACAACTGGGCGGACAGTCCCTCTTCCAGCTCTTTAATGGCCTTGGTCAAGGCCGGCTGCGATAACGCCAGCGTCCGGCTGGCGCCGCGAATACTGCCCTGACGCGCCACTTCAACGAAGGCGCGAATTTGGTGAAATTTAATCTGAAAAGACATCGCCGTAGTGATAACCATTGTTTATCAAACAGAAGAAAATGGCATCTACTGTAATGCAAAGTGTTGTGGCAACGTAACAATGCACTGATGAAAAAGCCACCAGCGATAAGCAAAAGCTATCACATCGTGAGCCTTATCACATTTTACATATGACAGGACAGGTTATGCCGCTACTCAATGAATACATCCATCAACTGCTGCCAGAGATGACGCAATGGCGGCGCGATTTACACCATCATGCTGAGTCCGGCTGGGTCGAGTTCCGCACCGCCAGTAAAGTTGCAGAACAGTTGCATCAGTTGGGCTACGACCTGACGCTGGGTCGCGACGTAATCGATGCCGATAGCCGGATGGGGTTACCGGATGAAAGTACCCTGGCCAACGCTTTTCAGCGCGCCCGCGAGCAAGGCGCGCCGGAACCGTGGCTGAGTGAGTTTGAAGGCGGCTTCACCGGTATCGTCGCCACGCTTGATAGCGGGCGTCCCGGCCCCACGCTGGCCTTTCGCGTCGATATGGATGCCCTCGATCTGCATGAACATAGCGACGGCCAGCACCGTCCGTTTCGCGAGGACTTTGCCTCCTGTAACCCAGGGATGATGCACGCCTGCGGGCATGATGGTCATACGGCCATCGGCCTTGGCCTGGCCCATGTTCTGAAACAGTATGCCGATCGACTGCACGGCGTCATCAAGCTGATTTTCCAGCCTGCGGAGGAAGGTACGCGCGGCGCGCGGGCGATGGTCGCCGCTGGGGTGGTGGATGATGTCGATTACTTTACCGCTATCCATATTGGGACCGGCGTACCGGCCGGCACCGTGGTGTGCGGCAGCGATAATTTTATGGCGACCACCAAATTCGACGTGGTATTCACCGGGGTCGCGGCTCACGCCGGAGGTAAACCGGAAGACGGGCGCAATGCGCTGCTCGCCGCGGCACAGGCGGCGATTGGTCTGCACGCCATCGCGCCGCATAGCGCTGGCGCGTCGCGGGTCAACGTCGGGGTCATGCAGGCGGGAACCGGACGGAACGTTGTACCATCCGGCGCGCTACTGAAGGTGGAAACCCGCGGTGAAACGGAAGAGATCAACCGCTATGTGTATGACCGCGCGCAGGAGGTTATCCAAGGCGCGGCCGCGATGTACGGTGCCCGCGTCGAGGTGCGTCTGATGGGCGCAGCGACCTCCAGCGCCCCGTCCCCGGCATGGGTAAACTATCTGCGCGAGCAGGCGGCCGGGGTTCCCGGCGTGGAACAGGCTATCGACCGTATTGCCGCCCCTGCCGGCTCCGAGGATGCCACCCTGATGATGGCCCGGGTGCAACAACATCATGGTCTGGCCTCATATATGGTTTTTGGCACGGAACTCAGCGCCGGCCACCACAACGAACGATTCGATTTTGATGAGAACGTGATGGCCATCGCCGTGGAAACCCTGGCCCTCGCCGCGCTCAATTTCCCCTGGCAGCGAGGTGTGTAATGGAGACACTCTACCGCTATGTTGATGAGGCGATTACCGCCCGCGCCGGGGAGTTGACCGCCATCGCCGATGCCATCTGGGACCATCCGGAAACGCGCTTTGAGGAGTTCTGGTCAGCCCAACGGCTGGCCGTCGCCCTTGAAGCCGAAGGTTTTCAGGTCTGCCGTGAGGCCGGCGGGATCCCGAACGCCTTTGTCGCCAGCTACGGCAGCGGAGAGCCGGTGATTGCCCTGCTGGGTGAATATGATGCGCTGGCCGGGCTCAGTCAGCAGGCGCACTGTGCGCATCCTGCTGCCGCGACGCCAGGAGCGAACGGCCACGGCTGTGGCCACAATCTGCTGGGCACCGCGGCGCTGGCAGCCGCCATCGCCTGTAAGAGCTGGCTGGTGCAGCACGGCGGTTGCGGGACGATTCGTTTCTACGGCTGTCCCGGGGAAGAAGGGGGTTCCGGCAAAACATTTATGGTACGCGAAGGATTGTTTGACGATGTGGACGCCGCGCTAACCTGGCACCCGGAAGCCTACGCCGGGATGTTCAGCACCAGCACGCTGGCCAACATTCAGGCCGCCTGGCGTTTCAGCGGCACCGCCGCCCACGCCGCCAACTCGCCGCATCTGGGCCGCAGCGCGCTGGATGCCGTCACGCTGATGACCACCGGCAGCAACTTCCTCAATGAACACATTATTGAGAAAGCGCGTGTCCACTATGCCATTACCGACAGCGGCGGCATTTCCCCCAACGTGGTCCAGGCTCAGGCGGAAGTGCTCTATTTAATCCGCGCGCCGGAGATGGCGGATGCGCAGCAAATCTATGCCCGCATCGAGAAAATCGCCCAGGGCGCGGCGCTGATGACGGAAACATCGGTCGCCTGTCGTTTCGAGAAAGCCTGCTCCAGTTATTTACCGAACCGCACGCTGGAGGCGGCGATGTATGAGGCCGTTTGCCACTACGGCACACCGTCATGGAGCGAGGAGGATCGCGCGTTTGCCGAAGAAATTCGTGCAACCTTAAGCGCGAACGACCTCAACAACAGCCTGAAAAATATCGCCGCCACCGGCGGTGAAGAGGGAAAACGCTTCGCCCGTCGCCACCGGGAAACGGTGCTGATCGATGAAGTCGCGCCCTGGGCGGTGACGGATAACCTCCTCGCAGGGTCAACCGATGTGGGCGACGTCAGCTGGAAAACGCCGGTCGCCCAATGTTTTAGCCCCTGTTTTGCCGTCGGCACACCGCTGCATACCTGGCAGCTGGTGAGCCAGGGCCGTACCGCTATTGCCCATAAAGGCATGCTGCTGGCCGGAAAAGTGCTCGGGGCCACGGCTTGCCGCCTGCTCACCGACAGCGTGCTGCTACAAGCCAGTCAACAAGAACTGGCGCAACAGCTGGCGGAACGGCCATATCATTGCCCGATCCCGCAAGACGTGACACCGTCACCTTTAAAATAAAAAACCACTCACACAACAAACATCACAACTAACACAACAACGACTGAGGAATGCTCATGAGTATGTCATCCATACCGTCGCCTTCCCCCAACGGGAAGCTGTACAGCTGGGTTGAAAAGATCGGCAATAAGGTTCCGCACCCTTTTTTGCTGTTTATTTATCTGATCGTGGCGCTGGCGGTAGCCACCGCCGCGCTATCTGCCTTTGGCGTGGGGGTTACCAACCCAACCGACGGCTCCACCGTGGTAGTCAAAAATCTGCTCAGCATCGAAGGGCTGCACTGGTTTCTGCCGAACGTCATCAAGAACTTCAGCGGGTTTGCGCCGCTGGGGGCGATTCTGGCGCTGGTGCTCGGCGCCGGGCTTGCCGAACGGGTGGGCCTGCTGCCGGCGCTGATGGTCAAAATGGCCTCGCACGTCAGCGCGCGCTACGCCAGCTATATGGTGCTGTTTATCGCCTTTTTTAGCCATATCTCATCCGACGCCGCCCTGGTGATTATGCCGCCGTTAGGCGCGCTGATGTTTCTCGCCGTCGGTCGCCACCCGGTCGCGGGATTACTGGCGGCAATCGCTGGCGTCGGCTGTGGATTCACCGCTAATTTGCTGATTGTCACCACCGATGTGCTGCTCTCAGGCATCAGCACCGAGGCGGCAAAGACGCTGGATGGCTCGCTGCATGTCAGCGTCATCGATAACTGGTATTTCATGGCCAGTTCGGTGATCATTCTGACCCTGGTTGGCGGGCTCATCACCGATAAGTTGATTGAACCACGGCTGGGAACATGGGAAGGCCGCAGCGAAGACAAACTCCAGGCGCTGACGCCTGAGCAGCGCTTCGGGTTGCGGGTTGCCGGTATCGCGTCATTGGTTTTTATCGCCCTGATAGCCGTCACGGTCGTGCCGCAAAACGGTATTCTGCGCGATCCCGTCACCCACACGGTAATGCCCTCTCCCTTTATTAAAGGCATTGTGCCGCTGATTATTTTTTTCTTTTTTTTCGTCTCTCTGGCCTACGGTATTGCCACCGGGAAAATTCGTCGTCAGGCGGATTTGCCGCCGTTAATGATCGAACCGATGAAAGAGATGGCCGGGTTTATCGTCATGGTGTTCCCGCTGGCCCAGTTTGTTGCCATGTTTAACTGGAGCAATATGGGGAAATTTATGGCCGTGGGGCTGACTGATTTACTGGAACAAGCGGGAATGAACGGCGTGCCGGCCTTTGTTGGCCTGGCGTTGCTGTCGGCATTTCTCTGTATGTTCATCGCCAGCGGCTCGGCAATCTGGTCCATTCTGGCGCCGATCTTTGTGCCGATGTTTATGCTGCTCGGGTTTCATCCGGCCTTTGCGCAGATTCTGTTCCGCATCGCGGATTCGTCGGTCCTGCCGCTGGCGCCGGTATCGCCGTTTGTCCCGCTGTTTCTTGGCTTCCTGCAGCGCTATCGATCGGATGCGAAACTCGGTACCTATTATTCACTCGTTCTGCCTTATCCGCTGATATTCCTCGTCGTGTGGCTACTGATGCTGGTGATATGGTATTGGCTGGGTTTACCCATCGGTCCGGGAATTTACCCGCGCCTGTCGTGAAAAAGCGGGTGGCCACAACCAGGTCACCCTCCGCCGCGCGCGTGACGAGGCACTTCACCGCCTGGGGAGCAACGTAGTCGTTTTTTTAAAATCGGCACAGCGGTGGATTATCTTTCAGGAGTATAGTTGCCGGAACGGAGCGCGTGATATCTTGTCAATGTAGCGCATAATTATCTGGTTAATCAGGTAACAAGGAGAAACGATGCTGGTACTGCTGCAGGACAAAATCGACACCCCGCTGGGGCCGTTATGGATTCTATGCGACGAGCAGTTTCGCCTGCGCGCCGTCGAGTGGGACGAGCATAGCGACCGTATGACGCAACTGCTTGATCTGCACTACCGTGATGAAGGTTATCAGCGCATCGATGCCCGCAATCCCGGCGGGCTGAGTCACCAGCTTGATGCCTACTTCGCCGGCGATCTCGGCATCATCGAGACGCTGCCGACGGCAACGGCAGGCACCCCTTTTCAACGTGAAGTCTGGCAAGCCCTGCGCACCATTCCCTGCGGCCAGGTGATGCATTACGGCCAGCTGGCGGAAGCACTGGGGCGCCCAGGCGCGGCGCGCGCGGTCGGCGCGGCCAACGGCTCAAACCCAGTCAGCATAGTCGTGCCCTGCCACCGTGTTATTGGGCGAAACGGCACCATGACCGGCTATGCCGGCGGCGTGCAGCGGAAAGAGTGGTTATTGCGCCATGAGGGGTATCTGCTTCTTTAACGCTACGTGCTTTTTATCGGAAGTATCAGGCAATTTTACAATAAGGTTCAGGTGAATATTGCATTAGTTATCAATGAGATAAAAGTGGTAAAAGTTTTACCCTTTTAATATTACGTGTTTCACGGGTTCGAGGCTTACCTGCTCACCAAAAAGATGTTAAAATTGACCAATATCAATTAAGGCTTGAGCAGACTTATGATCCCGGAAAAGAGAATTATACGACGCATTCAGTCTGGCGGTTGCGCAATCCATTGTCAGGATTGCAGCATCAGTCAGCTTTGCATCCCTTTTACTCTGAACGAGCACGAGCTTGATCAGCTGGATAATATCATCGAGCGTAAAAAGCCAATCCAGAAAGGGCAAACCTTATTCAAAGCTGGTGATGAGCTGAAATCTCTGTATGCGATTCGTTCTGGTACCATCAAAAGCTATACCATTACCGAACAAGGTGACGAGCAGATTACCGGCTTCCACCTCGCGGGTGATTTGGTTGGCTTTGACGCCATCGGTACCGCGCTGCATCCAAGCTTTGCCCAGGCGCTGGAAACCTCAATGGTCTGCGAAATCCCTTTCGAAACCCTGGACGACCTTTCCGGTAAAATGCCGAATCTGCGCCAGCAGATGATGCGCCTGATGAGCGGCGAGATCAAAGGCGATCAGGATATGATCCTGCTACTTTCCAAAAAGAATGCGGAAGAGCGTCTGGCGGCCTTTATTTATAATTTGTCCCGTCGTTTCGCCCAGCGCGGGTTTTCACCTCGCGAATTCCGCCTGACGATGACCCGCGGCGATATCGGCAACTATCTCGGTCTGACCGTCGAAACCATCAGCCGCCTGCTGGGTCGTTTCCAGAAAAGCGGCATGCTGGCGGTAAAAGGCAAATACATCACCATCGAAAATAGTGACCTGCTTGCTCAGCTCGCAGGTCAGGCCCGCAACGTCGCCTGATTCCTCTTTATCCCCCGCCAGATCGCTCATTTTTTTTCTGATTTGTTGATCTGGCCAGGGTCATCCCCTGTTTCATTTCATCCATATGGGTTATCTTTTTAATTACAGACTGTAGTTACAGTTGTAAGGAGACCCTGTATGGCGAAGTATCAGAACATGCTGGTAGTAATCGACCCCAATCAGGACGACCAGCCTGCATTGCGGCGCGCGGTGTATCTACACCAACGGATTGGTGGACGCATCAAAGCCTTTTTGCCGATCTACGATTTTTCCTATGAGATGACGACCCTGCTGTCGCCCGACGAGCGAACGGCGATGCGCCAGGGCGTTATCAGCCAACGTAGCGCCTGGATCAAAGAACAGGCCCGCTTTTATATTGAGTCCGGCATTCCTATTGATATTAAGGTGGTGTGGCACAATCGCCCCTTCGAAGCCATTATTCAGGAAATCCTCAGCGACAAACACGATTTGCTGCTGAAAATGGCGCACCAGCATGACAAGCTGGAGGCCGTTATTTTCACTCCAACCGACTGGCATCTGCTGCGTAAATGTCCATGTCCGGTCTGGATGGTTAAAGATCAGCCGTGGCCGGAAGGCGGCAAGGCGCTGGTGGCCGTCAATCTCGCCAGCGAAGAAAATTACCACGACGCGTTAAACGAAAAACTGGTTAAAGAAACCCTCGAACTGGCGGACCAGGTCAACCATACCGAAGTCCATCTGGTGGGCGCCTACCCGGTAACGCCGATTAATATCGCTATCGAACTACCCGATTTTGACCCCAGTATCTACAACGATGCCATTCGCGGTCAGCATCTGCTGGCCATGAAAGCCCTGCGGCAAAAATTCGGCATTGATGAAAACCGTACCCACGTTGAAAAAGGGCTACCGGAAGAGGTCATTCCTGACCTGTCTGAACATCTGCAAGCGGGGATTGTCGTTCTGGGCACCGTCGGACGTACCGGACTGTCAGCGGCCTTTCTTGGTAATACCGCCGAGCAGGTCATCGACCATCTGCGCTGCGACCTGCTGGTTCTCAAACCTGAGCAGTACAAAACGCCGGTTGAAATGGATGACGAAGACGACGATTAATCCTCGCGGGTTGATGCGGTATAAAACATGTTCCCCTGCTTCGGCGGGGGATTTTTTTAGCGCTTTCTCGTCCGCGGTCTTCCCGGCTAGCGAAAAAACAAAGGGCCTTACGGCCCCGTCATTGACAATATAGACACAGCAACAGTTTTTAATGGATACCTAAGCGCCAGGCATGATCGATCTCTTCTTTCAGCTCGCTGGAGGAGAGCGACATCAAATCGGCAAATTCCAGCTCAAGAAGTTTGAATTTTTTCAGGTACTGCGCGGGGGTTAATGCTGTTGGGTCGCGACGCAGAAACTCGATTGCCATTTGCGCCGGGGTTAATTCGGTATCCATAATATCCTCAGAGTGATGAAAAAACAGGCTTAGTATAGCACTGCGGCCTGACGATTTTATGAGCAATTCATGACCTTGCTGTATATATAAAAAAGCCGTCTCAGCAGAGACGGCTTCAGAATCAAACATTATTTAGGATGGCAAACCATTACAACGCTTTCAGAATCGCGTCGACGCTGGCTTTCGCATCGCCAAACAGCATATGGGTGTTCTCTTTGAAGAACAGCGGGTTCTGAACACCGGCATAGCCTGTGTTCATCGAACGCTTAAAGACCACCACATTTTGCGCTTTCCACACTTCCAGCACCGGCATCCCGGCGATAGGACTCTTCGGATCGTCCTGCGCCGCCGGGTTAACGGTGTCGTTGGCGCCGATAACCAGCACGGTATCGGTATCGGTGAAATCGTCGTTGATCTCATCCATTTCCAGCACCACGTCGTACGGCACTTTCGCTTCCGCCAGCAGCACGTTCATATGCCCAGGCAAACGACCGGCAACCGGATGAATACCAAAGCGCACCTTGATGCCGCGAGCGCGCAGCCTTTCGGTGATTTCCGCCACCGGATACTGCGCCTGCGCCACCGCCATGCCGTAGCCCGGGGTGATGATCACCGAGTGCGAGTTTTTCAGCATTTCCGCGGTCTCTTCAGCGCTGATTTCGCGGTGTTCGCCCACTTCTTCATCGCTACCGGTCGAGGACCCATCGGTGCCAAAACCGCCGGCAATCACGCTGAAGAATGAGCGGTTCATCGCCTTACACATGATGTAAGACAGAATCGCACCCGACGAACCTACCAGCGCCCCGGTCACAATCAGCAGGTCGTTGCTGAGCATAAAGCCCGCCGCCGCCGCCGCCCAACCCGAGTAGGAGTTCAGCATTGAGACCACGACCGGCATATCTGCCCCGCCGATCGACGCCACCAGATGCCAGCCAAAGGCCAGCGCGATGACCGTCATCACCAGCAGCGCCAGAACCTGAGTTCCGGTGCTGTCGGTGCGAACAAAGGCTACCAGCAGCAGGAAGGAAACCACCAGCGCCGCCAGGTTCAGCTTATGGCGCTGCGGCAGCATCAGCGGTTTAGACGAAATCTTGCCACGCAATTTGCCAAAGGCCACAATCGAACCGGTGAAGGTCACCGCACCGATGAAGATGCCGAGGAATACTTCCGTCAGGTGAATATTCACCAGGATCTGTTCCATACCCGCTTCGTGATGCAGATAGCTGTTAAAGCCTACCAGCACCGCGGCCAGGCCGACAAAGCTGTGCAGTACGGCAACCAGCTCCGGCATTTCGGTCATTTCAACTTTCTTCGCCAGACGAATACCAATCGCGCCGCCGATCACCATCGCCAGGATTATCCATGCCACGTTGCCGGTATCCGGCCCGAGAATGGTCGCCAGCAGCGCGATAGCCATCCCGGCCATCCCGAACAGGTTACCCTGCTTCGAGGTTTCGTGCTTTGACAGCCCCGCAAGGCTAAAAATAAACAGAATAGCGGCAACAATGTATGCAGCTGTAACTAATCCTCCAGACATGTGCTACCCCTTAGTTCTTGCGGAACATTTTCAGCATGCGCTGAGTAACGGTGAAACCACCAAAAATATTAATGCTGGCGATCAGCACCGCGATAAAACTCAGGAAGCTGACCCAACCACCGTGGCCTATCTGCAGTAACGCTCCGACAACGATAATCCCTGAAATCGCGTTGGTCACCGACATCAGCGGCGTGTGCAGCGCATGAGAAACGTTCCATACCACGTAATAACCCACCACGCAGGAGAGCGCGAAAACGGTAAAGTGACCGAGGAACTCCTTCGGCGCCACGTTCGCCAGCCAGCCAAACAGAATAATCGCCAGCGCCATTAGCGCGTATTTGCGCCACGGAGAGGCTGGTTTTTCTGCTTCTTTCGGAGCATCAGCAGGCTTCGCCGCCGCCTGCGGCTGGGCAGAAACCTGAATCGGCGGCGCCGGCCAGGTGACTTCGCCTTCACGAACCACCGTCACGCCACGCACCACGACATCGTCAAAATCGATGGCGATATTGCCGTCTTTCTCTTTGCACAGCAGCTTCAGCAGGTTGACCAGGTTAGTCCCGTACAACTGCGAGGACTGCGTCGGCAGACGGCCCGGCAGGTCGGTATAGCCGATGACCTTCACGCCGTTGGCGGTAGTCACCACTTCGCCAGGCACGGTGTACTCACAGTTGCCACCGTTCTGCGATGCCAGGTCGACCACCACGCTGCCCGCGGTCATCGAGTCGACCATTTCGCGGGTAATCAGCTTCGGCGCCGGTTTACCCGGGATCAGGGCCGTGGTGACGATGATGTCCACCTCTTTGGCCTGCGCGGCAAACAGCGCCATTTCAGCTTTGATAAAGGCTTCGGACATCACTTTGGCATAGCCGTCGCCGCTGCCCGCTTCTTCTTTAAAGTCCAGTTCCAGAAACTCGGCGCCCATACTCTGCACCTGCTCTTTCACTTCTGGACGCGTATCGAACGCACGGACAATCGCGCCGAGGCTGTTCGCCGCGCCGATAGCCGCGAGTCCGGCGACACCGGCGCCAATAACCATGACCTTCGCCGGCGGGACTTTCCCGGCAGCAGTGATCTGGCCGGTAAAGAAGCGGCCAAATTCGTGAGCCGCTTCCACAATCGCACGATAGCCGGCAATGTTGGCCATCGAGCTGAGCGCATCCAGCGACTGGGCGCGGGAAATACGCGGCACCGAATCCATCGCCATCACGTTGATGTCGCGAGCCGCTAATTTCTGCATCAGCTCAGGATTTTGCGCCGGCCAGATAAAGCTCACCAGCGTAGTGCCCGGATTGAGTAATGCAATTTCATGTTCTTCCGGTGCGTTCACCTTCAGAATAATGGATGACTGCCAGACTTCAGCGGTGTCTACAACTTCAGCACCCGCCTGGACAAAGGCTTCGTCATCGAAACTTGCCAGATGACCCGCGCCGCTTTCAACGGCAACGGTAAACCCGAGTTTTAGCAGCTGCTCCACCGTTTTCGGCGTGGCAGAGACGCGGGTTTCATTGGCAAACCGTTCTTTTGGTACCCCGATACGCATAGTTTTCCCTTCCATCGGTTTTTGATGATGGTTGTTCTTTTCTTACAGACGACGGTTAAGCGGCAAAACATGCCGTTTCTTTGCCATTGACTGAAAAAATGAAACAGTAACAAACTTTTTATAACCTACTGAAAATAGCGATTGTGATCTACTGCGATAAAACAGAAATTTTGATTTTATTGGTAAAACGCATCGTGAACCGTGTCAGGCAGCAATATTTACCTTAAATTCATGTCCAGACCTGATAAATCGCTTAACTGATGCTGTTATACGCCATTAATCGCCAGCAAGAACACACCATTAACATTATGTTAACTTATAAAAGTGGTATTAATTATCAATTTTGCTGGTCAAGCGGCTGTTTTTTCAACATATCAGAAATTGTTATATTATTGTGATGCACGTTTCGGGCGGTAAGCAAAAAATGACGCAGACAGTCACGCCTTTTAAATGCAATAATCGAGCGTTATCAGTCAACAACAATACCAGTACATGGTTTGCGCAAGGCAAAGGATTATTTTTATGAAGCTTAAGAACTCACTCCTGGCGTCTGCTCTCCTGGCTACGACAGCGTTGTCAGCCCATGCAGCGACCGAGCTGACTCCGGAGCAGGCGGCGGCGCTAAAACCCTACGATCGTGTCGTGATCACGGGCCGTTTTACTGCCATCGGCGATGCGGTAAAAGCCATGTCCCGCAAAGCGGACAAAGATGGCGCTGCCTCATTTTATGTTGTCGACACTTCTGATTATGGCAACAGCGGCAACTGGCGCGTAACGGCGGATTTGTATAAAAACAATGCCCCGCAGGCGGATGCCCCGAAAAATCGCGTCATTAATGGCGTCATGGAATTGCCTAAGGATCAGGCCGTCGAGCTTGAGCCTTTTGATACCGTGACCGTGCAGGGCTTTTATCGCAGCCAGCCGGAAGTGAATGATGCGATCACCAAAGCGGCGAAAGCCAAAGGCGCCGCCTCCTTCTTTATCGTTCGTCAGGTTGATGCCAACCAGGGCGGCAACCAGCGTATCACTGCCTATATCTATAAAGCCGATGCGAAAAAACGCGTTCTGCAGAGCCCGGACGCGATCCCGGCCGACTCTGAAGCCGGGCGCGCAGCGCTGGCTGAAGGCGGTAGCGCCGCGAAAAACGTCGAAATTCCAGGCGTTGCCACCAGCGCAGCGGTCGGTTCCGGTACCGGCGTAGGTCGTTTCTTCGAAACGCAGTCATCAAAAGGCGGACGTTACACCGTCACGCTGCCGGATGGCACCAAAATCGAAGAAGTGAACAAGATAACCGCCGCCCAGATGGTGCCGTTTGACAGCATCAAGTTCACCGGTAATTACGGCAACATGACCGAGATTTCGTACCAGACCGCCAAGCGCGCGGCGAAGAAAGGGGCGAAGTACTACCACATTACCCGCCAGTGGCAGGAACGTGGCGGCAACATCACCATCAGCGCAGACCTGTATAAATAATCGCGTCGACCTGGGCAAAAAGGCGGCATTTTGCCGCCTTTTTGTTTTTTTTCATCCGCCGCCATTGCATGCACCCAAGACACTCCGTAAAATCCCGCGCCTTAGCGTAATCCTCCATTTTTATGCGATTTCGCCAAATAAATATTCTTGATTCACCGCCGTCACCCCGAGAATACAATGGAAAAGAAACTGGGCCTCAGCGCCTTGACCGCACTGGTACTGAGCTCAATGCTGGGCGCAGGTGTGTTCAGCCTGCCGCAAAATATGGCGGCCGTCGCCAGCCCTGCGGCTCTGCTGATTGGCTGGGCGATCACCGGCGTCGGGATTTTATTCCTCGCCTTCGCTATGCTGCTGTTGACCCGTATTCGCGCCGATCTTGACGGCGGTATCTTCACCTATGCCCGCGAAGGCTTCGGCGAGGTCGTCGGTTTTTGCTCGGCCTGGGGCTACTGGCTGTGCGCGGTGATCGCCAACGTCTCTTATCTGGTGATTGTCTTTGCCGCGCTCAGCTTCTTTACCGACACTCCGGACGCCGTTATTTTCGGTAGCGGTAATACCTGGCAGGCCATCGTAGGCGCTTCGCTGCTGCTGTGGATCGTGCACTTTCTGGTCCTGCGCGGCGTCCAGACCGCCGCAGGCATTAACCTGGTCGCCACCCTGGCGAAGCTGATCCCGCTCGGCGCCTTTATTCTTCTCGCCGTTATCGCCTTTCGTCTGGAGAGGTTCCGCCTTGATTTTAGCGGCCTGGCGCTCGGCGTACCGGTCTGGGAACAGGTGAAGAACACCATGCTGATCACCCTGTGGGTATTTATCGGTGTGGAAGGCGCGGTCGTGGTTTCCGCGCGTGCGCGCAATAAACAGGATGTCGGCCGCGCGACGCTGCTGGCGGTCCTTTCGGCGCTGACGGTATATCTGCTGGTGACTCTGCTCTCGTTAGGCGTGGTCGCCCGTCCGGAGCTGGCCGAAATGCGTAATCCGTCGATGGCCGGTCTGATGGTGAAGATGATGGGCTCATGGGGCGAAGTGGTCATCGCTGCCGGGCTGATTATTTCCGTGTGCGGCGCCTACCTGAGCTGGACCATTATGGCGGCAGAAGTCCCGTGGCTCGCCGCGACGCATAAAGCATTTCCGCGCCGCTTCGCCCGGCAGAATAAAAACAACGCCCCGTCGGCCTCGCTGTGGTTAACCAATATCAGCGTTCAGGTATCGCTGGTGCTGATCTGGCTGACCAGGTCTGACTACAATACGTTACTGACCATCGCCTCCGAGATGATTCTGGTGCCCTATTTCCTCGTGGGCGCCTTCCTGCTGAAGATTGCGGTACGTCCGCTGCATAAGGCGGTCGGTGTCGGCGCATGTCTTTATGGCTTATGGTTATTATATGCGTCTGGCCCTGTGCATTTATTGTTGTCAGTGATACTTTACGCTCCGGGTCTTCTGGTGTTCCTGTACGCTCGCCGTACGCACCAGCACGATCGCATGCTCAAACGCCGTGAATTAGCCTTAATTGGTTTTTTGCTGGTTGCCGCTATACCGGCAACGTGGATGCTGGTGGGGTAAGCGGTCGCCCTGCTGCTGAACTCAAAGGAGATACCCATGACTGTCCGACAGCCTCGCCCGATACTTATCACCGGTGGAGGCCGCCGCATCGGCCTTGCGCTGGCGCACCATTTTCTGGAGCAGCAGCAGCCTGTTATCGTCAGCTATCGCACGCACTACCCGGCCATTGACGCGCTGCGCGACGCCGGAGCCATCTGTCTTGCCGCCGATTTTAGTACCGATGACCAGATAATGGCCTTCGCCGAAGCGGTCAAACTCCACGCCGCCGACGGGCTGCGCGCTATCATTCATAACGCCAGCGGCTGGATGGCTGAAAAGCCGGGCGTTCCGCTCACCACGGTGCTGGCCAGCATGATGCAGATCCACGTTCATGCCCCCTATTTGCTCAACCATGCGCTGGAAACGCTCCTGCGCGGGCACGGGCACGCTGCCAGCGACATTATTCATATCACTGACTATGTCGTTGAACGCGGCAGCGATAAACATATTGCCTATGCGGCCAGTAAAGCCGCGCTGGATAATATGACCCGCTCATTTGCCCGCAAGCTGGCGCCGGAGATTAAGGTTAACGCCATTGCCCCTTCGCTAATTATGTTTAACGAGGGCGACGACGCTGAATATCGCCAGCAGGCGCTGGATAAATCGCTCATGAAAAGCGTGGCGGGCGAAAAAGAGATTATCGACCTGCTCGATTATCTGTTCTCCAGCCGGTTCGTTACGGGCCGCTCTTTTGCCGTGGATGGCGGCAGACACCTGCGTTAGTGGCAGCGGCTCCAGACGAGGATCAGCAGCCAGGCACACAGCCCCCAGCCGCCAACTGCGCCCGCCAGTGCCCACGGCAGGCGCATCATGCCGATAAAGTACCAGAGCAACAGCAGATAGATAAAATAGGGAATGATTGACCACATCCCGAAGATTATCGTGGTTCGCAGCGCCTCAATCCCGCGCTCGTTGGCCACAATATAATGTGCAATCAGGGCGAAGGTCGGAAATAACGGAATTAAACCGGCAATATAATAATTTTTGCTTTTAGACAGTATACCGATAAGTACCACGACCAGCGCTCCGAGCAGCCCTTTAATCAACAACCCCATTCCTTTAGCCTTAACATTTAAACAACAAGTTGATGTAGCATAACGGAAGTACATATATTCACAATATCATTCACATCGCCCCCTCCCGAGCCTGGTTAACCCGCCGGGCGCCCAACGCGCGAAGCGAACGCCGGGACAGTGTGAAGGATGACGTCTTTTTTATAAAAGAGTAATGGCAGGTAGCCTGGCGGCGGTGTATGTTAATTCTTTTTCCAGTACAAGTAAGATATGAATAAGATCGTTTTTGTTGAGGATGATCCGGAAGTTGGCGCTCTGATCGCCGCTTATCTCGGAAAGCACGATATGGAAGTGGTGGTTGAGCCGCGAGGTGACCGGGCTGAAGAGGTTATCGCGCGGGAGAAACCCGACCTGGTGTTGCTGGATATTATGTTGCCAGGCAAAGACGGCATGACGCTATGCCGCGATCTGCGCGGCCAGTGGCAAGGTCCGATTGTGTTGCTCACCTCGCTTGACAGCGATATGAACCATATTTTGTCGCTGGAAATGGGCGCCAGCGATTACATTCTGAAGACCACGCCGCCTGCCGTATTACTGGCGCGCCTGCGCCTGCATTTACGCCAGCACGTCGCCACTCCCGTGGCCCATACCCCGACATCGCTTACGCCGCATAAATCGATTGCATTCGGTTCCCTGCTCATCGACCCGGTTAACCGTCAGGTGCTGCTCGGTGGCGAGAGCGTGGCGCTGTCAACGGCTGATTTTGAGCTGTTATGGGAACTGGCCACCCACGCCGGACAGATTATGGATCGTGATGCGCTGCTGAAAAACCTGCGCGGCGTCAGTTACGATGGGATGGATCGCAGCGTGGATGTGGCGATATCACGCCTGCGCAAAAAACTGCTCGACAGCGCGACCGAGCCCTATCGCATCAAGACGGTGCGCAATAAAGGGTATCTGTTCGCTCCTCACGCCTGGGACAATTAACGTCCCTGCGGCCGTAACCACGACAAAACCACCTGCGGGTGGTTTTTGCTGGCGTCTCCTGGCGCCTGCCATCGGCAGGCGCACTGACGATTCCCGACAATTCGCTGCCGCTTCCCCGACGCGCGCCGGACGCCTCTTCGTGCTATGCCGCTATCACGACCCGTTTTACGCTCGGGCAGCCATATTAGCGAGTTAAACCGCTGGATGCGGAGCACGGCCGGTGAATCGGGCGGGCGAATATCGGCCTGCCGGTAGCGCTCATGAACGGAAAAGCGATATAGTTAACCGTCTATATTTCGGTGGTATTTTATGAAAAAGCTGTTTGTGCAGTTTTACCTTCTGCTGTTCGTCTGCTTCCTGGTGATGACCATGCTGGTGGGGCTGGTGTATAAATTCACCGCCGAACGTGCGGGTCGGCAATCGCTGGACGATCTGATGAAAAGCTCACTGTATCTGATGCGTAGCGAGCTGCGGGAAACCCCGCCCCGCGACTGGAGCAAAACGCTAAAGGAGCTGGATCTTAATCTGTCATTCGATCTGCATATTGAGCCGCTGAGTAAATATAAGCTCTCAGAAAACTCGATGCAGCATCTGCGCGCCGGGGATATTGTCGCCCTCGATGATGAGTACACCTTTATTCAACGTATCCCGCGCAGCCACTACGTTCTGTCGGTAGGCCCCGTCCCCTATCTCTATTTCCTCCATGAGATGCGTTTGCTGGATGTCTCCCTGATGGCTTTCATCGCCATTTCGCTGGCCTTTCCGGTGTTTATCTGGATGCGTCCCCACTGGCAGGATATGTTGCGCCTTGAGACCGCGGCCCAGCGCTTTGGCGAGGGGCATTTTACCGAACGCATTCATTTCGACAGTATGTCCAGCTTTGAACGTCTGGGCGTGGCCTTTAACCAGATGGCCGACAATATCAACGCCCTGATCGCCAGCAAGAAACTGCTGATCGACGGGATTGCCCACGAGCTGCGTACGCCGCTGGTGCGTCTGCGCTATCGTCTGGAGATGAGTGAAAACCTGACCGACGCGGAATCCCAGGCGCTGAACCGCGATATTGGTCAGCTGGAAGCCTTAATCGAGGAGCTGTTGACCTACGCCCGCCTGGACCGTCCGCAGAACGAACTTCATCTGACGACGCCTGATTTCCCCGCCTGGATAGCGGCGCACGTTGAAGAGATTCAGATGGTTAATCCCCAACGCGATGTGGCGTTACATGAGGTGGTCGCCGGGGATTACGGCGCGCTTGATATGCGTCTGATGGAACGCGTGCTGGATAATCTCGTCAACAACGCGTTGCGCTACAGCAACCAGCGGATTCAGGTCAGCCTGACGCTACAGGGTTCGCGAGCAACCTTACAGGTTGAAGATGACGGCCCGGGCATCGACCCGGAGGAACGCGAGCGGGTGTTTGAGCCCTTTGTCCGTCTCGATCCTAGCCGTGACCGGGCCACCGGCGGCTGCGGGCTTGGGCTGGCGATTGTTCACAGTATCGCCCAGGCCATGTCTGGCGAGGTGAGCTGCGGTGCCAGTTCTCTGGGCGGCGCTCGCTTTTGTTTTAGCTGGCCAGTCTATCATCAGTTGCCCAATTTGAGCGCTGCCTGACCCCACTTGCGCAGGTGCTTCGGCCTGCGTATAGTTAAAATCAAACAGTATGTTGTAACTAAGGTGGGCACTATGGCCAGCTATGACCTCGTTGAACGTCTGAATGATACCTTTCGCCAGCTGGAGCGAGAGCTCCAGCTGCTCCAGCAACGCCTGCGCGCCTGCCGATTGCTGGCCGCCCGGGTGTTTGAACTGCCGGCGGTCAGTAAAGAGGCGGAACACGACCCGCTGGAGACCATTGAGGTGGTCCAGCACATCGGTCAACCGGCGCTGGAGATGGCGCTCAGGCACTACAGCCATCTGTTCATTCAGCAACAATCGGAAAGCCGCAGCAGCAAGGCGGCGGTCCGCCTCCCCGGCGCTATCTGTCTGCAAACCGCTGGCGAGGAGCAGTCGGCGTTACTGCAGAACATTTCCCACATTAACGCGCTGAAAGCCACTTTCGAAAAAATTGTCACCGTCGATTCCGGCCTGCCCACCGCGGCGCGTTTTGAATGGGTCCACCGTCATCTGCCGGGGCTTATCACCCTCAGCGCCTATCGCACCTTGACGGTGCTATGCGACCCGAGCACCATTCGCTTCGGCTGGGCTAATAAGCATGTGATTAAAAATCTCACTCGTGATGAGGTGCTGCTGCAGCTGGAAAAAAGCCTGCAATCGCCGCGCGCGGTACCGCCGTGGACGCGCGAGCAGTGGCAAAGCAAACTGGAGCGAGAGTATCAGGATATCGCCGCTCTGCCGCAGCGGGCAAAGCTTAAGATCAAGCGGCCGGTGAAGGTCCAGCCTATTGCCCGCGTCTGGTACGCCGGTGAGCAGAAACAGGTGCAGTACGCCTGCCCTGGCCCGCTTATCACGCTGATATCCGGCACGCAGGGGGGAAGCGTGCCGGATATCGGCGAGTTGCTGAACTACGATGCGGATAATGTGCAGTATCGCTATAAGCCGCAGGCGCAATCGCTCAGGCTGCTGATCCCGCGCCTGCATCTGTGGCTGGCTAACGAGTAGTCATACTGCCCACCATCTCTTGCGGACGCACCCAGCTGTCAAATTCGGCCTCCGTCAGATAGCCCAGCGCTAACGCGGAGGCTTTCAGGGTCAGCCCCTCCTTATGCGCCTTTTTGGCAATTTCCGCCGCTTTGTCATAGCCAATATGGGTATTCAGCGCCGTGACCAGCATCAGAGACTCATTGAGCAACTGGGCGATGCGCTCGCGGTTCGGTTCAATACCGGTCGCGCAGTGCTCATTAAAACTCTCCATCCCGTCCGCCAGCAGGCGCACCGATTGCAGGAAATTATGAATCACCATTGGACGATAGACGTTGAGTTCGAAGTTGCCGGATGCCCCGCCGATATTGACCGCCACATCATTGCCCATGACCTGGCAGCACAGCATCGTCAGCGCTTCGCACTGCGTGGGGTTAACCTTGCCAGGCATAATTGACGAGCCGGGTTCATTTTCCGGAATGGCGATTTCACCAATCCCGCAACGCGGGCCGCAAGCCAGCCAGCGCACATCGTTGGCAATCTTCATTAACGAGGCCGCCAGCCCCTTCAGCGCCCCGTGGGCGTGGACCAGCGCATCGCAGGTCGCCAGGGCCTCAAACTTGTTTGGCGCAGTGACGAACGGCTGACCGCTGAGGGTCGCCAGTTCCGCCGCCACCCGCACGGCATATTCAGGATGGGTGTTCAGACCGGTGCCAACGGCGGTACCGCCCAACGCCAGCTCGCTCAGGTGCGGCAGGCTCAGTTCAAGGTGGCGCAGATTATGTTCCAGCATCGCCACCCAGCCGGAGAACTCCTGTCCCAGCGTTAACGGCGTCGCATCCTGCAGGTGCGTGCGGCCAATTTTAACGATGTCGTTGAAGGCAGCCGCTTTGTCGCTCAACGTCTGTTTCAGCACCGTGAGCCGGGGGATGAGCGCTTCGCGCAGCGCGATAATCGCCGCGACATGCATCGCGGTCGGGAAGACGTCGTTAGAACTCTGGCTCTTATTCACGTCATCATTAGGATGAACTTTGCGCTCCATGCCGCGCACGCCGCCCAGCAGTTCACTGGCGCGGTTGGCCAACACCTCGTTCATGTTCATGTTGCTTTGCGTGCCGGAGCCGGTCTGCCAGATAGCCAGCGGAAATTCATCGGGATGGTTGCCGGCCAGCACTTCATCGGCAGCCTGAATAATCGCCCCGGCCTTCTCTGCCGCCAGTAATCCCAGATCCTGGTTAACCTTCGCCGCCGCCCGTTTGGTCAGCGCCAGCGCATAAATCAGTTCGCCCGGCATTTTTTCCGTCGAGATGCGGAAATGTTCCAGCGAACGCTGGGTCTGCGCGCCCCATAGCTTATCGGCGGGCACCTCGATAGCGCCCATAGAGTCTTTTTCACTGCGATGCGTTGTCATTACTTTCTCCTTGAATACAAAGTACGTAATTACGACAAAGCTCACCTGCTATAAAGGGTTAAGTATTGGTCAAATTTTTAAGGTTATATTGTTCGTTCGTGCCGCTAAACGACATAAAAAAACCGCCCCGGAGGGCGGCTTCGATTATTTCACACAGCGTGTGCACTGCGAGGACTGAATCTGCTGGAAGAAGTCGTTACCTTTGTCATCCACCAGAATGAAGGCCGGGAAATCTTCCACTTCGATTTTCCAGATAGCCTCCATCCCCAGTTCCGGATACGCCACGCACTCCAGGCTGCGGATACTCTGCTGCGCCAGCACCGCTGCCGGGCCACCGATGCTGCCGAGATAGAATCCGCCGTGTTTATGGCAGGCGTCGGTCACCTGCTGGCTGCGGTTGCCTTTCGCCAGCATCACCATACTCGCGCCGTGGGACTGCAGCAGATCGACATAGGAGTCCATACGTCCGGCGGTGGTCGGGCCGAGCGAACCGGAGGCGTAACCTTCCGGCGTTTTCGCCGGACCGGCGTAGTAGATCGGGTGATCTTTCACGTACTGCGGCAGCGTTTCGCCGTTATCCAGCAGCTCTTTCAGCTTCGCGTGAGCGATATCGCGCGCCACGATAATGGTGCCGCTGAGCGACAGCCGGGTCGATACCGGGTACTGCGACAGCAGGGCCAGAATCTCGCTCATCGGCTGATTGAGATTCACCTTCACCGCCTCACCCTCACCGGCCTGACGCAGCGACTCCGGAATGTATTTGCCCGGGTTGCTTTCCAGCTTCTCCAGCCAGATCCCTTCCCGGTTGATTTTGGCCTTGATATTGCGGTCAGCGGAACAGGAGACGCCCATCCCCACCGGGCAGGAGGCCCCGTGGCGCGGCAGACGCACTACGCGGATATCGTGGGCAAAGTATTTGCCGCCGAACTGCGCGCCGAGGCCAAGATTCTGCGCTTCCAGCAGCAGTTCCTGCTCCAGCTGAATATCGCGGAACGCCTGACCATGTTCATTACCTTCGGTCGGCAGGCCGTCATAATATTTGGTCGAAGCCAGCTTGACGGTTTTCAGCGTTGATTCCGCCGAGGTGCCGCCAATCACGAAGGCGATATGGTACGGCGGGCAGGCTGCGGTGCCGAGAGTGCGCATCTTCTCAACCAGGTAGCTTTTCAGCTTCGCCGGGGTAATCAGCGCTTTGGTTTCCTGATACAGATAGGTCTTGTTGGCCGAACCGCCGCCCTTGGCGATACAGAGGAATTTGTATTCGTCGCCGTCGGTGGCATAAAGATCGATCTGCGCCGGTAGGTTCGTCCCGGTGTTGACCTCTTTATACATATCCAGGGCCGCGTTTTGCGAGTAGCGCAGATTGTCCTGGATATAGGTGTTATACACCCCTTGCGCCAGCGCCGCTTCATCGCCGCCGCCGGTCCACACGCGCTGGCCCTTTTTACCGGTGATGATTGCGGTACCGGTATCCTGGCAGGTCGGCAAAATGCCTTTGGCCGCGATATCGGAGTTGCGCAGGAACTGCAGAGCGACGTATTTGTCGTTTTCGCTGGCTTGCGGGTCGTTAAGGATATCGGCGACCTGCTGCTGGTGCGCCGGGCGCAACATGAAGGAAGCATCGTGGAAAGCGTGTTGCGCCAGAAGGGTCAGCGCCTGAGGTTCAACCTTCAGGACTTCCTGGCCGGCAAATTCGGCGACGGAGACGTAGTCACGACTGAGGAGATAATACTCGGTGTCATCCTTTTTAAGGGGAAAAGGATCCTGATAAACAAACGGTTTATTCGACATTGTGCTCTCACTTACTGCTGGGCTGATTATATTTCAGGCAGACACTCCATTTGCCTGTAGAAAAGCGAGTCGATCAATTTTACACAAAATTTTAACAAAAACTGAGACAGGGACGACTTTTTCTTTCAGCAGTTGCTTCCTGGCGGTTTGCTGGTTTAATAGAGCGATAATTATCATGTAGCAACAGGGATTGAGAATGCAAAAGCTCATTAACTCAGTACAGAACTATGCCTGGGGAAGCCACACCGCATTAACCGAACTTTATGGTATCGCCAACCCGGACAACCTGCCAATGGCGGAGCTGTGGATGGGCGCGCACCCGAAGAGTAGCTCGCAAATTCTCGACGCTGACGGTCGCCCGCGCGCGCTGCGCCAGATCATTGACGGCGACAAGTCCGCGCTGCTCGGCGACAAGGTTGCGCAGCGTTTCGGCGAACTGCCGTTCCTGTTTAAAGTGCTGTGCGCCGCCCAGCCGCTCTCTATTCAGGTTCACCCGAACAAGCAGGCCTCGGAAATTGGTTTCGCCAAAGAGAATGCTGCCGGTATTCCGCTGGACGCCCCCGAGCGTAATTATAAAGACCCGAACCACAAGCCGGAGCTGGTCTTTGCGCTGACGCCATTCCTGGCGATGAACGCGTTCCGCGAGTTTTCCGCAATCGTTGCCCTGCTGCAACCCGTCGCCAGCGCGAATCCCGCAATAGGCGAGTTCCTTCGCCAGCCGGACGCGGAACACTTAAGCCAGCTGTTTGCCGGACTGTTGAATATGCAGGGTGAGGAAAAAACCCACGCGCTGAGCGTACTGCGGGCAGCGCTGGATAGCGAACAAGGCGAACCGTGGCAGACCATCCGCCTGATCGCCGAATTCTATCCCGACGACAGCGGCCTGTTTTCTCCGCTGCTGCTTAATGTGGTGAAGCTGAATCCCGGCGAGGCGATGTTCCTGTTCGCCGAAACGCCGCATGCCTACCTGCAAGGGGTGGCGCTGGAGGTGATGGCCAACTCCGATAACGTTCTGCGTGCCGGCCTGACGCCGAAATATATCGATATTCCTGAGCTGGTTGCCAACGTCAAGTTTGTCGCCAAACCGGCCGACGAGCTGCTGACTCAGCCGGTGCAACACCAGGCGGAGCTGGATTTCCCGATTCCGGTCGATGATTTCGCCTTCTCCCTGCACGATCTCTCGGCACAGGAATCCCCCCTCGCGCAGCAGAGCGCGGCCATCATCTTCTGCGTGGAAGGCGAAGCGGTTCTGCGTAAGGGGGAACAGCGTCTGCCTCTGAAAGCGGGCGAGTCGGCCTTTATTGGCTGTAACGAGTCGCCGGTACAGGTCAGCGGCAGCGGTCGTCTGGCGCGCGTCTTTAATAAGCTCAAGTAAGTTACTGAACTTTTTAGTCGCGCTTGCTAGACTTTCCCTCATCATGACAACATCACCAGGCGGCCCGATCCGCCTGGTTTTATTTATGGACAAATGCTATGAAGAAATCGCTGGTCGCAGCAGGAATTATCGTGGCGCTGGGCGTCATCTGGACAGGTGGCGCCTGGTATACAGGGAAACAGCTGGAAAACCGCCTCGCCGAAGTCGTGCAACAGGTCAATGCGCAGCTACAGCGCAGCGCGCCGGAAGCAGGCGTCGAACTGTCATGGCAAAACTACCAGCGCGGCGTGTTCAGTAGCCGCCTGCAGTTGGTGGTGAAGCCGGTTGCCGGTAAAGAGAACAGCTGGCTGGCTGCCGGGCAGTCACTGGTGTTTGATGAAGGGGTCGATCACGGCCCCTTCCCGCTAGCCGCGCTGAAATCCGGCCAGCTTGCCCCGGCGTTGGCGTCCATCAAAACCACGCTGGTCAATAACGATGCCAGCAAAGGGCTGTTTGATATCGCCAAAGGCGAATCACCGTTTACCATCAATACCCGCATTGCCTATAGCGGCGACAGCCGGTCGGCTATCGTTCTGAAACCGCTGGATTACGCGAAAGGCGATGAGAAAGTTGCCTTCAGCGGCGGTCAGTTCCAGCTCGATGCGGATGCTCTAGGCAAAGCCGTGAGTCTGAGTGGCGAAGCGAGCAGCGGCCAGATCAACGCGCTCAATGAATACAACCAGAAAGTCCAGTTGAACTTCAATAACCTGAAAACCGACGGCGCCACCGAGATGACCGACTTCAATGAGCGTATCGGTAAGCAAAAAATCTCTCTGGATAAACTGTCGATTGGCGTTGAAGGGAAAGAGCTGGCCCTGCTGGAAGGCATGAACATCGATGGTCAGTCTTCGCTGACCGCAGACGGTAAAGGGATTAACAGCCAGCTGGATTACACCGTCAACAGCCTGAAGCTGCAAAACCAGGATATCGGCAGCGGTAAGCTGACCGTCAAGCTGGCGAATCTGGATGGTCAGGCCTGGCATCAGTTCAGCCAGCAGTACAATGCCGAAGCCCAGGCGCTGATGGCGAATCCGCAGCTGACGCAAAATCCTGAGCTGTATCAGCAGGCGCTGACGGAAACCTTCTTTAAAGCGCTGCCGATTCTGCTGAAGGGCAATCCGTCACTGACTATCGCTCCGCTGAGCTGGCGTAATGCCAAAGGGGAAAGCACCTTTAATATGTCCGTTCTGCTAAAAGATCCTGCGCAGACCACCGCTGAGCCGCAAACGCTGGCGGATGAAGTGGATCGCAGCATCAAGTCGCTCGACAGCAAGCTGGTCATTCCGGTCGATATGGCCACCGCCTTTATGACTCAGATTGCCGGCCTCGAAGGCTACCGGCCAGAAGATGCGGCGAAACTGGCAGACCAGCAGGTGAAAGGTCTGGCCGCCATGGGACAGATGTTCCGCATTACCACGATGGACGACAACGCGATTACCTCCAGTCTGCAATATGCCGAGGGTCAGGTCACTCTGAACGGGCAGAAAATGCCGCTGGACGAGTTCGCGGGAATGTTTGGCTTCACTCTGCCGGCAGCCCCTGGCGGCGAGCCGCAGGAAACCCTGCCTGAAGAAGTGGCACCGCCGGTCGCACCGCAGCCGTAACATCACACAGGCCCGGTAAGGCGCAGCCGCCACCGGGCAAATATGCGGGAACCATAGTTAACATCTGAGCCCCTTTCAAGGGGTTCAGTTTGCCTGCCAGCGCCCGGCGGCGCTTCGCTTGCGCGGGCCTACGGCAACGTGGCAACCGCTCAAATCACACGGGCCAGGTAAGACAGCCGCCACCGGCAAGCAGGCGGGAACCATAGTTAACATCCGAGCCCCTTTCGAGGGGCTCAGTTTGCCTGCTAACGCCCGGCGGCGCTTCGCTTGCGCGGGCCTACGGCAACGCGGCAACCGCTCAAATCACACAGGCCTGGTAAGACAGCCGCCACCGGCAAGCAGGCGGGAACCATAGTTAACATCTGAGCCCCTTTCGAGGGGCTCCGTTTGCCTGTTAACGCCCGGCGGCGCTTCGCTTGCGCGGGCCTACGGCAACGTGGCAACCGCTAACATCACACAGGCCCGGGAAGGCGCAGCCGCCGCCGGGCAAATATGCGGGAACCATAGTTAACATCCGGGCCCCTTTCGAGGGGCTATTTTCGGGTCACCAGCCGCGGGGGCATAATTTGATTTCTCGCGCTCATCGGCCCCTTCTCCAGACGGCGTAGAATACATTCCGCCAGGCTTTGACCCATCTCGCGCGCAGGCGTGGTGACCCAGGTCAACGGCACATCGTCCAGCGCGCTTTCCGGGACTTCGGCAAAGGCCGCCAGCGCCACGCGCTGTTCAAAATAGCTCTCCACGCTGTCTTCACCGCTCTGGCGCCCCGCTCGCATCAGGCCAAACCACGCGCCGGTGGCAATCACGTTGTTGTAGCACAGCACGGCGGTAATGGTCGGGTTCTGGCGCAGCAGCGAGGCCATCGCTTCGGCCGCCAGCTTTTGGCTGGATTCGCACTCCACGACCCATTCACTGTGAAACGGCAGACCGTATTTGAGCAGCGTCGCGCAGTATCCGCCCACCCGCTCCGCACGCGTCAACGAAGCGCTTTGTCCTCCAAGCCAGGCAATACGCTGGTGTCCGCGGCGGATCAGGTGCTCGGTGACTATCTGCGCGGCCTGCATATTATCCGGACGGATAAGGTCGATATCATCGAGGTAGCTGGCGCGGGAGGCAAACACCAACGGCATGCCGACCTCTGCGGCGCGATCGCGCAGTTCGCTGCCTTTGTCGATAGCGCCAGCGATAATCACCCCGTCTACGCCCTGCGAAATCAGGGTTTCAAAGCGCTGACGCATTTTTTCCCCGCCATAGCCGCCCTGGGTAAGAAAGACCATTTTGCCCTCGGACTCAAGCGCATCGGTCAGCCCGGCGGTGAGCTCGGCATAAAACGGTTTGGAGAGGTCGCTGACGATAAGACCAATCACGCCGCTCTGCCCGCCGCGCAGCGAAGCCGCCTGGCGGTTACGCACAAAACCCAGTTGCTCAATCGCCTGATTGACGCGATCGCCGGTGGCCGACGATATCCGGCCTTTGCCGCTCAGCACCAGTGACACCGTACTCACCGAGACTCCGGCCACCTGCGCAACGTCGTTAATGGTGATCTTTTTTGCGATAGCCATAGCTGCAACCGTCTCCCTGTGGCGGTCGATAAAACGTTTTATCAATGAGTTACCTTTATAAACGTTATTATCGCCTGATTATGTGATTTTTATCGCACTAAAAAGTGATAAAACGTTTTATCTTGCCGTAGCGTTATACCCTACCCACCACTGAAAAATCAGGATTCGTGTTAATGACGGCAAAAACGACACCAAAAATTACCTTGTGGGAGTTTTTCCAGCAGTTAGGAAAAACGTTTATGTTGCCCGTGGCATTGCTTTCTTTTTGCGGGATCATGCTGGGGATCGGCAGCTCTTTAAGCAGCCACGATGTGCTCACCCTGCTGCCATGGCTCGATATTCCGCTGCTGCAGGCCGTGTTTGTCTGGATGAGCAAAGTCGGCTCCTTCGCCTTTAGCTTCCTGCCGGTGATGTTCTGTATTGCGATTCCGCTGGGGCTGGCGCGCGAAAATAAAGGCGTGGCGGCCTTCGCCGGCTTCGTCGGCTATGCGGTCATGAACCTGGCGGTGAACTTCTGGCTCACCGCGAAAGGGATCCTGCCCACGACCGATGCCGCGGTGCTGAAAGCCAACAATATCCAGAACATCATCGGTATTCAGTCGATCGATACCGGGATCCTTGGGGCGGTGATCGCCGGGATCATTGTCTGGATGCTGCACGAGCGTTTTCATAATATCCGCCTGCCCGACGCATTGGCCTTCTTTGGCGGTACGCGTTTTGTGCCGATTATCACCACCGTGGTGCTCGGACTGGTCGGCCTGGTTATCCCCCTCGTCTGGCCGGTCTTTGCCATGGGGATCAACGCGCTCGGTCACGTGATTAACAGCGCCGGCGACTTTGGACCGATGATCTTCGGTACCGGCGAACGTTTACTGCTGCCGTTCGGCCTGCACCACATTCTGGTGGCGCTGATTCGCTTTACCGAAGCGGGCGGGACCATGGATGTGTGCGGCCATACCGTCAGCGGTGCGCTGACTATCTTCCAGGCGCAGCTGAGCTGCCCGGAAACCCACGGCTTCTCAGAAAGCGCCACCCGCTTCCTGTCGCAGGGTAAAATGCCGGCATTCCTCGGCGGCCTGCCGGGTGGGGCGCTGGCAATGTATCACTGCGCACGGCCGGAAAACCGTCATAAAATTAAAGGTCTGCTGATCTCCGGCGTGATCGCCTGCGTTGTCGGCGGCACCACTGAACCGCTGGAGTTCCTGTTCCTGTTCGTCGCCCCGGTTCTGTATGTTATTCACGCTCTGCTGACCGGCCTCGGCTTCACCATTATGGCGGTGCTGGGCGTCACTATCGGCAACACCGACGGGAACATCATTGACTTCGTGGTTTTTGGCATTCTGCACGGTCTGTCAACCAAATGGTATCTGGTACCAGTGGTTGCCGCTATCTGGTTTGCGGTGTATTACGGCATCTTCCGTTTCGCTATCACCCGCTTCAACCTGAAAACGCCGGGCCGCGATATCGACACCCAGACCGCCTTTGACAAAGCCGTGGCTGGCGTCAGCGGGAAATCCGGTTACAACGTACCGGCAATTCTGGCCGCGCTGGGCGGGGCCGATAATATCGTCTCCCTGGATAACTGTATTACCCGCCTGCGTCTGTCGGTACACGACATGAGCAAAGTGGATAGCGCCGCGCTGAAAGCCAACCGCGCCATCGGCGTGGTGCAGTTGAATCAGCATAACCTGCAGGTCGTTATCGGCCCTCAGGTTCAGTCGGTGAAAGATGAAATGGCCGTCCTGATGAATACCGTCCAGGCATAAACGTCCGCCCCCTCCTGACCCGGAGGGGGCTTTGATGAAGGAAGTGTCAATGTTTGATTTTGCAACGCCTGTCGATCGCCACGGCACCTGGTGTACGCAATGGGACTATGTAGCCGATCGCTTCGGCGCCGCCGACCTGCTCCCCTTTACTATCTCCGATATGGATTTCGCCACCGCCCCCTGCATTCTTGATGCCGTCAGCAAGCGCCTGGCGCACGGCGTATTCGGCTACAGCCGCTGGAAAAACGATGAGTTCCTTGGCGCGGTCGCCCACTGGTACGCCAGCCGTTTTCACACCCCCGTGAGTCGCGATGCGATCGTCTATGGCCCGTCGGTCATTTACATGGTGGCAGAGATGATTCGCCAGTGGTCTGACGAAGGCGACGGCGTGGTTGTCCATACACCGGCCTACGATGCTTTTTATAACACCATCGCAGGAAACCGGCGTCGCGTTGCGCCGGTCCCGCTGAGCTATCGGGATAACCAGTGGCATTGCGATATGGCGCAGCTTGAACGTACGCTGGCGGAGCCGCGCAACACGCTGCTGCTGCTGTGCAGCCCGCATAACCCGACCGGAAAAGTGTGGCGCCGTGAGGAGCTGGAGACCATGGCTATGCTGTGCGAAAAGCACGGCGTGAAGGTCATCAGCGATGAGATTCATATGGATATGGTCTGGGGCGAACATCGTCATACGCCGTGGTGCGATGTCGCTCGCGGGCCGTGGGCGTTGTTCACTTCCGGCTCAAAAAGCTTCAATATTCCCGCGTTTACCGGCGCTTACGGCCTGATTGATGATGTCGCATCCCGCGAAGCTTATCTGACGGCGCTGAAGGGGCGCGATGGACTCTCATCGCCCTCGGTACCGGCGCTGGTCGCCCATATTGCCGCCTACCGTGAAGGCGCCCCGTGGCTCGACGCGCTTCGGGCCTATTTGCAGGACAACATGCGCTATCTTGCTCAGGCGCTCAATCAGGCCTTCCCGCAGCTGAACTGGCAGCCGCCGCAGGCCACCTATCTCGCCTGGATCGATCTGCGCCCGCTCGGCGTGGACGACCGCGCGCTGCAAAAAGCGCTCATCGAGGTGCAGAAGGTCGCCATAATGCCCGGGTATACCTACGGCGAAGCCGGCGTCGGTTTTGTGCGCCTCAATGCCGGCTGCCCCCGGGAGAAGCTGGAAAGAGGCGTCAACGGATTGCTTGCCGCACTGCGCGATTTAACGTAGGCGTTCCGCACAGCCCCGGCGGTGTTAAACGCCGCGGGCACAGCCCGAACGGGGCCCCCGACTCACAAATCGTCCCGTCGCCGAAAGGCCAGATATCCGGCCCCAAGGGTAAATCCGCCGACCAGCAGCACCAGCAGGATAAACCCGTGATGGTTGGTCGAGAGCGGGATCCCCCCGACGTTCATGCCGAAGAACCCCGCCACAATATTGATAGGTAGCGCCAGCACGGTAATGACCGTCAAGGTATATAGCGTGCGGTTGCTTTTTTCCATTTGCCGGGCGCTGATCTCTTCCTGCAGCAGGCTGATACGCTCGGTCAGCCCGGAGAGATCGTTGAGCACTACGGTAAACTCCTCGGTGAACTGGCGAAACTCCTGAACCACGGAGCGGTCGATCCACGCTGGCGGACGGTTGAGGAGTCGAAACATCGCCGCCGGTTCCGGGGCCAACAGCCGCTGAAAGCGCAGGAGCATCCGCCGCAGGCGCGCCAGGTCGGCACGGTTGCGCTGGACATGATTGGTGAGCAGCCGCTCTTCGATGTCATCGACGTGGCGACTTGCCTGGCGCACCACCTGTTCCAGCACTTCCTCCTGATCTTCAAGCAGAAAGGCCAGCAGCGCGGTGGAAGAAGTCACGTTTAATGTCGCCAGCCGCGGCAGCATCCATTCAATAAAGCGCAGCGGTTTATAGCGCGCGGTCACCACCAGCTTCTGACTGCAGTACAGCCACAGCGTCGAGGTTTCTGCGGTGGTCTCTTTGGGATGAAAAATGACGTCGTTCAGCACGGCAAACAAATTGTCGCCCTGCCGCTCAATGCGGGTGGTATGAGAGCCGTCGCGGATCTCTTCAAAGAAAAAATCGGCAACCGGGAAATGAGTCAGCAGCCACTTCTCGGCGGTTGCGTGGTTGAGATTGAGATGCAGCCAGACGAAATCATTTTCGCCGTCCAGCTCGTGAAAGCGGGAACACACTTGCTGAGAGGTGATTTGCAGCGGCTGATGCCCTTCCCGAAAAATAAAACCGTACACCAACCCGGAGACTTCCATATCAAAATCGGGCTTTAACATCTTTCCTGTGACATCTTGACTCATATATCCCTCAGGATTTTATTGCATACTGTTCTGACCCGAATAAAGTCATCTTTCGCTATTTTTCAGAGCCTGGCAAGGTTAATGATTTGTTCATCAAACGGCAACCTGACTGACATCTGTGTTTTATAATTCCAGCGCGGTCACCCGTAACATTTTATCCTGTCTGAGGTTGAGAGGACGGTTCCTGATGAGCGATAACAGCAGCTCACTACGCGTTGCGCCGGGCACTGGCCCGCGAGTCGTCCGGTCAAAGATTTAGCAAAAGAACAGTAAAAAAACGGTTCTTTTTTTTGTCTTTTTATTAGCTATCGGCATCGCATTTTCCGGCGTGAGCTTATTTAACGATGTGGCCCGTTCAGGAACGGTATATACCAGCTGCCGCGCGCAATAGCCCTGTTCTCACCCGTCGCTCTGACGGATGAGAACAGGTAAAAACGGGCATGATTTTGATAAAGCTCAAAAAAATTCACCGGAAAAAGGTGTATTAAAAAAGCCGCTAACCATCCCGTTCAGCGACGTGATAAGAGGAGGAAACCATGAAAACTTACGATCGTAACCGTAACGCTATCTCAACAGGCAGCAGGGTTATGGTGGCAGGAAATGGCGTGACGGGCGTCATTAAGGCTATCCACGGCGAAGGTAAAACGGCGGAACAATTACGCCGCGCTGACTGCGTGGAAATAGACGGTTGCGAAGGGTTATATTGCCCAGTGAACCTTATTCGGCTGGGCTTTCATTAATTGCCTCCCGATGCAGAGTCATCGCCCTGCTGAAAAGGATAAAGGCCGCCGCGGTGCTGAGGGATCCCCATAAAATCAGCGCTAGTAGACCAATACCATTTTCTGGTAGGTCTTTGCGAGGTGGTTGAGAACAGCGTCCAGTGCTGTT
>NZ_PIBO01000025.1:0-72482 GCF_002806725.1 Raoultella sp. T31
CCGGTGGCGGCTCGCGCCTTACCGGGCCTGTGGGCCGGGCTCCGGGTTTGTGCGCTGTGGTGGATGTGTCGCCCGGTGGCGGCTCACGCCTTACCGGGCCTGTGGGAGCGACGGGAGCGGGATCAGGCGCTGCGTTTTGCCGTCAGCTCCGAGATGCGCACAATCACCTGCACCGCCTTCTCCATCCCTTCCAGCGTCACAAACTCATGCTTACCGTGGTAGTTGTAGCCGCCGGTAAACAGGTTGGGACAGGGTAAGCCCATGAAAGAGAGCTGCGCGCCGTCGGTGCCGCCGCGAATCGGTTTCATTTGCGGTTCAATATCGCAATCCACCATCGCCTGGCGGGCAATCTCAACGACATGCGGGTGCGACATCACTTTTTCATGCATATTGTAATAGCTGTCTTCAATCACCAGCTCAATGTAGCAATCCGGATGCAGCCCCTTGCCAACCTTTTTGGCAATTTCCATCATTTTGCGCTTGCGGGCCTCGAACTGCTTACGGTCAAAATCGCGAATGATATAGTGCATTTCTGCCCGATCAACGCTGCCTTTCATGCTCGCCAGATGATAAAAGCCTTCGTAGCCTTCGGTCGTCTCCGGCGCCTCATCGGCAGGAACTTCGGCATGAATCCGTGCCGCCAGCGACAGCGCATTCACCATCACCCCTTTTGCGGTGCCCGGATGGACATTGTTGCCCACGATCTTAATGGTCACCGACGCGGCGTTGAAGTTTTCAAACTCCAGCTCACCCACGCCGCCACCGTCGACGGTATAGGCCCAGCGGGCGTCAAACGCGGCGACATCAAAATGCTTCGCCCCTTTCCCGACCTCTTCGTCCGGCGTGAAGGCCACGCGGATATCGCCATGGGGAATGTTTTTCGCCTTCAGCGTCGCCAGCGCGGTCATTATCTCGGCGATACCGGCTTTATCATCGGCACCAAGCAGCGTTTTGCCATCGGTGGTAATCAGCGTTTGCCCCAGCAGCTGGTGCAGGACCGGGAACATCACCGGCGAGAGCACTTCGTCACCAATCCCGAGAGCGATATCACCGCCACGGTAGTTTTCAACGATTTGCGGGTTGACGTTTTTGCCGCTGAAATCCGGCGCCGTGTCGACGTGGGAAATAAAGCCAATGGGCTGAATAGTGCCGGCAACATTGGCCGGCAGGGTTCCCGTCACCGTCCCTTTCTCGCTTAGCGTCACATTAACCAGTCCCATTTCTTCCAGCTGCGCTTGCAGCAGGCGTAACAGTTTCCACTGACCTTCCGTGCTTGGAACCTGACGCACGCCAGGCTTCGACTGTGTATCCAGAGAAACGTACTGTAAAAAACGCTCAAGCAATTTATCCATGTAGCCACCCTCATCTTTTGTGACAACATTATTCATAAGCGCGAATATACAAATATTGCGTCAGGTCATTTTTAGCCCGGCAAATAAGAATTTAATACCTGAACCCGCGTATTGATGTAAAGGTCGTGCATCCGGATGAGACAAGCATTGGCGTTCGTAAGCGTTTGCCGTAAAATGCCTGCCCTCGTTTATTATGCGCAACCGCAAAGGTGGTTAACCACAAACCCCGCAACGGTCAATCGTCCGCTGCGTCTACATGGGACAGAGTTAAAAATTGAATATACAACCGCGTTCGCTTTCGCCGCTGGTGCAACTGGCGGGAATTCGCAAAGGCTTTGATGGCAAAACGGTTATCTCAGATCTGAATCTGACCATCAACAACGGTGAGTTTCTCACCCTGCTTGGCCCCTCTGGCTGCGGTAAAACCACCGTTCTTCGTCTTATTGCCGGGCTTGAAAACGTCGACAGCGGGCGGATTCATCTCGAAGGTCAGGACATCACCCATGTTCCGGCGGAAAACCGCCACGTCAACACCGTCTTTCAAAGCTATGCTCTGTTTCCCCATATGAGCGTATTCGAAAACGTCGCCTTCGGTCTGCGGATGCAGAAAACGCCGGCGGCGGAAATCACCCCTCGCGTCCTCGATGCGCTGCGCATGGTCCAGCTGGAGGAGTTTGCCCAACGCAAACCGCATCAGCTCTCCGGCGGTCAGCAGCAGCGGGTGGCTATCGCCAGGGCGGTGGTCAACAAACCGCGCCTGCTGCTGCTCGATGAATCCCTGTCGGCACTGGATTATAAACTGCGCAAGCAGATGCAAAACGAGCTGAAGGCGCTGCAGCGTAAACTCGGCATTACCTTCGTCTTCGTCACCCACGATCAGGAAGAGGCCCTGACCATGTCCGACCGCATCGTGGTTATGCGCGACGGGAAAATCGAGCAGGACGGCACGCCGCGTGAAATCTACGAAGAGCCGAAAAACCTGTTCGTCGCCAGTTTTATCGGCGAGATCAACCTCTTTAATGCGACGGTCATTGAACGTCTTGACGAACAGCGCGTCCGCGCCAACGTTGAAGGCCGCGAATGCAATATCTACGTCAATTTCCCCGTCGAGCGGGGCCAGCGGTTGAACGTTCTGCTGCGCCCGGAAGATCTGCGCGTCGACGAAGTCCACCCCGGCAGCGACGCCGACGGACTGATCGGCTACATCCGCGAGCGCAACTACAAAGGCATGACGCTGGAGTCGGTCGTCGAACTGGAAAATGGCAAAATGGTCATGGTCAGTGAATTCTTTAACGAAGACGATCCGGACTTTGACCACCCGCTTGACCAGAAAATGGCCATTAACTGGGTAGAAAGCTGGGAGGTTGTGCTGGCTGATGAAGAATACCAGTAAATTGCAGAATGTGGTGATCGCCACTATCGTCGGTTGGCTTGTGCTGTTTGTGTTCCTGCCCAACCTGATGATCATCGGTACCAGCTTTTTGACCCGCGACGACGCCAGCTTCGTCAAAATGGTCTTCACGCTGGATAACTACGCGCGCCTGCTGGATCCGCTCTATTACGACGTGCTGCTGCACTCGCTCAATATGGCGCTGCTGGCGACCCTCGCCTGCCTGGCGCTCGGCTACCCTTTCGCCTGGTTTCTGGCCAGGCTGCCGGAAAAAGTGCGCCCGCTGCTGCTGTTTCTGCTGATCGTGCCGTTCTGGACCAACTCATTGATCCGTATCTACGGGCTGAAGATCTTCCTTAGCACCAAAGGGTATCTCAATGAGTTTCTGCTGTGGCTGGGGGTGATTGATACGCCGCTGCGCATCATGTACACCCCCTCTGCGGTCATCATCGGACTGGTCTATATTCTGCTGCCGTTTATGGTGATGCCGCTCTACTCCAGTATTGAGAAGCTGGATCGTCCTCTGCTGGAAGCGGCGAGGGATCTGGGCGCCAACAAGCTGCAAACCTTTATCCGCATCATTATTCCACTGACGATGCCGGGTATTATTGCCGGCTGTCTGTTGGTGATGCTCCCGGCGATGGGACTGTTCTACGTCTCGGACCTGATGGGCGGCGCCAAAAACCTGCTGATCGGTAACGTTATCAAGAGTCAGTTCCTGAATATCCGTGACTGGCCGTTTGGCGCCGCAACCAGCATTACTCTGACGCTGGTCATGGGCCTGATGCTGTTGATTTACTGGCGCGCGGCGCGTCTGTTGAACAAGAGGGTGGAACTCGAATGATCGGTCGCCTGCTGCGCGGCGGCTTTATGACCGCCATTTATGCTTACCTTTATATTCCGATCATTATTTTGATCGTCAACTCGTTTAACAGTTCGCGTTTTGGTATCAACTGGCAAGGCTTCACCACCCAGTGGTATAGCCTGTTGATGAATAACGATAGCCTGCTGCAGGCGGCGCGGCACTCGCTGACCATGGCGGTGCTGTCGGCCACCTTTGCGACGCTTATCGGGTCGCTGACCGCCGTCGCCCTGTATCGCTATCGTTTTCGCGGTAAACCGTTCGTCAGCGGGATGCTGTTCGTGGTGATGATGTCACCGGATATCGTCATGGCCATCTCCCTGCTGGTGCTGTTTATGCTGATAGGCATTCAACTGGGGTTCTGGTCGCTGCTGTTTTCCCACATCACCTTCTGTCTGCCTTTCGTGGTGGTGACGGTCTATTCGCGCCTCAAAGGTTTTGATGTGCGGATGCTGGAAGCGGCGAAAGATCTGGGCGCCAGCGAATTGACTATTCTGCGTAAAATTCTTCTGCCGCTGGCGCTGCCTGCCGTGGCCGCCGGATGGCTGTTGAGCTTTACGCTGTCGATGGATGATGTGGTGGTGTCGTCATTCGTGACCGGCCCAGGTTACGAGATCCTGCCGCTGAAGATCTATTCGATGGTCAAAGTGGGCGTCTCGCCGGAAGTGAACGCCCTGGCGACGATTCTGTTAGTTCTCTCTCTGGTGATGGTCATCGCCAGCCAATTGATTGCACGTGATAAAACTCAGGGGACGTTAAAATGAAAAAATGGTCACGCCACCTGCTCGCTGCCGGCGCTCTGGTCATGGGTATCAGCGCCGCGCATGCGGACAACAGCAAAACGCTCTATTTCTATAACTGGACCGAGTATGTGCCGCCGGGTCTGCTGGAACAGTTCACCAAAGAGACCGGCATCAAGGTTATCTATTCGACCTATGAGTCGAATGAAACCATGTACGCCAAGCTCAAAACCTACAAAAGCGGCGCTTACGACCTGGTGGTACCCTCCACCTATTTCGTCGATAAGATGCGTAAAGAGGGGATGCTGCAGAAGATAGACAAGAGCAAGCTGACTAACTTCAGCAACCTCGATCCGCAGATGCTGAATAAACCGTTCGATCCGGGCAACGATTATTCCATTCCCTACATCTGGGGTGCGACGGCCATTGGCGTCAATAGCGATGCTATCGATCCCAAAACCGTCACCAGCTGGGCCGACCTGTGGAAGCCGGAATACAAAAGCAGCCTGCTGCTGACCGACGATGCGCGTGAAGTATTCCAGATTGCCTTACGTAAGCTGGGCTATTCCGGCAATACCACCGACCCGAAAGAGATTGAAGCCGCCTACAACGAGCTGAAAAAACTGATGCCTAACGTGGCGGCGTTTAACTCCGATAACCCGGCTAACCCGTATATGGAAGGCGAAGTGAATCTCGGGATGGTATGGAACGGTTCAGCGTGGGTTGCCCGCCAGTCAGGCACGCCGCTTGAGGTCGTGTGGCCGAAAGAAGGCGGGATCTTCTGGATGGATAGCCTGGCGATTCCGGCGAATGCGAAAAATGTCGACGGCGCGCTGAAGCTGATTAACTTCCTGCTGCGCCCGGAAGTGGCAAAACAGGTGGCGGAAACCATCGGCTACCCGACGCCAAACCTCGCCGCGCGTAAGATGCTCAGCCCGGACGTCGCCAATGATAAGTCGCTCTACCCGGACGCCGACATCATCGCTAAAGGCGAATGGCAAAACGATGTCGGCAGCGCCAGCACGCTGTATGAAGAGTATTATCAGAAGCTAAAAGCGGGCCGTTAATCCCGTCTGGCGGAGCCCCGGCTCCGCCGTTTTTTGCTCCTTGCCCACTCGACGGCGCGCCACGCGCGATGATTTCCGCCAGATTAAACGTAACCGCGATGTAATGGCAAATGGTGGCGCGGGGCAATCCGCGACAGCCAAAGACCGGTTCAGCCCGCCGACGCCCTCCGCGGCATGGCTGATGTCATAGTCCTCCTCGTGTAACAGAAGCCCGGCGCTATTTTCGCCCCCTTCAATTATTAACACTTTTTCAGGCTTCCTCGCTGCCGCCTTACTGAACTCCGTCAGAGAAAGTCTCTACGACATTCGCGGTGCGAGTTATCACATTTAATTTAACTTTTCGTGATACATCGGCGAACAGATTCAGGCCACACTGTAGTTAACGCCATCACCGGGAATATCATGATGAACAGCCCCTCAAATCAGGTTAAGCCCGCTACCGTTCATCCTCTGTGGTTAAGAATTTGCCACTGGATCAATGCGCTTTCCCTGCTGATTATGGTAACCAGCGGTTGGCGTATTTATAACGCATCACCGTTGTTTAACTTTGATATTCCTGACGCGCTGACTCTTGGCGGTTGGCTGGCCGGCGCATTGCAATGGCATTTTGCCGCAATGTGGTTGTTTGCTCTTAACGGCGTATTTTATCTGCTGATGAATCTTGTCAGCGGGCGATTTCAACGGCAATTCTGGCCGCTGTCGCCACGAGGGATAATTCACGATTTTATTTCCGCACTACGCGGCAGGCTGACACATGACAATCCCGGCCATTATAACCATGTCCAGAAACTGGCCTATCTCTTCGTCATGCTCGATAGCATTATTCTGGCGCTATCCGGTGTGGTTATCTGGAAGTCGGTGCAATTTCCCCTGCTGCGAACCTTGCTCGGGGGATATGACAACGCGCGGGTGATTCATTTCCTGGCGATGTCGGCGCTGATGGGCTTTGTCGTTATTCATCTGCTGATGGTGCTGCTGGTGCCGAAAACATTACTGGCGATGCTCCGCGGGCGATAAGGTAAATATCATGAGCGATCATAAAAATATATTCTCCGCTGCCGACAAGGCAATCGTGGTTCAGGAGGCAAGGCGGGAAATCAACAAGCAGCTCTCATCCGAAGGCCGCCGCCGCTTTATCCGGCAGGGGTTAACCTTTGGCGGCCTGATGCTATTAACCGGTTGCGATATCAGCGATAACCGCGAGGTCGAAAAAACCTTAAGCCAGATGTCCCGATTTAACGATCGTATTCAACGCTGGTTATTTAATGCGAATAATCTTGCGCCGGTTTATTCCGAAAGTATAATCGCTCGCCCTTTCCCGTTTAATGCTTTCTACAGCGAGGATCAGGCACCCACGATCGACGGCAGCGATTATCGCCTTGAACTGGCGGGGTTAGTGGCTGATAAACGCCCCTGGACGCTTGCCGATCTCCATAAGATGGCGCAGGTCAGCCAGGTCACCCGGCATATTTGCGTGGAAGGATGGAGCGCCATTGGTAAATGGGGCGGCGTTTCGTTTGCCTTATTTCTCAAAAGTATCGGCGCCGATCTGAGCGCCAGTTACGTCAGCTTTCGCTGTGCTGATAATTATTACACCAGTATCGATATGGCCACTGCGCTCCATCCGCAGACGATTATTGCATTAACTTACGATGGTCAGATATTACCGCGTAAATATGGTTTCCCGATGAAGTTAAGAATTCCGACCAAGCTCGGTTATAAAAACCCGAAGCACATTATGTTGATTGAAGTGACCAATCGTTACCCCGGCGGCTACTGGGAAGATCAGGGTTATAACTGGTTTGCCGGTAGTTAATTCATGGTCGTCATCATCCGTTATTTATACAACCTGAAGGAATTGCAAAATGAAAAAGATGAATACATTACTGATGTGCTCTGCATTGCTTTTTGGCATGTCCGGAGCGTACGCTGCCGATAATATGGCGAAAGATCATATGGCCAAAGATAATATGGGTAAAATGTCTCACGACTGTACCAAAGATAGTATGAAAAAAGAGTGTATGTCTAAAAATGGGGTGTCTAAAGATGGCATGTCTAAAGGCGCCATGTCGAAGGATAACATGAGCAAAGACGCCATGAGCAAAGACGGCATGGCCAAAGATGCAATGACGAAAGACAAGATGGGTAAAGACGCGATGGGCAAACAATAACCGCGCGGCCCGACGACGAGGTCAAAGGGGTGGCCTGCCGACTGGCCAGGTCACCCCTTTTTCATCCTCTGTTCCGCTGCATGGTCGCCAGCCGAAGCCCACAAGCGCCGGAGAACCGTTCTCCTGCGGCCTGAACTTCAGAAGCCTGGCGGCACGGGATCACCAGCCTTTCAACAACTGGTCGACAAACGCCGGTACAACCTCGCTCGCCAGACCGTAGTGTTTTTCGGCAAATTCGCTGCCGACCTGGCTGGGTTCGAGGTTGAGCTCCACGGTATGCGCTCCCTGCAGACGGGCTTCGTGCACGAAGCCTGCCGCCGGGTAAACGTGCCCGGAAGTGCCAATGGCGATAAAGATATCGGCATCGGCCAGCGCGCTGTAAATATCATCCATCCCCAGCGGCATCTCGCCAAACCAGACCACATGCGGGCGCAGCGGCGCCGGGAACTGGCAGCAGTGGCACTTATCTTCCGTCGTGACGTCTCCGGTCCACTCCAGCACCTGACCGCTCCACGAACAGCGCACCTTCAACAGTTCGCCGTGCATATGAATCACCCGGCGGTTTCCCGCGCGTTCGTGCAGGTTATCAATGTTCTGAGTGACCAGCACAAAGCGGTCGCCCAGCTCCGCTTCCAGTCGCGCCAGCGCCTGATGCGCCGCATTCGGCACTATCTCCGGGCTTTGCAGTTGCCGACGGCGGGCGTTATAAAACGCCTGTACCAGCGCCGGATCGCGGGCGAAGCCTTCCGGCGTCGCCACATCTTCCACCCGGTGCTCTTCCCACAAACCATCGGCAGCGCGAAACGTTTTAATCCCGGACTCCGCCGAAATACCCGCGCCGGTCAGCACCACGACTTTGGGCTTAGCTATTGTTTCCACAGCCGACTTATCCTCTTTAAAAAAAATCCGCTGGCGCAGGCGTTCACGCAAGCGACGTTTATTGCGTCGAAAACGGCTCAATCGGTGTAAGCGGCGCGACAACATAGCTCCCCCTGTGGTTAATGAGTCAAATGAAGGAAGGCCGCACCGCGCATACCTCCGGCATCGCCATGGCGCGCGCGTTCGATACGCGGCACCCGGGCAACGGGAAGTAAATGTCGCGGCAGGCGCTGCGCCAGCCCTTCGCTTATGGCAGTAAAGTTAGACAATCCTCCGCCAAGCACCAGCAGATCCGGATCAACAATAGTCAGAATATTACCCAGACAGACCGCCAGCAGGTCAAGATAGCGCTCGACGTGCTCGCGCGCCCGCACATCGCCTTGCTGCCACAGCGTCACGATGTCGGGTGCGGTTATGGCGTGTTGATAATAATGTTCATAGAGCCAGGCAAAACCGCGGCCGGAGAGATAGTTTTCAATGCAGCCCAGCTGGCCGCAGCCGCAGCGGGTGAGCGGGAAGTCACGCCCCACCACCGCCAGCGCATCCACCGGCAGCCGGATATGGCCAAATTCACCGGTAATATAGTTATGTCCGGTAATCGATTTGCCGTTGAGGACCAGGCCACCACCGACGCCGGTACCGAGAATCAGCCCCATGACCAGCGGATATTGCGTAAACTCATCGTCCCAGGCTTCAGAGAGCGCAAAACAGTTGGCATCGTTATCCAGACGAACTTCACGCCCGAGCCGGTCGCTCAGATCGCTGCGCAGCGGCTGACCGCTGGCCGCGGGAACGTTGGCGGCATATAGCGTGCCGTCTGCGGTTTCCGGCATCCCCGGAATCCCGATCCCGACACTCCCCTGACAGTCAAAGCGGCTGTCGGCTTCACCTACCAGCGCCTCAACCGCCTGCAAAAAATCGGCATAACTCGCCTTCGGCGTGGCAACGCGTTTTTCCCACTGCAATCGCCGCGTTTTATCAAACACGCCCAGCGCTATCTTGCTACCGCCAATGTCAAATCCGTAGTACATAGCCATTCCTCTTTACTGACCGCAAAGGTCAGGACGACGTAAAGAGTGGATTACCGGGGACCTTGTCGGCCCGCGTAGCGAGCGCCGCCGGGCGCAAGGTCGGGTGGCGGCTTCGCCTGACCAGAGTGTATACCCCGCAATCCACTGAATTACTGGCCACTCAGCACCCTCGCCGGGTCAATGCGGCTGGCGCGGCGGGCGGGATACCAGCTGGCCAGCAAACTCAGCAATAGTGCCGTCGCCAGCACATAAATAACATCCAGCCAGTGCAGTTCAGACGGCAGGAAGTCAATAAAATAGATGTCGCCGGACAAGAATTTATGCCCGATCAGGTATTCGAGGCCGTTAATAATGGACGTCAGATTCAGCGCGCAAACGACGCCGATCGCTACGCCAATCAGGCTCCCGACCGAACCTGCAAGCAAACCATACCAGACAAAAATGGCGCGGATCAGGCCATCTTTCGCCCCGAGCGTGCGCAGTACCGCAATATCGCTGCTTTTATCTTTCACCGCCATCACCAGGGTGGAAACGATGTTAAAGCAGGCTACGCCTATCACCAGCACCATCGCCAGGTACATAATGGCGCGGATCATCTGGATATCGCGATACATATAACCGTAAGTCCCGATCCAGCTCTTGATGTAAACGTAGCTGTTGGTCACTTCGCCGGCATCGCGCACCAGCGTATTGGCGTGGAAGACATCGGTGACTTTAATCGCAATCCCGGTCACGCTGCCAGCCATATCCAGATACTGTTGGGCATCGTCCATCGGGATCATGGCAAAACTGTGATCGAGCTGGCCGCTGAGCTGCAAAATCCCGGTCACATGCAGCCTGACGCGTTTCGGCTGCAGGAGCTGATGTTCGGCGTCAGAGTTGGGGATCATGATGGAAACCCAGTCGCCCTGCTTCACGTGCAGCGCATCCGCCACCCCTTTACCCAGAATAACCTGCTGTTCACCGGCTTTAAAATTAGCCCACGCGTTATTCTGGACAAACTGAGGCAGCGAACTCAGGCGGCTCTCCTGCTGCGGATCGACCCCTTTTACCTGAATGGCGCGCATGTTGCTGCCGCTCTCCACCAGCCCGGTAAAATTAATATACGGTGCCGCAGCAACAATACCTTTAACCTTTTCCACCTTCGCCAGCGCGTCGCTCCAGTTGGTCCACGGCTGCTTCACCGGCTCGATTTCGCCATGTGGAACCACCGCCAGAATGCGGTTGTTCAGCTCACGTTCAAAGCCGTTCATCGCGCTGAGGCCGACGATTAAGACCGCCACCCCGAGCGCAATCCCGATCGTCGAAATCACCGAAATCAGCGACACCATACCGCCGCGCCGCCGCCCGCGGCTAAAACGCAGGGCAATCAATAACGATAACGGAGAAGTCATTACCTGGCCCCCATCAGGGTCAGTTTCGCGTCCAGATGACCATCACGCATTTCCAGCTGGCGGCCCATCCGTTTGGCCAGTTGCAGGTCGTGGGTCACCACCAGAAACGCGGTGCGCTGGGCAACATTCAGTTCCCCCAGCAGCTGAAAAATGCTGTCGGCATTGCGGGCATCGAGGTTACCGGTCGGTTCATCCGCCAGCACCAGACGTGGCTTGTTAACCAGCGCGCGGGCAATAGCCACCCGCTGGCGTTCGCCGCCGGAAAGCTCTGACGGGCGGTGGTTGCTACGGTGCTCCAGCCCCACGGCATGCAGCATTGCCTTAGCCTGACGTTCAATATCCGCGGCTTTCTGTTTGCCAATCAGCAGCGGCATTGCCACATTTTCGAGGGCGGTGAAATCCGGCAACAGGTGGTGGAACTGGTAGATAAAGCCGAGTTCACGGTTACGCAGGTCGGCGCGTGCGGCGGCAGAGAGCCGGTTCATCGACTGTCCGGAGAAAATCACATCGCCGGAGGTCGGCGTATCCAGCCCGCCGAGCAGATGGAGCAGCGTACTTTTCCCGGAACCCGAGGTACCGACAATCGCCATCATCTCCCCTTCCTCAATACTGAAGCTGACATTGTGCAACACATCGGTTTGCACACTGCCTTCCTGATAGCGTTTGCACAGATTGTCGCATTGCAGCAGGATCTTATTCATAACGTAAAGCCTCAGCGGGTTGAGTGGCGGCAGCGCGCCAGGAAGGATACAACGTCGATAACAGTGCCAGCACCATGGCCACCAGGACGATAATCGTCACCTGTAACGGCTCGATTGCGACCGGCAGCGCCGAGCCGTCAAGGAATGCGCCGATAATCGGCATTAAATTGTTCAACTGGCTGGCGAGCAGCACGCCAAGCGCGGCGCCAAGCAGCGCACCGACGATCCCGGCGCTGGCCCCCTGGACCATAAAGACCAGCATAATCTGTCGCGGGGTCAGCCCCAGGGTTTGCAAAATCGCCACTTCGCCCTGTTTTTCCATGACCATCATCCCCAGCGAAGTAATAATATTAAACGCCGCGACGGCCACGATCAGGCTCAGCAGCAGGCCCATCATATTTTTTTCCATGCGCACGGCCTGGAACAGCTCGCCTTTGCGCTCGCGCCAGTCCTGCCACTTCGTCCCCTGCGGCAGCGCCTGTTGACTGAGGGTATCCACCTGCAAAGGATGACTCAGCCACAGACGCCAGCCGGTGATGTTACCCAGCGGGTAGCGCATCAGGCGCGAGGCATCGTCGATATTGGTCAACATCTGATAGCCGTCCACTTCACTGTTGGCGGCAAAGGTGCCGATAACGTTAAACAGTCGTTGGCTCGGCACCCGCCCCATAGGCGTGAACTGACTGGCGGAGGGCACCATGACGCGAATCTGATCGCCGCGGTTAACCCCTAGCTGACTGGCCAGCTGTTCGCCAAGAATGACGTTATATTTCCCGGCCTGAAGATCGCTTTGCTTCACGTTGACAAGATACGGCGTGAGCGGATCGTTTTGCGTCGGGTCGATACCCAGCATCACGCCAACCGCGACGCTACGGGCGCTTTGCAGCACCACATCACCGGTGGTTAATGGCGCAATGCGCGTGACGCCCTGTAATTTGATGGCACTTTCCGGCAGCTGCTGAGGGTTCACCGAGCCCTGCTGCGCGCTAATTATGGCCTGTGGCATCAGCCCCAGGATGTTGTTCTGCAGCTCGCGCTCGAAGCCGTTCATGACCGAAAGCACGGTCACCAGCGCCATCACGCCAAGCGTAATGCCGATGGTGGATAGCCAGGAGACGAAACGACCGAAGCGGTCGGCTGCGCGCCCGCGCATGTAGCGAAGGCCGATAAAGAGTGCGGCAGGTTGGTACATGTAATCCATCTGGTTGCTGATAGCCGATGCACGAGTATATATGGCATAGCACAACGCGTAAATCACTGAAACGGTAAGTTTTTGTCGCGCAATAAGAAAAAAGTAAAGATAAATCAAATGGATATTTGATTAGTCAGCGCTTATCTATCAGAATCTTTCACCGTAGCGGGCCCGCATGTCGTCAATCAGGTTGGCGAATACGGGTCAATCGCGGATAATCATCAACATTGAATATGCGCGGTTTGCCCTTATATAGCCGTCATACCGCACGCTGCATGTGCATTGACGACGCTGGTTTACCGGAATCGCTTACCTGCATAAGCTCATCGGGAAGCAATCGGGAAATTTGAGAGATATTCTGCTCTCTCGCCAGAGGCAGCGTCGACTGTTCAGGTTCGCTCCTGACGAATTTGTCGCTCACTTGCTGCGTAACCTGGCCTGTGGCCTTGTCCCTTCGGGGTCAGTGCAAGCGCGGTTCAACAACGCCTGAGGTGTTTTGAGCCGCAACTCGAAATATTTAGGGTACACATATAGAGCGAATCAAGAAGGGATCCTGATAACAGCTATGCCTCAACAATACCGATACACACTGCCGGTCAAGCCCGGCGAACAGCGGCATCTCGGTGAATTAACCGGCGCGGCTTGTGCCACGTTGGTTGCGGAAATGGCCGAGCGCCACGGCGGGCCGGTCATACTCGTCGCCCCCGATATGCAAAATGCCCTGCGTCTGAATGATGAAATTCGCCAGTTTACCGACAGCATGGTGACAGGACTGGCTGACTGGGAAACGCTACCTTACGATAGCTTCTCGCCGCATCAGGACATTATCTCTTCCCGTCTCGCCACGCTTTATCAATTACCTACCATGCAGCGCGGCGTGCTGATCGTGCCGGTCAGCACGTTAATGCAGCGCGTCTGTCCGCATAATTTCCTCCACGGACACGCGCTGGTGATGAAAAAAGGCCAGCGTCTGTCGCGCGACGGCCTGCGCACTCAGTTAGATAGCGCCGGCTATCGCCATGTCGATCAGGTGATGGAGCACGGGGAGTATGCTACCCGCGGCGCCCTGCTTGACCTGTTCCCGATGGGGAGCGAGCAACCCTATCGCCTCGACTTCTTCGATGATGAAATCGACAGCCTGCGCCTGTTCGACGTCGACAGCCAGCGTACGCTGGAAGAGGTGGCCGCCATTAATCTACTGCCCGCTCATGAGTTCCCGACCGATCAGGCGGCGATTGAGCTGTTCCGTAGCCAGTGGCGCGATCGCTTTGAAGTCAAACGCGACGCCGAACATATCTATCAGCAGGTCAGCAAAGGGACATTACCGACCGGCATCGAATACTGGCAGCCGCTGTTTTTCAATGAGCCTCTGCCGCCGCTGTTCAGCTACTTCCCGGCGAACGCCCTGATCGTCAATACCGGCGATCTGGAAGCCAGCGCCGGGCGTTTTCAAAACGAAACCCGCGCCCGCTTCGAAAGCCGCGGCGTCGACCCGATGCGTCCCCTGCTGCCGCCGGAACAGCTCTGGCTGCGGAGCGACGAACTGTTCAGCGAGCTGAAAAAATGGCCGCGTATCCAGTTAAAAACGGAGCGTCTGGCCGACAAAGCCGCCAATACCAACCTCGGCTATCAGAAGCTGCCGGACCTCTCTGTTCAGGCGCAAAACAAAGCGCCGCTGGATAATCTGCGCCGCTTCCTCGAAGCCTTTAGCGGCCCGGTGATTTTCTCAGTGGAGAGCGAAGGTCGCCGCGAAGCGCTGGGCGAAGTGCTGGCGCGGATCAAAATCGCGCCGAAACATATTCTGCGGCTGGAAGAGGCCACCGGCAGCGGCCGCTATTTAATGATAGGCGCCGCCGAACACGGGTTTATCGATAGCCCGCGGAATCTGGCGCTGATTTGCGAAAGCGACCTGTTGGGCGAGCGCGTGGCGCGTCGTCGCCAGGATTCGCGACGCACCATTAACCCCGATACCTTAATCCGCAACCTGGCGGAACTGCATATCGGCCAGCCGGTGGTACATCTGGAGCATGGCGTTGGCCGTTATGCCGGCATGACCACGCTGGAGGCAGGCGGCATCAAAGGGGAATACCTGATGCTGACCTACGCCAATGACGCCAGACTGTATGTGCCGGTGTCATCATTGCACCTGATCAGCCGCTACGCCGGCGGCGCGGAAGAGAGCGCGCCGCTGCATAAACTCGGCGGCGATGCCTGGGCGCGCGCGCGGCAGAAAGCGGCAGAAAAAGTGCGCGATGTGGCGGCGGAACTGCTCGATATTTACGCCCAGCGCGCGGCGAAAGCGGGCTTCGCCTTTAAGTACGACCGCGAACAGTATCAGCTGTTCTGCGATGGTTTCCCGTTTGAAACCACCCCGGATCAGGCGCAGGCGATTAACGCCGTTCTCAGCGACATGTGTCAACCGCTGGCTATGGACCGCCTGGTCTGTGGCGACGTCGGCTTCGGTAAAACTGAAGTGGCGATGCGAGCCGCCTTCCTGGCGGTGGAGAATCACAAGCAGGTCGCGGTGCTGGTGCCGACCACTCTGCTCGCGCAGCAGCACTTCGATAACTTCTGCGACCGCTTCGCCAACTGGCCGGTGCGCATTGAAATGCTGTCGCGCTTTCGCAGCGCGAAAGAGCAGGCGCAGATTCTTGAACAGGCTGCCGAGGGTAAAATCGATATTCTTATCGGCACGCACAAGCTGCTGCAAAGCGAAGTTAAGCTGCGCGACCTTGGGCTGCTGATCGTCGATGAAGAGCACCGCTTCGGGGTTCGCCACAAAGAGCGAATCAAAGCGATGCGTGCCGATGTCGATATTCTGACGCTGACCGCCACGCCGATTCCGCGAACGCTGAACATGGCCATGAGCGGTATGCGGGATCTGTCTATTATTGCCACGCCGCCCGCCCGCCGTCTGGCGGTAAAAACCTTCGTCCGGGAGTATGACTCGCTGGTGGTTCGCGAGGCGATTCTGCGTGAAGTGCTGCGCGGCGGCCAGGTCTACTACCTTTATAACGACGTGGAGAATATCCAGAAAGCGGCGGATCGGCTCGCGGAGTTGGTGCCGGAGGCGCGAATCGCCATCGGTCACGGGCAGATGCGCGAGCGCGAGCTGGAACGGGTGATGAATGATTTCCACCACCAGCGTTTTAACGTGCTGGTCTGTACCACTATTATTGAGACCGGGATCGATATCCCGACCGCCAATACCATTATCATCGAACGCGCGGACCATTTCGGCCTGGCTCAATTGCACCAGCTGCGCGGACGCGTCGGCCGTTCGCATCATCAGGCCTATGCCTGGCTGCTGACGCCGCACCCGAAAGCGATGACCAGCGATGCGCAAAAGCGTCTGGAAGCCATCGCCTCGCTGGAGGATCTCGGCGCCGGTTTCGCGCTGGCCACGCACGACCTGGAGATCCGCGGCGCTGGCGAGTTGCTGGGCGAAGATCAGAGCGGGCAGATGACCACCATCGGTTTTTCGCTGTATATGGAGCTTCTGGAGAACGCTGTCGATGCGCTGAAAGCCGGACGTGAGCCTTCACTTGAGGATCTGACCAGCCAGCAGACTGAAGTTGAACTGCGGATGCCTTCGCTGTTGCCGGACGACTTTATTCCTGATGTAAACACCCGACTCTCGTTCTACAAGCGGGTTGCCAGCGCCAGGAATGAGCACAGTCTGGAAGAGATTAAAGTCGAACTGATCGACCGCTTCGGCACGCTACCGGATGCGGCGAGAAACCTGCTGGATATCGCCCGTCTGCGTCAACAGGCGCAGAAGCTGGGGATCCGTAAGCTGGAGAGCAATGACAAAGGCGGCGTGATTGAGTTCAATGAAAAGAACAACGTCAACCCGGTGTGGCTGATTGGCCTGCTGCAAAAACAGCCTCAGCACTTCCGCCTGGATGGCCCGACGCGGCTGAAGTTCATGCAGGAACTTGGCGAACGTAAAACGCGTATGGAGTGGGTTCGCCAGTTTATGCGGCAGTTAGAAGAGAACGCGACCGCATAATCGCAGCGCGAAGGCGGCGCCCGTCACCGCCTTCGCGCCTGTTTTCTTCCCTCGCAGTGACACCCGGTAAACTTTACAAATGTTTTGCAATTCACCTGGGTTTCCCCACAGACAACCGCGTGATAATTCCCGTCCGTTTCCTCATAAAAAAATAACCACTTATTTATTATGACTACTTTTATATCGCGTTTCTCTCTGTGGCTGGCCCTGGCAGCCGTGGCGGCCGTACTGACCCTCCCCGCCCGCGCCAATACCTGGCCGCTGCCGCCTCCCGGCAGCCGCCTCGTCGGGCAAAATCAGTTTCACGTCGTCCAGAATAACGGCGGTTCTCTGGAGGCTATCGCCAAAAAATACAACGTCGGCTTTCTGGCATTGCTTCAGGCGAATCCCGGCGTCGATCCTTACGTTCCACGTGCCGGCAGCGTACTGACCATTCCGCTCCAGACGCTGCTACCGGAAGCGCCGCGCGAAGGGCTGGTGATTAACCTCGCCGAGCTTCGCCTCTACTATTACCCGCCGGGGAAAAATGAGGTCACCGTCTACCCTATCGGCATCGGTCAGCTGGGAGGCGATACCCTTACCCCGACGATGGTCACCACCGTCTCCGACAAGCGCGCAAATCCAACCTGGACGCCGACGGCCAATATTCGCGCGCGGTATAAAGCGATGGGAATAGAGCTGCCGGGCGTGGTACCTGCCGGGCCGGATAACCCGATGGGCCATCATGCTATCCGCCTTGCGGCCTACGGCGGCGTCTATCTGCTGCATGGCACGAATGCCGATTTTGGCATCGGCATGCGCGTGAGCTCCGGCTGTATCCGCCTGCGCGATGATGACATCAAAACCCTGTATAACCTCGTTACCCCAGGGACAAAAGTCAATATCATCAACACGCCAGTTAAAGTCTCCGTGGAGCCTGACGGCAGGCGTCTGGCGGAAATCCATCAGCCGCTGTCCAAACACATAGATGACGATCCGCAGACGCTACCGATCGTCCTGAATGGTGAAATGACAGCATTTAAGCAGGCCGCGCAGACCGACCAGACGGTGATGGAGCGCGCGATGACGCTGCGTTCAGGTATGCCAGTTGACGTGACCCGCCACCACACCGCTGGCGAACAGTCATTGTAAGTGCTTAATGACAGAGATAAAAAAACCGCTGAAGGCGGTTTTTTTATGAGGTAAAAGCAGGGTAAAACGCCAGGACGACGCTTCGCGGTTTCATAAAGGGGTGAAAACCGCGCAACGTAAGTGGCATAACGGAGAACAACTTACTGCTCGCGGCCTGATAAAGGGGTCAGGGGCCGCGTTTTGTCAGTGGCATGACAGGGGTAAAACGAAACTTATTTGTAGATAACCGCAGTGCCGTGCAGGGTGTTTGGACCCGTTACTGAGGTGATACGGAAAGAGGTCGCGCCCATTTCCTGCGCTTTCTGCGCCAGCTGGTCTTCCAGCGAACCCAGGTTGGTCCCGGCGGAGGCTGAAACGGTACCGATTTTGTGTTGGCCAGCAGGTGTGGATTGCACTTCAACAGCCGCGAAGCTGGCGAAAGAAAGAGAACTCAGTACGGCGGCAAGCGTCAGCGTTTTGATGTTTTTCATGATTATTATACCTATGCAGATGTTTTTTAGTCGGGTCGCAAGAATTAACTTAACGATCGATAGGTAAATCATAATGTGACCTGAATCACACGTCAATTTATTTTTATAACGATCGTTAATTTATTTATAAACGACTTAAAATTCATACATATATGAATTATTTATTTTTGTGGGCTCAGTGCTGGAACGTTGTAACATTTATTTTTATAATGCCCGCTTCAACAAACCAACATAGGTACAGCGGCATCATGACAACTGACGTTCAAAGTTGCACAAAAAAAAGCCGTGGCCGACCCAAAGTGTTCGACAAGGAAGCGGCGCTGGATAAGGCTATGGCACTGTTCTGGCAGCACGGCTACGAGGCAACTTCTCTTGCCGATCTGGTGGAGGCGACCGGGGCAAAAGCACCGACGCTGTACGCCGAGTTCGTCAACAAGGAAGGGTTATTTCGCGCGGTGCTGGATCGCTATATTTCACGTTTTGCCGCCAGACACGAAGCGCTGTTGTTTGCCGAAGAAAAAACAGTCGATCAGGCGCTGCGGGACTATTTCACCGCCATCGCCACCTGTTTTACCAGCAAAGACACGCCGGCAGGCTGCTTTATGATCAATACTTCCGCGGCGCTGGCGGCATCATCTACTGCGATAGCCAATACCATTAAGTCGCGGCACGCGATGCAGGAACAAACGCTGACGCAGTTCCTCCAGCAGCGGCAGCTGCGCGGCGAACTGCCGGAAAATGGCGATGTGCGACAGCTGGCGCAGTTCTTAAACTGCGTGTTGCAAGGTATGTCTATCAGCGCGCGCGAAGGGGCTGATTTCACCAGGCTGATGCAAATCGCCGATACCACCCTGCGGCTGTGGCCGCAAATCCTCCAGCACTAATTTGCGTTCCCCCGGTGACGTTCGCCGCCGGGTTTTCACCCCCCGCCCTGATTTATCCCCTGTTTTATTAATGTTTTCACATCGTTACGCGCCATTTTTGTTGTAAATGATATTGATAATAATAATCACTACGTGCAAAATCCGCTCTTAAGTTTTTCTGCTTATTTCCATCTGTAACAATCGATGCGCCCGCATCGAAAACTAAAAACAACATGAATGCCGTTAACTCATAAAAGGAATGCGTATGAACAAGCGTCTCTGGGTGCTGAACCCACTGCTGCTGGCCACCGCCCTGCCCGCTTTTGCCGCGCAGGCAGATGAAGAAAACATTATCGTCAGTGCCAACCGAACTCACCGCACCGTCGCCGAAATGGCCCAAACGACCTGGGTTATCGAAGGCCAGGAGATAGAACAGCAGGTGCAGGGCGGAAAAGAGTTCAAAGACGTTCTGGCCCAGTTGATTCCCGGCATTGATGTCAGCAGCCAGGGACGAACCAACTACGGAATGAATATGCGTGGACGGGCTATCGTGGTGTTGATCGACGGCATACGCCTCAACTCCTCCCGTACCGACAGTCGTCAGCTCGACGCTATCGACCCGTTCAACATTGAGCATATTGAAGTCATCTCCGGCGCGACCTCGCTGTACGGCGGCGGCAGTACCGGCGGCCTGATCAATATTGTGACTAAAAAAGGGCAGCAGGAACGGCAGGTCGATCTGGAAGTGGGCGGTAAAAGCGGATTTGCCAACAGCAACGATCGCGATGAACGCGTAGCGGCGGCGGTCAGCGGCGGCACAGACCATGCATCCGGGCGGTTATCGGTGGCATATCAGCGTTTTGGCGGCTGGTACGATGGCAACAACGATGCGCTGATCCTTGATAATACCCAGACCGGCCTGCAGCACTCGGATCGCCTGGACGTGATGGGGACAGGCACCATCAACATTGACGATAACCGTCAACTGCAGCTGGTGACGCAGTATTATAAAAGCCAGGGCGATGATTACGGCCTGTATCTCGGCAAGAACATGTCAGCCGTCACCGGTGAGGGCAAAGCCTATACCACCGACGGACTCAATTCCGACCGCGTTCCTGGTACCGAAAGGCATCTGATTAGCCTGCAATACTCCGATGCCGACTTCTATGGTCAGAACCTGGTCAGCCAGATCTATTATCGCGACGAGTCGCTGACCTTTTATCCCTTCCCGGCCCTCAGCAAAGGCAAGGTCAGCAGTTTCTCCTCGTCAAAGCAGGATACCGATCAGTACGGCGCGAAAATTACCCTCAACAGCCAACCGCTTGACGGCTGGGATCTGACCTGGGGACTGGATGCCGATCACGAGACCTTCAACGCTAATCAGATGTTCTTCGATCTGCCGCGTTCGATGGCGTCAGGCGGGCTGCACAACGAGGCTATCTACACGACGGGACGCTACCCGGGCTACAGCATCACTAACCTGGCGCCGTTCCTGCAAAGCAGCTATGACCTGAATGACATTTTCACCCTGAGCGGCGGCGTGCGCTATCAGTGGACGGAAAACCGGGTTGATGATTTTGTCGGCTACGCTCAGCAGCAGGATGTCGCCAGCGGCAAAGTGAAATCGGCCGATGCCATCCCGGGTGGTAAAACGGATTATGATAACTTCCTGTTTAACGCCGGCATTGTCGCCCACCTCACCGACCGTCAGCAGACCTGGTTTAACTTCTCACAGGGCGTTGAGCTGCCGGACCCGGGTAAATACTATGGTATCGGCAAATACGGCACGGCGATCAACGGCAACTATCCCCTGCTGTCGAGCGTCAACGTCGGTGATTCGCCGCTGCAGGGGATCAAAGTCAACTCCTACGAACTGGGCTGGCGTTACACCGGTGATAACCTGCGCACCCAGCTGGCGGCATACTACTCCACCTCGGACAAAACCATTGTCGTTAACCGTAGCGATATGACTATCGACGTACAATCCGACAAGCGGCGTATTTACGGTGTGGAAGGGGCCGTCGATTACTTCTTCCCGGATAGCGACTGGAGCACCGGTGCGAACTTCAACGTGCTGAAATCTCAGGTGAAGAGTGCCGGTAGCTGGCAGAAATGGGATGTGACTCTCGCTTCGCCATCAAAAGCCACCGCCTGGGTCGGCTGGGCGCCGGACCCGTGGTCGCTGCGCGTGCAAACCCAGCAGGTGTTCGACCTGAGCGATGCCAGCGGTAAAAAACTCGACGGCTATAATACCGTAGACTTTATCGGCAGCTATGCGCTCCCGGTGGGCAAACTGACCTTCAGCATCGAAAACCTGCTGAACGAAGACTATGTCACCATCTGGGGACAGCGCGCCCCGCTGCTGTATAGCCCGACCTACGGCAGCAGTTCACTGTATCAATACAAAGGTCGTGGCCGTACCTTTGGCCTGAACTACGCCGTCAGTTTCTGATAAAAAAAGCCCCTCAGCCTGAGCGAAGGAGGGGCAAATCACAGTCAACGTCTTTTTTACGCTTTGTTGTTGAGGACCAGCTGGCCGTTACTGTCCAGCGGAATTTGCGTGCCGGGATCGTGTTCCATGCGGATTTTTCCTCGCTGCTCGCCGATTTTATAGGTCACATCGTAGCCCAGCATTTTATCCGACTTATCGTACACCGTTTTACAGCGCTGCTGCGTGGTGGTGTAGGTATCCCCGTCCTGCATCGACCCCTGAATCTGGTTACCGGCGTAACCGCCGCCCAGCGCGCCCACCACGGTCGCCACGCTGCGGCCACGACCGCCGCCAAACTGATGACCGATGACCCCGCCAGCAACGGCACCAAGAACGGAGCCGGCGATGCGGTTTTCATCCTGTACCGGACGACGATGGGTCACGGTGACGTTGCGACATTCCTGACGCGGAGTTTTTACGGTCTCTTTTATCGGTGTACTGGACACCACTTGCGCATATTGCGGGCCACGATCTAAGACGTTAAGACCAGCGACAGCTGCAACACCCAGCGCGGCAGCCACGCCAATCCCTATACCCGCCAACATTGATTTATTCACGGGGTATCCTCCCTTGTTGCTGATAGAAACAATTTTGCTATCGACCCGGGGACCTTGCAAATGAGAAAGCGGATGAAAAATGCGGGGAAAAGCGGCAAATGGCGTGGATTCAGAGGAATCTGAGATGTTATGCGCGAGATGACAGACGGAAATTCTGTCATTGAGCCGGCAAGGCGCTGACCGGCTCAACCTGCGTCGCCGCCCGCCATCCCGAACTGGCCTGGCGGCACAATCCGGGAACGGGGCGAACAGACAATCAGTGCAACTTCAGGCGCGGGCGAATGATGCGGTTGATGCGACCTACCAGCATCATCAGACCGGTCTTACAGTAGCCGTGCAGCGCAATCTGGTGCATACGGTACAAAGAGATATAGACGAAACGCGCAATACGCCCTTCGACCATCATCGAACCGCGCATCAGGTTGCCCATCAGGCTCCCCACGGTTGAGTAGTTGGAGAGCGAAACCAGCGAACCGTGATCTTTATAGACGTAGGATTTCAGCGGTTTGTCTTTCATCTGCGCCAGAATATTATTCAGCGCGCAGGTTGCCATCTGGTGGGCCGCCTGGGCGCGCGGCGGCACAAATCCGCCTTCCGCACGCGCGCAGGAGGCGCAGTCGCCAATGGCATAAATATCCGGGTCCAGCGTCGTTTGCAGCGTTGGCTGAACCACCAGCTGGTTAATGCGGTTGGTTTCCAGACCGCCGATCTCTTTCATAAAGTCCGGCGCTTTGATCCCTGCCGCCCACACCATCAGGTCGGCATTAATAAACTCGCCGTCTTTGGTGTGCAGGCCGTTCGCATCGGCGCTGGTTACCATGGTTTTCGTCAGAACGCGCACGCCAAGCTTGGTCAGCTCACTGTGAGCGGCGCCGGAAATACGCGGCGGCAGCGCAGGGAGAATACGCTCACCCGCTTCAACCAGGGTGACATTCAATGCTTCGTTGGTCAGCCCTTTATAACCGTAGCTGTGCAGTTGTTTTACCGCATTATGCAGCTCAGCCGAGAGTTCAACGCCGGTCGCCCCGCCGCCGACGATCGCGATATTGACTTTGCCGTTGGCGCCGAGGTTAGCCGAGTATTTCAGGAACAGGTTCAGCATTTCCTGATGGAAGCGACGGGCCTGATGCGGGTTATCAAGGAAAATACAGTTCTCTTTGACGCCCGGGGTATTAAAGTCGTTAGAGGTACTGCCCAGCGCCATCACCAGCGTGTCGTACGGCAGCTTGCGCTCGGCAACCAGCAGCTCGCCCTTCTCGTCACGCAGCTCAGACAGCGTAATGGTTTTCGCTTCACGGTTAATATCCACCACTGAACCCAGCTGGAACTGGAAACCGTGGTTGCGGGCATGGGCCAGATAGCTCAGCGCATCAACACCTTCATCGAGCGAACCGGTCGCCACTTCATGCAGCAACGGCTTCCACAGATGGCTATGGTTACGATCCACCAGCGTGATTTTCGCTTTTTTGCTACGCCCCAGCTTTCCACCCAGCTGAGTCGCCAGTTCCAGTCCACCGGCGCCGCCACCTACGATTACGATTTTTTTCAATGGTGTAGTCACGAGACCCCCTAAAAATATTAACCAATTGTTAATTAAAAGTTATACAAATAGCTCTTATTTAACAACAAGTTACAGCAGTGAAACCATTCAGCGAAATTGAGAATACCATGAACGGGTCATTGGTCATACCAAAATTGATATGCATCAAGTTTTACCGCCTGTTTTTTAACCATGCCACTATTGGCGACATAAAAAAAGCCCGTCGTATGTCTCTACGACGGGCCGCTGCGGAGGAGTGACTCAGCCTAGCGTCTTAAAGGCTTTTATCCGCTGCAGATGAGGTGAGATGTTCTTGAACTTGTGGGTCTGCTCATTATCCCAGATGATTTCATAGTAGTGATGCAGCAGGTCAGCCGAACGCTGGCTGTCCAGCGCCTCGTCCTGGCGGGAGAGTACCACCAGACAGCGATCGCGGTTTTTCTCGCGGAAATTGTTGACGCACTTGGTCCCGATATCAGCGTACTCTTCAGGCCTGTCGATCTTGCCTTCCATGTTTTCCGCGGGAAACAGATTGGGGTTAAAAATGGCCTGACGCACATCGCAAAGGAAACCAATCCGTTCCGCCCAATAGCCGCCCAGGCCGACGCCGCAAATCAGCGGCCGATCGTCAGTATTGAGCTGCAGCATTTTATCGACTTCTTTTAACAAGTGCTGCATATCATGTTTTGGGTGCCGCGTGCTGTAGCTTATCAGACGCACATCGGGATCGATAAACTGCAGCTGCAGCACCTTCTCATGGTTTCCGGGACTGTTTGAGTCAAAACCGTGTAAATAGATAATCATCGTATCCTCACCAGACTTCAGGTCAATTACGCAGACTTCGCCTCTTGCCAACGCGCGTGGAGCTGCTCCAGCTGCGCATTAACCGTCTTCCAACGGGCAGAATCCCTTAACTCCTGACGGGTAAATGAGCCTTTATGATACAATTTCGTAACACGCTCTGCTTTGATCGGCGACAGGTTATCCAGCACGCTGACCGCCCCCTTACGATTATTGCAGACCAGGATCATATCGCAACCGGCATCCAGCGATGCCTGCCCGCGTTCGGCATAGCTGCCCATGATCGCCGCCCCCTCCATCGACAGGTCGTCAGAGAAAATTACGCCGTCAAAACCTAACTCGCCGCGCAATACCGTCTTCAGCCAGTGCGCTGAACCGCTGGCCGGGCGCGGATCCACATCGCTGTAAATAACGTGGGCGGGCATAATGGCGTCGAGACGATGTTCCGCCACCAGGGTGCGGAAAACCGCCATATCCCGGGCCCGAATCTCGGCTTCAGCCCGCGGATCCCGCGGCGTCTCTTTATGCGAATCTGCGGTCACGGCGCCGTGTCCCGGGAAGTGTTTCCCGGTGGTTTTCATCCCCGCCTCGTGCATACCGTCGATAAAGCGGCGGGCGATAGCCAGCGCTTTATCCGGATCCTCATGATAAGCGCGTTCGCCGATCGCGGCACTGATGTGGCCGACATCAAGAACCGGCGCAAAGCTGATATCGATATCCATCGCGATCATCTCGCTGGCCATCAGCCAACCGGCCTGAGCCGCCAGCGCGCCGCCCTCTTCCATCCCCAGCAGCGCGGCGAAAGATTGCGCGGCCGGCAGGCGGGTAAAGCCCTCGCGAAAGCGCTGCACGCGGCCGCCTTCCTGATCGACGGCCACCACCAGGTGATTGCGCGAGGCCTCGCGGATCTGGCGCACCAGCTCCCGCAGCTGGGCCGGATCGTGATAGTTGCGGGTGAATAAAATCAGTCCGCCTACCAGCGGATGGGCGAGAATCTCACGCTCTTCCGCATCCAGTTCAAACCCTTCGACATCCAACATTACCGGACCCACACTGACCTCTCTTATCCTTTTCATTCTTTGTCTAACTGACACCATGTTTCATCTGCCAGCGTGATAAACTGCCGGTCGCCGGTCTGCTGCCAACGGCGTTCATACCAGCCGGCCATCAGCAAAATGACCCACGGACGCCAGCGTTGTACCTGTCGCCACAGCAGCCACTCATCAATGCGCGCCCGCCGGGCATATGCGGCGACCAGCTGACGATGCTCTGCCGGCGCAACCCACACCGCGGCCAGCTCCAGCGCAATATCGCCATCGCCCGCATATTCCCAGTCGATCAACCGCAGCCCTGTTTTGGTATGGACAATATTGCCGGCATGCACATCCATATGTAGCGGCGCCAGCCGCAGAGGATGAGGCTCCCCGCGCTGTAACAAACGCTTATGCCAACGTAGCCATCGCGGTGTACGCCGCGCTGGATCACACGCCAGCCAGTAGCGTTCAAGCAGCGGTGCCAGCACCACACGCCAGCCCAGACGCGGCTGCCGGTGCAGATGATACAATAACCCTGCCAGCTGCGGGCACTCCGGGAGCGCGCTTTTCATCTCACCGTCGCAATATTCCACCACCAGCCAGCCCGGCGCATAGAAAAGCGGTGCGGGGACCACGGTCGTCGGCAGGCGAGACAGAGTACGGTACTGGCGGAGAAATTCACGGACGGGCGCGTCAGAGTCGTGCGGCTGGCGCAGAACCAGCCGCCGGACACCATCGCTGATAATACAGCAGCCGCCGCTCAGGCCATTCTGGCCCAGGCCGGCGACAGGTGCATAGCGGGGGAAAAAGCGCGACAATACCTCATCGCGCGTCAGTTTACTGTTGCTGAACGGCACCTTTACCTGACCAAATAATCTCGCCAGTCTGAACCAGCATCAGCTGCATTTTCAGCTCAGGTGAATTGACGTTGCCGGTCGCGTTCGAGTACAGCACGTACTGAGCGCCCACTGTGCGGGCAATCCCCATCGCTTTGCTACGGCTGCCGAGACTATCCTGCGGGGATAAACCTAGCTGCTGTTTTGCCACGCCCAGCTGCTGAGCGGACACCAGCGTGAATTTGCCGTTCCCGCTCAGGGCATTGCGCAATGCCGCCGTCGCGTCGGCGGCGTTTAGCGTGCCGTTGGTGCGGTTATTCACGCTGTCGACCAACAGAATACTCCCCGCATTGACGCCGCCCGCCTGCAGCATTTGCCCCACCATCGGCTGTACCGCCGCATTCCAGTCATAATGACGCACGCGCGGCGCTGGCTGTGCCGGCTGCTGCTCGTGTTCAATCGGCCCCGGCTGCCCCGGAATAGACGGAACCGTCGGCACGGTTGGCACCGTCGGCTGCGGTTGCGCGGGCTGCGTTGGCTTCGGCTGCGCCTCCTCAACGGGAGCGGGCTCCTGACGTTGCCCCACGCACCCAGCAAGGAATATCGCCAGTGCCGTAATTAACGCGTAGCGACACATTTTAATCATTACAATTACCCCTTACAGATAAAGATACAGGCGGGCCTTATGCGCCCCCAAAATATTCGCGCTACCGTACAAGGTGACAGAAGAGTGCGCAGGCACCGTGATGCTACGGGCCGGCTCCAGCGGATGCATTTCCAGCCCTCTGGCGTCATACCAGAAGAAGCGGTAATGCACGGTGATCGGTTGCTGGCGTTCATTAAACAGCCTGGAGGTGGCGGTAGCCTGAATCTCGGAGGCCGTAACCTCTGGCGCATCGGCGCTGATGCCCGCCGCCAGCACGTTGGATTCCATCACCAGCGTCTGCTGTTCAGCAACGGGGATTTCCGCATGGGAACCGCACCCGACCAGGAGCACAGCCGCCAGAAGCGAGCCGAAATGAGCTGCGCGCATCGATTAACCTTTGTGAGCCAGCATCGGACCCAGCGGGCGACCGCCCAGCAGGTGCATATGGATATGGTAGACTTCCTGGCCGCCGTGGCGGTTGCAATTAACAATCAGACGATAGCCATCATCAGCAAGACCTTCGTCACGCGCAATTTTCGCCGCAACGGTCATCATGCGCCCCAGCGTCAGTTCATGTTCAGCGGTGACATCGTTGACGGTAGGAATCAGGATATTGGGGACAATCAGAATGTGGGTCGGCGCCTGCGGGGAAATATCGCGAAATGCGGTCACCCGTTCATCCTGATAAACCATATCCGACGGGATCTCCCGGCGAATGATTTTGCTAAAAATCGTTTCTTCTGCCATGACTGATTCCTTATTAATTTTTATACCGTGCTCTGGCCTGCCTCTGCAGATAAACGCGGATGCACAGGACTCGCCTAAGAGTATGAGCGAGTTGCTCCCTCTCTTTCAACCTGAATGCGCTTTTTCTTATGTCGCGACGATGCTAGCTGCCGATGGATTCATCATATCGCGGCTTGCGGCTTTCCGCCGCGCGCGCTTAAGCGCCCTTCCGACAGCAGCAGACGTATTAAAGACGCTCGCCGACCTCTCTTTTTTGCCCCGATACGCGCCTGCGGTTTCATCCGCCGGATTGAGAGCATAAAAAAGGCAGCCATTTGGCTGCCTTAGTCTCCCCACATCACAACTTAGTTGCTGCGGATGTATTCATCCATTTCAGTTTTCAGGTTATCGGATTTGGTGCCGAAGATTGCCTGAACGCCTGAACCAGCAACAACCACACCGGCAGCGCCCAGTTTTTTCAGGCCAGCCTGATCAACTTTCGCGACGTCGGCCACGCTGACGCGCAGACGGGTGATGCATGCATCAAGGTTAGTGATATTGTCTTTACCGCCGAACGCAGCAATCAGTGCCGGAGCCATTTCGCTGGTCGCACCGACTTTGCTGTCTTCAGTGGTATCTTCACGACCCGGAGTTTTCAGGTCCAGTGCTTTAATCAGCACGCGGAAGATAACGTAGTAGACGATGGCGTAGCAGATACCGACGATCGGGAACAGCCACAGTTTGCTGCTGTTACCAGACAGGACGATGAAGTCGATCAGGCCGTGAGAGAACGACGTACCATCACGCATACCCAGCAGAATACAGATCGGGAAGGCCAGACCGGCAAGAATTGCGTGGATAACGTACAGAATCGGCGCAACGAACATGAAGGAGAACTCGATCGGCTCGGTGATACCGGTCAGGAACGAGGTCAACGCTGCGGAGATCATGATACCGCCCACTTTCGCGCGGTTTTCCGGCTTAGCGGAGTGCCAAATGGCGATAGCGGCAGCCGGCAGGCCGTACATTTTAAACAGGAAGCCGCCGGACAGTTTACCCGCAGTCGGGTCGCCTGCCATATAACGAGGGATATCGCCGTGGAACACCTGACCTGCCGCGTTGGTGTATTCACCAATCTGCATCTGGAAAGGAACGTTCCAGATGTGGTGCAGACCAAACGGTACCAGGCAGCGTTCGATGAAGCCGTAGATACCGAAGGCTACTACCGGGTTCTGGTATGCCGCCCACTGAGAGAAGGTCTGGATAGCAGAGCCGATCGGTGGCCAGATGAAGGACAGGATCACGCCGGTGAAAATAGCGGCAAGACCGGAGATAATCGGAACAAAACGCTTGCCCGCAAAGAAGCCCAGATATTCAGGCAGCTTGATACGGTAGAAGCGGTTGAACATGTACGCTGCAATAGCACCAGAGATAATACCGCCGAGTACGCCGGTATCAGCCAGGTGTTTGGCCGCAATTTCTTCCGCAGGTAAATGCAGAACCAGCGGCGCAACGACCGCCATGGTTTTCACCATGATGCCGTAAGCAACAACAGAAGCCAGCGCAGATACGCCGTCGTTATTGGTGAAGCCAAGCGCCACACCGATAGCGAAGATCAATGGCATATTGGCAAAGACTGAACCGCCTGCTTCTGCCATAACGTGGGAAACAACGGCTGGCAGCCAGCTGAAGTTTGCGGAACCGACGCCCAGCAGGATACCTGCGATAGGCAGTACGGAGACCGGCAGCATCAGCGATTTACCGACCTTCTGCAGGTTAGCAAATGCATTCTTAAACATAATTGAGAGTGCTCCTGAGTATTTGGTGCTTTTTACGTTTTCACGCATTGGCACGGGGGGAGAACCGTGCAGTGGACAGGACATCTAAGCGCCCTTTATTTATTACACAGAGTAAAATAATTGGCGGAATGATTGTTTGACGGCTATCACGTTTCAATCAGTCGGCGTGGGAAAGTTTACATCAACTTACATAATCTGTATCTAAATGTAACCAAAAGCACGTCACCGCCCCTTTTGTGGCGGTGAACTTTACTCGCTTTATTTATTAATTACGAGCCTTAAAATAATAGAAAGATCGGCAGGTTACAGTCTGGCGGGGTCAATGTGGAACAGGCTGGCGAAATTTTGCGTGGTCTGTTGCGCAAGTTGCTCAAGCGAAACGCCCTTCAGTACCGCCATGTATTCCGCCACATCGCGTACCATTGCCGGCTGGTTCTCTTTACCGCGATGCGGGACCGGCGCCAGGTACGGCGAGTCGGTTTCCACCAGCAGGCGGTCAAGCGGAACATAGCGCGCGGCATCGCGCAGCTGCTCGGCATTGCGGAAGGTGACGATACCGGAAAACGAGATATAGAACCCCATATCCAGCAATTTACCGGCGGTCTCCCTGTCCTCAGTGAAACAGTGTAGTACGCCACCGCAATCCGTCACTTTTTCTTCCTGCAAAATAGCCAGCGTGTCGGCGCGGGCTTCGCGGGTATGCACGATAACCGGCTTGTTTAGTTCGCGGCCAATGCGGATATGATCGCGGAAGGAGGCCTGCTGACGGGGTTTGGTTTCCGGGGTGTAAAAATAGTCCAGCCCGGTTTCCCCCATTGCCACAACCCCCTCTTCCGCCGCCAGCTTGCGCAGCTCGTCAACATCGTACTCTTCATCCTGATTAAGCGGATGGACGCCGCAGGAGAAAACCACATTGTCGCGCGGGCCGACCAACTCACGCATTCCGCGGTATCCCGGCAGCGTCGTGGCCACGGCGAGGAAAAACTTCACATCGCGGGCAGCGGCTTTCGCCAGCACATCGTCTACGTCTTTGTGCAGCGTTTGATAATCCAGACCATCCAGATGGCAGTGGGAGTCGACTAAAAACATAATGTCTCGCTCAGAGGTGGGATACGGGAAGTACCGTCCCAGGTTGCAGGTAATGTTCCCAGCGCAGAAGGCGCTCGGTTAGCAGCAGTTCGCGGTTGACGCCAACCACGTTCAACAGCTGGTCCCGGCAGGCGCTGACGTCGCGTGCGATCGCCTGCAAACGGGCGGCAGGCAGCGTCTGCGCCAGCTGATTGACCAGCGTCCAGGCATCAGGGTTGCTCACCAGGGTGATTCCCTGCTGCCGTTTTTGTGCATCCAGCAGCAGCGATGCCAGCCAGTGCAAACGAACCGCAGCCTGTTCGTGATTCAGTATCGGCAGCAGCGCCAGCCAGTCGCCGCTGCTTAAGACCCCCGCCAGCGACTGGATCAACTGCTGCCGGGAAGCCCAGTGACTCTCCTGCAGCAGATCCAGCGCCGCCGCAGGCGCATTCGCGCTCAGACGCAGCGCGGAGAGCAGCGCCTCCTGCGGCATCGTCACCTCGCGTTCCAGCCACGCCAGCCCGTAGGACTCTGACGGCGGCGCAAGATGATGGAGGCGACAGCGGCTACGCAGCGTGGCCAGCAACCGCGCGGGCTCCTGACAGGCGAGGAAAAACCAGGTGTTTTCCGGCGGCTCTTCCAGCGTTTTTAACAGGGCATTCGCCGCCGCATCCGTTAACAAGGCCGCATCGCCTGTCCACACTACTTTGGCGCCGCCAAGGCGGGAACGCTCATAAAGCTTTTCGTTAACGTCACGCACGGCGTCAATGCCGAGGGCGCTTTTGCCTTTTTCCGGTGCCAGGGTGTAGTAATCGGGGTGCGTGCCAGCCTGCATCAGCTGGCAACTGTGACACTGCCCGCAGCTTTTATTTCCTTGCGGCTGGCGGCACATGAGATAGCGGCACAGCGCATAGATCAGCGCCTCGCCCCCCATGCCAGGCAAGGCCTGAAGTAGTAACGCATGGTGACCCCGTCCAGCCTGATAGCCGGCGACTAATTGTTCAAATGACGGGCGTAACCATGGGTACCATTTCATGCGCTTTGCTCCGCGACCCAGCGGCTGATAACCGCTCTGATATCGCTTGCGACGGCTTCCAGCGACTGCGTCGCATCGATGGTGTGGATAGTGGGATCTTGCGCCGCCAGCTCAAGGTAGCGCGCGCGGGTACGATTGAAGAAATCCAGCGATTCTTGTTCAATACGATCGAGTTCGCCGCGCGCGCGCGCGCGCTTCAGGCCCACCTCCGGCGTCACGTCCAGATACAGCGTCAGGTGCGGGCGAAAATCGCCCAGTACCGCATCGCGTAGCGTAGCCAGCATCGTCTGGTCGATACCGCGACCGCCGCCCTGATAGGCCTGGGTCGACAGGTCGTGACGATCGCCAATCACCCACTGGCCGTTTGCCAGAGCGGGTTTGATCACCGTCTCGACCAGTTGAACGCGGGCGGCGTAAAACATCAGCACTTCGGCTTTGTCATTAATCACTTCATCGCCGGTGGATTGAATATCCAGCACCAGGCTGCGCAGCTTCTCGGCCAGAATTGTGCCGCCCGGCTCACGGGTAAACACCAGATCGCTGATACCCGACTCCTGCAGCGCCTCCACCACCAGATTGCGCGCGGTGGTCTTCCCTGCACCTTCCAGGCCTTCGATAACGATATAGTTACTGCGCATTTTTTTCCTTAAGTACTTTCAGATAATCCTGTACCGAGCGGTTGTGGCTGGCCAGATTGGTATTAAACGTATGCCCGCCTTTACCATCGGCAACAAAATAGAGATAAGGCGTTTTCGCCGGATGCGCCGCGGCGTTCAGAGAGGCTTCTCCCGGTACGGCGATGGGCCCCGGCGGCAAACCGCCGATCGCGTAGGTATTGTATGCCGTCGGCGTCTCCAGATCTTTGCGGGTCAGCTTGCCAGTATAACGCTCTCCCATACCGTAGATCACGGTCGGGTCGGTCTGCAGACGCATGCCGATGCGCAGACGATTGATAAATACCGACGCCACGCGGTCGCGTTCTGCGGCAACCGCCGTCTCTTTTTCAATAATGGACGCCATGGTCAGCAGCTGGTTCTGATCTTTGTACGGCAGATTATCCATCCGCCCTTCCCAGGCTTTTTCGACCTGCGCAACCATCTTCTGATGCGCGCGCTTGAGGATCGCCACATCGCTGGTATGGGCGGTATACATCCAGGTATCTGGCCAGAACCAGCCTTCAACCCAGTCCGCATGTTCGAGGTTAAGCGCCTCGGCAACCGTTTCGTAACGGTCGTCTGCCAGCGTATGTTTGATGTACGGCGCATCGCGCAGCTGACGCAGGTAGTCGCTCACCCGCATCCCCTCCACAAACCGCAGCGGGAACTGGGCCTCTTTGCCGCTGCCCAGCAGTTGCAGCATGTCACGTACCGTCATGTTCGGCATGAAGCGGTAGGTACCGGCTTTGAAGTGGGATAATTCGGGTTCAAGACGCAGCAACCACTGGAATACCCGCGGCCGGTTGATCACCTTGTCGCCATACAGTTGCTCACCCAGCGCCATGCGCCCGGTACCGGCCTCTAAGGTGAAGATAGTCTCTTCTTTTATCAGCAACTTGCTCTGCGCAAGCTGACGAACTTTCCAGATGCCTGCGCCTGCGGCAATGCCCAGCACGACCAACAACAGCAGGATAAATCGTAACATTTTCTTCATGACTAACCAGACAGCTCACACAGTGGGGCTAAAAAATGATAAAGCTCTCGCGAGGACCAGTATGTCTCGTCCCAGCGGCGAACCGGTATCAGCGGCATCAGCGCATTGCATATCAGCACTTCATCGGCGTCTCGCAACGCATCAGCGCGCGCTGTGACTTCGACAACGCGAAACGGCGATTGTGCCAGTTGCGCGATACAATGCTGACGCATAATGCCATTGACGCCGGCGTGATCGAGACGTGGCGTAAACACATCCCTCCCCTTGCGCCAGAACAGATTCGCGGCACAGCATTCCGTAAGCCACCCGTCGCTGTCAAGAACCAGCGCTTCATCGGCGTCCGTCTGCTCAAGATGAGAGCGGATCAACACTTGTTCCAGTCGGTTCAGATGCTTCAGCCCGGCCAGCAATGGATTACGCCCGAGGTGAACCGGGCTTAGCGTCAGCGTAACGCCAGCTTCTTGCCAGCGCGCATAATGGGCCGGATACGCTGAAACGCTGAGAATACGCGTGGGCGACTGGCAGTTTGCACCGCTGTAGCCGCGACCACCCGCGCCCCGCGTCAGTATCACTTTCAGCACGCCGCTTTGCTGTTCATGCGCCAGGCGCTGCATTTCAGCTTCCAGCTGCGGCCATTGCGCGTAGGGAATCATCAGCGCCGCGCAGGCCAGTTGCAAACGACGAAGGTGGGCGGGCAACATCTGCACTTTATGTTCCACGATACGCGCGGTAGTAAAGCACCCGTCGCCGAACTGAATTGCCCGGTCACTGGCGGCGAGGGTGTCCTGTTCAATGCCATTAATCAAGAACATAGCGGCTCCTTATCGGTGGCCTGTCAGTGTCTCAGGATGAATTACGCAGGACAAGCAGAGAAAGCTGAAGAAAAAAGAAGGCCCGCATTTTATGCAGGCCTGAGTCAGAATTTAGCGGCAAGCGCAACGGGTTTAGATCTTTTTAAAGATCAGTGAACCGTTGGTGCCACCAAAGCCGAAGGAGTTACACAGCGCGTACTCCATACCGGAAACCTGACGCGCTTCGTGCGGAACGAAGTCGAGGTCACAACCGTCATCCGGATTATCCAGGTTGATGGTCGGCGGAACCACGCCATCGCGCAGCGCCAGAATGGAGTAGATTGATTCTACTGCTCCGGCGGCGCCCAGCAGGTGCCCGGTCATTGATTTGGTTGAGCTGACCATCACGCGGCTCGCCGCATCGCCGAAGACAGACTTAACCGCCTGAGTTTCTGCTTTATCGCCCGCCGGCGTCGAGGTGCCGTGCGCATTGACGTAAGCAATCTGGCCAGGTTCAATCCCTGCATCGCGGATGGCATTCACCATCGCCAGGGCCGCACCGGCGCCATTCTCCGGAGGAGACGTCATATGGTAAGCATCGCTGCTCATACCAAAGCCGACGATTTCCGCGTAAATTTTCGCGCCGCGTTTTTTGGCGTGCTCGTACTCTTCCAGCACGACCATACCCGCACCGTCGCCCAGCACAAAACCGTCACGATCTTTATCCCACGGACGGCTTGCCGCCTGCGGATTGTCGTTGCGGGTTGAGAGCGCACGCGCGGCACCAAAGCCGCCCACGCCAAGCGGGGTACTGGCTTTTTCCGCACCGCCGGCCACCATTGCGTCTGCATCGCCATACGCAATGATACGCGCAGCCTGACCAATATTGTGTACGCCGGAAGTACAAGCGGTCGCGATAGAGATACTCGGCCCACGCAGACCAAACATGATGGTCAAATGTCCGGCCACCATGTTAACAATTGTCGACGGTACAAAGAACGGGCTGATCTTACGAGGTCCGCCGTTGGTTAACGAACTGTGGTTTTCCTCGATCAGGCCGAGACCGCCAATGCCGGAACCAATAGCGGCACCGATGCGGGTTGCGTTCTCTTCCGTTACTTCAAGACCAGAATCCTGCATGGCCTGCCAGCCTGCAACAATTCCATATTGAATGAAGGCATCCATCTTGCGCTGTTCTTTGCGCGAGATAATGTCATCACAGTTAAAATCCTTTACTAAGCCAGCAAATTTTGTTGCATAGGCGCTAGTATCGAAATGGTCGATCAGGCTGATGCCACTCTGACCGGCAAGGAGAGCTTTCCAGGTAGACTCTACGGTATTGCCGACAGGAGACAACATGCCCAGTCCGGTCACAACTACACGACGCTTAGACACGGTTGTCCTCCAGGGAGGGAAAATAGATTCTTGTGGGACAAAAAGATAAAACTCAGGCGGTCGAATGACCGCCTGGAGATGTTCACTTACGCCTGGTGACCGTTGATGTAATCAATGGCAGCCTGAACAGTGGTGATTTTCTCAGCTTCTTCGTCCGGAATCTCAGTATCAAACTCTTCTTCCAGAGCCATTACCAGCTCAACGGTGTCAAGAGAATCAGCGCCCAGGTCTTCAACGAAGGAAGCATTGTTGGTAACTTCTTCCTGCTTAACGCCCAGCTGCTCGCCGATAATTTTCTTAACGCGTTCTTCGATAGTGCTCATACTCTTAAATTTCCTATCAAAACTCGCTTTCGCGATGGTTTTCGTAGTGTATAAAATGTTGAAAAATTTGCAACTAAATCCCGGCAGGTCTTACCACGATTTTACGCTATTTTGCGGGTGTTTGCCCTCAGAACGCAAATCATTTTGCACAAAACCGCATTCGGGACCACACAGACTGAGTGGTTCCTGAGCGTTTTGCGCAAATCTCGGTCAGACCATATACATTCCGCCATTGACGTGCAGGGTTTCACCAGAGATGTAACCTGCTTCGTCAGAAGCTAAGAACGCAACCGCACTGGCGATTTCTTTTGCATCGCCGAGGCGACCCGCAGGAACTTGCGCCAGAATACCCGCACGCTGCTCTTCAGACAGCGCACGCGTCATGTCCGTTTCAATAAAGCCCGGAGCAACAACGTTAACAGTAATACCGCGGGACGCGACTTCACGTGCCAGCGATTTACTAAAACCAATCAGACCCGCTTTCGCCGCAGCGTAGTTGGCCTGACCAGCATTTCCCATGGTACCGACCACAGAACCGATAGTAATAATGCGCCCGTGACGCTTTTTCATCATAGCGCGCATTACTGCTTTTGACAGACGGAAAACTGATGACAGGTTGGTTTCGATAATATCGTTCCACTCATCATCTTTCATCCGCATTAACAGGTTATCACGAGTAATACCGGCATTATTAACCAGGATATCCACTTCACCAAACTCTGCGCGAATATTTCCCAGTACCGATTCGATAGATGCCGCATCGGTCACATTCAACAGCATACCTTTGCCATTGGCACCGAGGTAATCGCTGATCGCCTGCGCACCGCTCTCGCTGGTGGCCGTGCCGATCACTTTCGCACCACGGGCGACAAGCGTTTCTGCGATTGCGCGGCCAATGCCGCGACTTGCACCGGTAACCAGCGCGATTTTTCCTTCAAAACTCATGGTATTCCTCTTTTATTGCTCAAGCGCCGCAGACATCGCTGCTGGCTCGTTAAGCGCGGAAGCGGTCAGGGTGTCAACAATACGTTTGGTCAGGCCGGTGAGGACTTTACCCGGCCCCACTTCATACAGGTGTTCTACGCCCTGGGATGCCATAAACTCAACGGTTTTAGTCCACTGAACCGGGCTGTACAGCTGGCGAATCAGCGCATCGCGAATCGCGTCTGGCGCCGTTTCACACTTCACATCAACGTTGTTCACCACCGAAATAAGCGGTGCGTTAAAAGTGATGTTTTGCAGTTCAACGGCCAGTTTTTCCGCCGCAGGCTTCATCAGCGCGCAGTGGGACGGGACGCTCACCGGCAGCGGCAGCGCCCGTTTAGCGCCGGCAGCTTTACAAGCCGCACCTGCACGTTCTACAGCCTCTTTGTTACCGGCAATCACGACCTGGCCCGGTGAGTTAAAGTTGACCGGGGCCACGACCTGCCCTTCAGCGGACTCTGCGCAGGCTTTGGCAATCGACGCATCGTCCAGACCGATAATCGCGGACATCGCGCCGGTCCCTTCCGGGACGGCTTCCTGCATAAATTTGCCGCGCATCTCGACCAGACGCACCGCGTCGGCAAAATCAATCACGCCGGCGCAAACCAGCGCGGAATACTCACCCAGGCTATGACCTGCCAGCAGAGCCGGGGTCTTGCCGCCCTGCTGCTGCCAGACGCGATACAGCGCCACGGAAGCGGTCAGCAGCGCAGGCTGAGTCTGCCAGGTTTTGTTCAGTTCTTCCGCCGGGCCCTGCTGAGCAAGCGCCCACAGATCGTAACCCAACGCCGCAGAGGCTTCACGGAAAGTTTCTTCGATAACCGGATACGCTGCTGCCATGTCAGACAACATGCCAACCGTCTGAGAACCTTGTCCCGGGAACACAAAAGCAAATTGCGTCATGTCTAAATCCTTATACTAAAAACGAACCAGCGCGGAACCCCAGGTGAAACCGCCACCAAAGGCTTCCAGCAGAATCAGCTGACCACGCTGGATGCGGCCGTCGCGAACTGCTTCATCCAGCGCACAGGGAACGGAAGCCGCGGAGGTATTGCCGTGACGATCGAGCGTCACCACCACGTTATCCATCGACATCCCCAGTTTTCTTGCCGTCGCGCTGATAATTCGCAGGTTAGCCTGATGCGGTACCAGCCAGTCCAGCGCCGAGCGATCGAGATTGTTAGCCGCCAGCGTCTCATCAACAATGTGCGCCAGTTCGGTCACGGCAACCTTAAACACTTCGTTGCCCGCCATCGTCAGATAGACAGGATTTTCCGGCTCAATGCGATCGGCGTTCGGCAGCGTTAACAGCTCGCCGTAGCGGCCATCCGCATGCAGGTGGGTGGAAATGATCCCCGGCTCTTCAGAAGCGCCCAGCACCACGGCTCCCGCGCCATCACCAAAAATAATGATCGTCCCGCGATCGTCAGGATCGCAGGTGCGCGCCAGAACGTCAGCGCCAATCACCAGCGCGTAGTCCACCGCGCCGTTTTTCACATATTGATCGGCGATGCTCAGCGCGTAGGTAAAGCCTGCGCACGCTGCCGCCACATCAAAGGCCGGGCAGCCATTAATACCCAGCATAGACTGAATCTGACAAGCCGAACTTGGAAAGGCGTGAGTCCCCGAGGTGGTCGCAACAACGATCAGACCAATTTGCTCCGGTTTAACACCCGCCATCTCCAGCGCATTTTTTGCCGCTTCGAAACCCAGCGTCGCAACGTTTTCATTCGGTGCAGCAATACGACGTTCACGGATACCCGTACGAGTGACAATCCACTCGTCAGACGTTTCTACCATTTTTTCCAGGTCGGCGTTAGTACGCACTTGCTCGGGCAGATAACTGCCGGTACCAATAATCTTCGTATACATGTACGCTCAGTCACTCTTGGGTAATATACCCGCCTTGTTCAAACCGCCGGTCGTCAGCCTTCTTCGTTCGTCCCGCGTTGCTGCCGGGAGTTCCCGTTTCTGTCGCCGGTGGGCAGTTCGAAACCTGCTGGGTATAAAGATTCCAGGCGAGCGGCGATCCGCTGAGGAATTTGCCGCTGCACTGCCTGCACTGCCTGCTCTATCGCCACGCTAAAGGCGCGCTGATTGGCAGCACCATGACTCTTAATCACGGAACCGCGCAATCCTAACAGACAGGCGCCATTATACTGGTCGGGGTTGAGGTGACTGAATCGCCTTGCCAGGCTTTTTTGTAACCAACGCTTCAATAACAGCAGCCACCACGACCGTTTTTTGCCCTCACCCTGTGATTTCAGCAGCGAGAGGAACATTCTGACAACACCTTCCATAGTTTTTAATGTGACGTTGCCCGTGAATCCATCACAAACCAACACATCGGTTTTGCCCGTCAATAATTCGTTGGCTTCAAGATAGCCGATATAGTTCAGCGACGGCAGCGTCTTCAGCACCGCAGCGGCATCGCGGATACTGTTGAGGCCCTTCATCTCTTCTTCGCCGATGTTCAACAGCGCGACGCGGGGATTCTCAATGCCGACCACTTCTTCGGCCAGTACCGCGCCCATGACCGCAAACTGCACCAGCATCGTACTATCGCAATCCACGTTAGCACCTAAATCAAGCACCACCGTTTTGCCCTTTTGCTGATGCGGTAAGACCGTCACCAGCGCCGGACGCTCAATCCCTTCAATCGGTTTGAGCAATAATTTTGCCAGTCCCATCAGCGCACCGGTATTCCCCGCGCTGACGCAGGCTTGCGCCCGCCCTTCTTTTACTAACTCCAGCGCCACGCGCATTGAGCTTCCGCGACTATTGCGCATCGCCTGTGCGGGCCGCGCATCACTAGCAATAACTGACTGCGCAGGGATCACCTGCAGGCGCGAACGTTGTTCGAAATCAGCTTTGGCAAGTAATGGCGTGATGGTGTCGGGGTCGCCGACTAAAAGAAGTGTGAGTTGCGAATTAGAGTTCAGTGCCTGCAGTGCTGCAGGCACTGTCACGGATGGGCCAAAATCGCCCCCCATGACATCTAACGCCAGGGTTAGACGTGTCAAGATATCGTCGCTGCCCGGTTCGGTTATTCCCCAGTCACCTGGGGAAATCCTCGCTAAGCTTCATCACGCTTATACTCTTTGTCTTTCACGCTGCAAGTATGTTGACTGCGCTCGTTCATCCCGGTCACATAGTTGTCTATGCTACCGCGATGCTTTCGCTCACGCCTCTTGCCGCGCGAAATCCATGGAGTCGTGCGTGATTACTTAGCGATAACCTTGCGACCGCGGTAGAAACCGTCGGCAGTGATGTGGTGACGCAGGTGTTTCTCACCAGAAGTTTTGTCTACAGACAGGCTGGTGACTGCGGTCAGAGCGTCATGGGAACGACGCATGCCACGTTTGGAACGGGTTGGTTTATTCTGTTGTACGGCCATGGACCTTACTCCTCAATTACTTATGCTTTAAGCTGGCTAATACGGCAAATGGATTTGGTTTTTGTGCCTCTTCAGGCAGTTCACCAAAGACCATGTCCGCGTCGGACACTTCACAGTGTTCAGAATCATGCACCGGAACTACAGGCAAGGAGAGAATGATTTCATCCTCAACCATCGCTTGCAGGTCGATTTCACCGAATTCGTTAACCTCAATCGGCTCATACGCTTCCGGTAGTGCTTCGGCCTGTTCGTCATTTCTGACGGGGCTAAAACAATACGTGGTGTGGACATGATGGGGGAACGGTTTCCCGCAACGCTGACATTCGAGGGTTACTGATACCTTTGCATCGCCGGTAATAACGGCAAGGCGCTGATTATCAATAGCGAACGACATGCTGCATTCCACATCGCTGTCCACGCTGACTACAGAATCGGCTACACGTTCAACCTGATCACGGGCATAGATACCTTCGTAATCGAGGCGTTTTTGAGCCGTGCGGACCGGATCAAGAGTCAGGGGTAATTTTACCTTTTGCATAGGGCGCGCATATTAACTTTGTAATGTCATAGAGTCAAAGAAAAAGGCAGCCTCAGGTTGCCTTTCGCCATTTATTCGCACACATTGCGGCCCATAGTTTAAAATGATGCTCTTCGAAGCGCTATATGTGGATGAAAAAATATGTCTGAGCTTATTCTGGCATCGACATCGCCCTGGCGGCGGATGTTGTTGGAAAAACTGGCCATGCCGTTTGACTGCGCAGCGCCTGATGTCGATGAAACTCCCCATCCAGGCGAACCTGCCCGCCAGCTGGTAGTCCGTCTGGCGCAGGCAAAAGCGCAGGCGCTCGCCGCCCGCTACCCTCAGCACTTAATTATCGGATCCGATCAGGTCTGCGTCCTCGATGGCGAAATTACCGGCAAGCCGCATAGCGAAGAGAATGCGCGCCTGCAGTTAAGAAAAGCCAGCGGCACGATAGTGACCTTTTATACCGGACTGGCGCTTTATAATTCCGCCAACGGCCATCTGCAGACCGAATGTGAGCCCTTTGATGTCCATTTCCGCCACTTAAGCGACCAGGAAATCGACAATTATGTGCGCAAAGAGCGTCCGCTGCACTGCGCCGGGAGTTTTAAAAGTGAAGGACTGGGGATTACGCTCTTTGAACGACTGGAAGGACGCGATCCGAATACGCTGGTCGGCCTGCCGCTGATCGCCCTGTGTCAGATGCTACGCCGGGAAGGCTGTAATCCGCTGTTGCGCTAGCCGTTTATTCTGCCGGGCCGGAACCGCCGTTCTGGCCTGCTTCTTTGCCATCGCCTTTTCTCGTCTCAGCCGGTAATCTCATTTTATCCCCTTTATCGACCGGGAATAGCGGCGGACTCACCGTCCGCCGCGACGATCATTTGCTATTACGCAGCACCTGCAGACAGCGTTTCAACTGGTTATCAAGCGGCGCTTCTACGCGCATCACTTCCCCGCTCCCCGGATGAGTAAATTTCAGCGCGGCGGCATGGAGGAACAACCGATTCAGGCCGGTGCCGGCCAGCTGTTTGTCAAACTCGCGGTCGCCATAGCGGTCGTCAAAGGCAATCGGGTGGCCCGCATACTGCGTATGAACGCGGATCTGGTGGGTACGTCCGGTAACCGGGCTGCAGCGCACCAGGGTCGCATGCGTATAGCGCTCTTCAACCTTAAAGCGCGTCTCCGACGGTTTTCCTTCCTGACTGACGCGCACGATACGTTCGCCGCTCTGCAGAATGTTTTTCAGCAGCGGTGCCTGCACCACTTTGGTGTGCGACTGCCACTGTCCGCGCACCAGCGCCAGGTAATCCTTCTGCATGCCCTTTTCGCGTAGCTGTTCATGCAGCGAACGCAGCGCAGAACGCTTCTTCGCCACCAGCAGTACGCCGGAGGTGTCGCGGTCAAGGCGGTGGACCAGTTCGAGGAAACGGGCTTCCGGACGCAGCGCGCGCAGGCCTTCAATGACGCCGAAACTCAGGCCGCTGCCGCCGTGCACCGCAGTACCGGACGGTTTATTTAGCACCAGAATATGGTCATCTTCATACAGAATCACGTCGGCCAGCGCCGACACCTTCTGCAGATGCGGGGAGACGGCCTCTTCTTCACGCTCGGCAACCCGTACAGGCGGAATGCGGATTTCGTCGCCGGCTTCCAGCTTGTATTCCGGCTTGACGCGTTTTTTATTCACCCGCACCTCGCCTTTACGCAGGATGCGATAAATCATGCTCTTCGGTACGCCCTTTAGCTGCGTACGCAAAAAGTTATCGATGCGTTGCCCCGCTTCATCGGCGGTAATGGCAACCATTTTTACGCTTGGAGTCTCAGTTTTCATGGTGCGCGATTCTAAATAGCCCGACGCATTAGCGCCACTCATTTTTATATGCTTATATTTATCATTATCCGGTTTTCATTGAACGCTTCATCGACGTTTTGTTTGTTATTAGAACAATCTGTATCCGCTGGTGAAAAAACTGTGAGTAACCGGGTGATAAAAGGTAAAAGTCAACTTGCTATAACAAGGTTAGCAATGGAATAATGATGCCGTTTTCCGTGTTGAATCTTGTTAGAACAAGAAATTAGCGGAATGACCAATTTTGTCTGACCGATCATCCACGCAGCAATGGCGTAAGACGTATTGATCTTTCAGACAGTTAGCGGGCTGCGGGTTGCAGTCCTTACCGGTACAGGCCTCTATGGATTTCACGTCGCAGGAAGGCGTCGACTCCGGGTATTCCCGGGTGCTCTACTCAGTCCGCTGATTGAGATGAGCAGGTTAAGCCACTACCTCTGTAACGTGAAAGACGACGAGATATACGCAAAATTATTCAGGATGCGCCAAGGCGGCGAAAGAGAGAATCTCCGGAACTGACATCATCAGTGAGTCAGTAACAGGGGTGAACGAGCAAGCCGACGCAGAAGCAATCTGAAAAATGACGCGTATAAATGGAATCTTCTCTGGTGATACATCCCAGGCTGTTCCCCTGCTAATTGCGCTGTGTTTCCGTTTGAAATACAGGCGACCGACACTCTGCGCCTCTTAAGCGCGCGACAACCGTGAGGTTGGCGACGTGAAACAGACACGAGGCCATCGGTTCCCCCCGGCAAGGCAATACTCTGCCCGCAGCTTAGTCGTCAATGTAAGAATAATGAGTAAGTTACGATGAAAAGAATGTTAATCAACGCAACTCAGCAGGAAGAGTTGCGCGTCGCCCTTGTTGATGGGCAGCGCCTGTACGACCTGGATATCGAAAGCCCCGGGCACGAACAGAAAAAAGCGAACATCTACAAAGGCAAAATTACCCGTATTGAACCTAGCCTTGAAGCCGCGTTTGTTGATTACGGCGCCGAGCGTCATGGTTTCCTCCCCCTCAAAGAAATCGCCCGCGAATACTTCCCAGCCAACTACAATTCTCATGGTCGTCCGAATATTAAGGATGTGCTGCGTGAAGGTCAGGAAGTGATTGTGCAGATTGATAAAGAAGAACGTGGCAACAAAGGCGCCGCGCTCACCACCTTTATCAGCCTGGCGGGTAGCTATCTGGTACTGATGCCGAATAACCCGCGCGCGGGCGGTATCTCACGCCGCATCGAGGGTGACGATCGTACCGAACTGAAAGAAGCGCTGGCCAGCCTTGAGCTGCCGGACGGCATGGGGCTTATCGTACGCACCGCCGGCGTCGGCAAATCTGCCGAAGCGCTGCAGTGGGACCTGAGCTTCCGTCTGAAACACTGGGAAGCCATCCAGAAAGCCGCTGAAAGCCGCCCGGCGCCGTTCCTGATTCATCAGGAAAGCAACGTCATCGTGCGCGCCTTCCGTGATTATCTGCGCCAGGATATCGGCGAAATCCTGATCGATAACCCAAAAGTGCTTGAGCTGGCTCGCCAGCACATCGCCGCACTGGGTCGCCCGGATTTCAGCAGCAAAATCAAACTGTACACCGGTGAAATTCCGCTGTTCAGCCACTATCAAATCGAATCGCAGATTGAATCCGCCTTCCAGCGCGAAGTGCGCCTGCCTTCCGGCGGGTCTATCGTTATCGACAGCACCGAAGCGTTAACCGCTATCGATATCAACTCCGCTCGCGCCACCCGCGGCGGCGACATCGAAGAAACGGCATTCAACACCAACCTGGAAGCGGCCGATGAGATTGCCCGCCAGCTGCGTCTGCGTGACCTCGGCGGCCTGATTGTCATCGATTTCATCGACATGACGCCGGTACGCCACCAGCGCGCGGTCGAAAACCGCCTGCGCGAAGCGGTGCGCCAGGATCGTGCGCGCATCCAGATCAGCCACATCTCTCGCTTCGGTCTGCTCGAAATGTCGCGTCAGCGCCTGAGCCCGTCGCTGGGTGAATCCAGCCATCACGTCTGCCCGCGCTGTAGCGGTACCGGCACCGTGCGTGATAACGAATCCCTGTCGCTCTCTATCCTGCGTCTGATTGAAGAAGAAGCGCTGAAAGAGAACACCCAGGAAGTTCACGCCATCGTGCCTGTGCCGATTGCGTCCTACCTGCTGAACGAAAAACGTGCCGCGGTGAGCGCCATTGAAACCCGTCAGGGCGACGTTCGCGTGATCATCGTCCCGAACGATCAGATGGAAACCCCGCACTACTCCGTGCTGCGCGTGCGCAAAGGCGAAGAGACCTCTACCCTGAGCTATCTGCTGCCTAAACTGCACGAAGAAGAGATGGCGCTGCCTGCGGATGAAGAGCCTGCCGAACGTAAACGCCCTGAGCAGCCGGCCCTGGCCACCTTCGTGATGCCGGACGTACCGCCTGCGCCTGAGCAGGACGTTCCTGTTGCCGCACCTGCCGCCGCGAAACCCGCGGTAGCCGCTGTCGCGCCGGCGCAGCCTGGTCTGCTCTCACGCTTCTTTGGCGCCCTGAAAAACATCTTCTCCGGCGCAGAAGAAGCTAAAACGGCAGAACCTCAGGTAGAGAAGAAAGCCGAAGAGAAACCGGAACGTCAGCAAGAGCGTCGTAAACCGCGGACCAACAATCGCCGCGATCGCAACGATCGTCGTGATAACCGTGATAACCGCGACAACCGTGCTGAAAATACGGAAGGCCGTGAGCCTCGCGAATCCCGCGAGGAAAACCGCCGTAATCGTCGCGAGAAGCAGCAGCAGAATGTCGAGCCGCGTGAATCTCGCCAGACGGTGACCGAGGATGCAGAAAAAGGCAAAGCGCGCGATGAGCAGCAGCCGCGCCGTGAGCGTAATCGTCGTCGTAACGACGACAAGCGCCAGGCCCCGCAGGAAGCTAAAGCACCAACGCGCGAAGAGCCGGTAGTCCCGCAGGAAGCCGAACAGGAAGAACGCGTTCAGACGATGTCCCGACGTAAACCGCGTCAGTTATCCCAGAAGGTTCGCATTGAATCTGCGGTCGCTGAAACGGCTGCTCAGGTTGTTGAAACCGCGGCTGCGGTCCAGCCGGAAGCCGTCGCTTCGCGCACGGAACTGGCGAAAGTCGATCTGCCTGCCGTCGTTGAACATAATGGCGACCATGACGACAACAGCGAGTCCCGCGAAGCCAACGGTATGCCGCGTCGCTCTCGTCGCTCGCCGCGTCATCTGCGCGTCAGCGGTCAGCGCCGTCGTCGTTACCGCGATGAGCGTTACCCGACCCAATCGCCGATGCCGCTGACCGTAGCCTGCGCATCCCCGGAAATGGCGTCAGGTAAAGTGTGGATTCGCTACCCGGTTGTCCGTGCCCAGGATCAGCAGCAGGAAGAACAGCAGGTTCAGGCGTCCGTGACTGAAACTGTCGCGCCGGTTGCTGTCGCTGAAGCCGCCATCGCAGAAGTCGTCGCCCCGGCGGTTGCCGAGGCAGCGCCTGTTGCCGCCGAACAACCTGTCGTAGCCGAAGCGACCGTCGCTGAAGCCGCGCAGACTGTTCAGCCGGAGGTCGCCGCGCAGGACGTTATCGCCGCAGAAACCCCGGTTGTAACGGCCGAAACCAGCGTTGCGCCGGTTGCTGCCGAGCCGGAAGCTGCCGCTGAAGCCGTTGTTGAGGAGACTGCACCGGTTGTGGCGCAAGAAGTTCCTGCCGCACAGGCCATCGAGCCGACGCCGGTCGTTGAAGCCGCTCCGGTGGTAGAAACAGCGCCGGTCGTCGAATCAGCGCCTGCTCCGGTGGTGGCCGCCGCGCCAGCGGCAGCGGTTATCGTGTCTCACCGTCACGCGACCGCCCCGATGACGCGTGCCCCGGCGCCAGCCTACGAGCCAGAAGCGCCGCGTCACAGCGACTGGGTTCGCCCGTCGTTTGCCTTTGACGGCAAAGGCGCTGCAGGCGGCCACAGCGCGACTCATCAGGCGACGGCGGAACCTACCCGTCCGCAACCTGCCGAGTAAACGCAGCACGTCATAAAAAAACCGGCCTCTGGCCGGTTTTTTTTATTCCGCCTCCGGGCGCTGCATCCCGGCAACCTGCGGCATCACTTCGCGCATCAGATCGAGAAACTTTCGCAGTCGGGTTGGATAATAACGCGCCCACGGATAGACCAGGTGGACCGGCAGCGGAGAGGCCCGCCACTGCGGAAACGGCTCAACCAGCCGACCGGCGGCAATATCCTCGGCCACCGCCCAGCTCGACACGATAGCCGCGCCCAGCCCCGCCAGCGCCGTATTACGGGCCACATACACGCTATCGGTACTCAGACACGGCACAATACCAAACGCCAGCTCCCGGCTATCCTCCTGATGCTGCAACTCCACTTCATGTTGATAAAAGGTGCTGATGGCCACCCACGGCAACCGCGACAGATCCTGAGGTATCGCTAATGCCGGGTATTGCGCCAACAGCGCGGGGGCGACCACCAGGCTACGCGGAACTTCAGCCAGCTGTACCGATACCGTGGCCGGGTCAACTTCGGCGCCCACCCGAATCGCGCAATCGATATTATCACTGAGAAAATCGACGGTTTTGTCATTGAGCATCCACTCCACCGCCAGCTGCGGATAGCGTTGCAGAAAATTGACCAGCGGACCCAGCAGCTGCTGCTGACCAAAAGCATGAGGCGCCCGCACGCGCAGCACCCCCACCGGCCGATCGTCCGCGATACTCATCTCATCCTCCAGCGCCAGCCAGGCATCCACCACCTGACGCGCGTGCTGATAACAGCGCTCGCCATCATCGGTGAGCTTCATAGCATGCGTTGTACGCAGAATCAGTCAACTACCGAGCATGCTCTCCAGCGACTGCAGACGGCGGCTGACCGTCGCCTGGGTGGTATCCAGCTGCCGGGCCGCCGAAGAGAGTGAACCGGCCTCGACGATGCGAATAAAAGTCCGCATCAGTTCAATGCGATCTATACGTTCCTGTCTCTTCATTATCATTTTCTCTATACGTGAAGCGTATAACCGTTTTACCACCACGCTATCTACCGCGCCAGCGGCATTCGGGGAAGAATAGCCCCATCTCATCTACGAGGACTTCATCATGACCCCGACTCCACTCTCCTCCCGCGAAGCGGGCTGGATTATTTTTATACTCGCTCTTGGCGCTGGTTTTAGCGTGGCTTCTATTTATTACGCCCAGCCTCTGCTCCCGCTGATGGGGGCCAATCTGCATCTGAGCGTTGAAGGGATGGGCCTCGTCCCGACCCTGACCCAGGCCGGCTACGCGCTGGGCATTCTGTTTCTGCTGCCGCTCGGCGATCGCCACGACCGACGAACGCTGATTCTGCTGAAAAGCGCGGCGCTGGCGGTCCTGCTGCTGCTGTGTAGCCTGACGGGCCAGCTCACGTCACTGCTGGTGGTCAGCTTATTGATCGGGATGGCCGCGACGATGGCGCAGGATATTGTTCCGGCGGCGGCGATTCTGGCCCCGGCGGGGAAACAGGGGAAAATGGTCGGGACGGTGATGACCGGCCTGCTGCTGGGAATTCTGCTCTCGCGGACCGTCAGCGGACTGGTCGGTGCGCTGTTCGGTTGGCGGGTGATGTATCAGGCGGCGGCCGTCAGTATCGCCCTCATCGGTCTGCTGATGTGGCGTATTCTGCCCCGCTTTGCGATTCACTCCACGTTAAGCTATCCGCAGCTGATGAAATCCATGGCGCACCTGTGGCAACGCTATCCTGCGTTACGACGCGCGGCAGTGGCCCAGGGCTTTTTATCCATCGCTTTCAGCGCCTTCTGGTCAACGCTGGCGGTGATGCTGCTCGCTCATTATCAGATGGGCAGCGCCGTGGCCGGGGGATTCGGCATCGCCGGTGCAGCCGGGGCCCTTGCCGCGCCCCTGGCGGGCGGACTGGCCGATAAATATGGCGCCGGAAGGGTCACTCAGCTGGGCGCGGGGCTGGTTACCCTCTCATTTGCTCTGATGTTCCTGATGCCGGTACTGCCGCCACATGGTCAGCTGCTGTTGATTGGTCTTGCGGCCATCGGCTTCGATCTCGGTCTGCAGTCCAGCCTGGTCGCCCACCAGAATCTGGTTTACAGCCTCGAGCCGCAGGCCCGCGGCCGCCTGAACGCCCTGCTGTTCACCGGCGTGTTCATTGGTATGGCGCTCGGCTCGGTCCTCGGCAGTCGGCTGTACGTCGTTGCCGGCTGGAACGGCGTCGTTATTCTGGCCGTGGTGACCGGCGCCATCGCGCTGGCGATTCGTCTGCGGGAAAGCGCCCGTCTGGCATCCGTAGCGCGCCCAGTCCGCTAAAAAAACCCGCTCCGCCATGCGGAACGGGTCTCTTACAATCCGGCGTCTGGCGTCAGGCCGTACGTCGGGCAAACTCTTTTACCCGGAAGCCCAGCGCCATTAAGGTGGCAAAATACGCCACCACGCCCACCGCCACGACCGCCATCAGGCGCAGCAGACGGAACGGCATAGCACCCTGCGACCACTCCGGCATGAGATACATCATGCCCAACAGCGCCGCCGACATCACCAGCACCGCAACCACCAGGCGCAGCAGGAAGGAGAACCATCCCGGCTGCGGAGTAAAGATTTTTTGTTTGCGCAGCTGCCAGTACAACAGACCGGCGTTAAGACAGGCCGCCAGACCGATAGACAGCGACAGCCCGGCATGCTTCAGCGGGCCAATAAAGATCAGGTTCATCACCTGGGTCATAATCAGCGTAACGATCGCGATTTTTACCGGCGTTTTAATGTCCTGCCGCGAATAAAAGCCCGGCGCCAGTACCTTAACGACAATCAGCCCCATCAGTCCGACGGAGTAAGCCACCAGCGCGCGTTGGGTCATCGCGGCATCAAAAGCGTTGAATTTCCCGTACTGGAACAACGCAACGGTGAGCGGCTTCGCCAGGATCCCCAGCGCCACGGCGCTGGGCAACGCCAGCAAAAAGCACAGGCGCAGCCCCCAGTCCATCAGGCGGCAGTACTCATCATGATTACCGCTGGCAAAGCTTTTTGACAGCGAGGGCAGCAGGATAGTCCCCAGCGCCACGCCAAGCACCCCGGACGGAAACTCCATCAGACGATCCGCGTAATACATCCACGACACCGAACCTGACACCAGGAACGAGGCGAAGATAGTGTTGATAATCAATGAAATCTGACTGACGGAGACGCCGAGGATCGCCGGCCCCATCTGCTTGACCACCCGCATTGCGCCGGCATCTTTCAGGTTAATGCGCGGCAGAACCAGCATGCCAATTTTTTTCAGATGCGGCAGTTGATAGGCCAGCTGCAGCACCCCGCCGACGGTCACCGCCCACGCCATCGCCAGCATAGGCGGGTGAAAATAGGGCGCGGCAAACAGGGCAAAGCCAATCATACTGACGTTGAGGAACGTCGGAGCGAAGGCGGGAACGGAAAAACGGTTCCAGGTGTTAAGGATCGCCCCGGCTAACGACGCCAGTGAAATCAACAGAATATAAGGAAAGGTGATGCGCAACAGCTGGGTGGTCAGGGTAAATTTATCCGCGCTGTCGGCAAAACCGGGCGCGGTCACGGTAATCACCCAGGGCGCCGCCAGCATGCCAAGAAGGGTAACGACCGCCAGAACCAGCGTCAGCAGGCCAGAAACATAGGCCACAAACACGCGGGTCGCCTCTTCGCCCTGCTTGCTTTTATATTCGGCAAGAATGGGAACAAATGCCTGAGAGAACGCCCCTTCAGCGAAGATACGGCGCAGTAAATTCGGTAATTTAAACGCGACGAAAAAGGCATCCGTCGCCATCCCTGCGCCAAAAATTCGCGCGACAATAGCATCACGCGCAAATCCGAGAACGCGTGAAAACATGGTCATCGAACTGACTGCTGCCAGTGATTTTAAAAGGTTCATTAACGTCTTATTCCACAACCCTGAAGTACAACGCCCGCGATTGCGGGCGCTGGAAAGTGGCGATAGTCTACCGGGTTCGTCATGAATTACTACTCCCAGATGTTACAACCAATTATTCACTCATTGCCTCGCGCCAGAGTTTTTCGACCACCCGTTGGGCCAGCAGCGCCTGCTCACCGGCGGTTTCCGGAACCGTCTGATTTTGCACGCATTCGATAAAGTGACGCGCGCAGCCGACAAAACCTCGCTGCTCCAGCGTGGTTTGCCAGCCCGGAACCGGGCGCATCATCAGCCCCTGACCGCGCTCCTCCTGCCATTCGCGCATATCACAGACGCCGTACAGTGCGCCGTCGGTCACGGCCTGCACCCACTCCCGCTGGCTGCCGGCGCGACGGTGCATGCTGGTGGTGACCTCCAGTTGAGGCGTGCTGAAGTGGTGTTCAGCATAGAGCATTTCGCCGTGGGCCGTGGTTTGCAGCGAGCCGCCGCTCAGGCGCGCGGTACCGCCCGCCAGCCACAGCGCGGTATCCACCACATGCAGATAATCATCCAGGAGCGTAAAACGCAGATCGTGGCCAACGCTGTCGCTGCGATGCTTATCCATACGCAGCGATGCGGCGCTGCCCATCTGCGTTTTGAGTTCACGGTACAGCGGCGCAAAGCGACGGTTAAAACCGACCATCAGCGTGAGCTTGCGGCGCGCCGCCAGTTCGACCAGCGACTCGGCCTCATTCAGCTTATCGGCCAGCGGTTTATCCACGCACACATGCACCCCGGCATTCAGCAGGCGGCTGACGACCTCAAAATGCGACGCCGTTGACGTATGCACAAAGACCGCATCGCACTGCGCCGCCAGTTGCTCCAGCGAGTCGGCATAAGGAATGCGCCAGGCATCGCAGATACGTAGCGCTTTCTCTTTACCCGGCGACCAGGCCGCCTGCAGCGTCCAGTCGTCTGCGGCACCCAGCACCGGCAGCCAGGCCTTCTGCGCGATGCCCCCTAACCCCACCACGCCAATGCGTAATTTTGCGGTCACGATTAGTCTCCCAGGTGAGCCAGCAGCGAGGCCAGTCGCTCTTTCAGTTCCGCGACTTCCCCTTCCAGCGTCTCAACCCGCGCGAGGAGATCATCGGTCGGCGGCGAGACGGCTTCAACGGCGGTAATAAGCGAGTCCATATCATCGCAAAACAGATGCATATAGCGGGATTCTCGTTTTCCCGGCTCGCGCGGCAGACGAGCGACGAAAGGCCCGTCATCCCGGGTGGCCAGCGTTTCCAGCACGCTCTCCACTTCCGCCATATCGCTAAAGTCATGCATTCGCTGCGCGCGGCTGCGCAACTCGCCCGGCGTCTGCGCGCCGCGCAGCAGCAGCGTTGTCACAACCGCCACTTCCGCCGGAGACAGTTTCAGATCGCCAAATTCAGAATTACAAAACCGCTGCTCATATTTGGTCACCCGGTTGCCGAAACCGCTGACGGTACGCAGGTAATGGCGTTTGACCAGGGCATCCAGCAGATCCTGAATATCACTTTCGCTCAGCGACATCACCGGCTCGCGGTTGGTTTTCTGATTGCAGGCGGTCACCACCGCATTGACCGACAGCGGATACTGCTCAGGCGTGGTGACCTGTTTTTCCAGCAAACAACCGATGACGCGCGCTTCGTGCGCGGTTAACTGATATTTCATGCTTTCTCCTCAGCGACCCGGAGTCCAGTCCGGGGTCGTCAACGCCGTCAGTACGTGGTCACGCCACTGCCCGTCAATCAGCAGGTAATTTTTGGCGTACCCCTCTTTTTCAAAGCCAAGACGAGCCAGTAAATCGCCGCTACGTTGATTATGCGGCATGTAGTTGGCCATGATGCGATGGATATGCTGCGTGCGCTGCATATAGCGAATCGCCGCGGTCAGGGCTTCAAACATCAGCCCCTGGCCTTGCCACTTCTCGCCAATGGAATAACCGAGGTAGCAGGCATGAAACGACCCGCGTACCACATTGGAAAAATTTGCCACGCCGATAATTTCTTTCTCTTGCGGATCGAGCAGCGCAAAATAGAATGCCGATCCCTGTTTATGAAACTCGGAAATCATCGATAAACGCGCCTGCCAGCCAGAGGGGTAGCAGTGGCTGTCGTCGCGCACCGGCTCCCAGGGTTTTAAGAACCCTTTATTCTCCGCGTAATAATCGGCCAGACGCCAGGCGTCACGATCGTATACCAGCCGCACCACCAGCCTGTCCGTCGTCAAACGCACCTTAGGTACGTTACTGCGATAGCCAAACATTCCCCTCTCCTGTTCCCCTGACTGATTACCCTGCTCTCTTCACTATACCTGTCCTGAACGCTTGTGTGAAAACAGCAACATACCATTTTCTGCACCAGCTCCCTTTTTCGATGAATAGACTCTATCGATCTTGCATTTTGATAAAAAAATATTGTCGCAAGGATGCTGGGAAAGTCAGCATATTCCCCGCACACTATCCCGGTAACTGTTTATTTTCCCTGGAGGGGAAATGTCCCGCGTATCGCAGGCAAGGAGCCTGGGTAAATATTTCCTGTTGGTCGACAACATGCTGGTGGTGCTGGGCTTTTTTGTCGTCTTTCCGTTGATTTCTATTCGCTTTGTTGACCAGATGGGCTGGGCGGCGCTGATGGTCGGGATTGCGCTCGGCCTGCGTCAGCTGGTACAGCAAGGATTAGGCATTTTTGGCGGTGCGGTCGCCGATCGCTTTGGCGCCAAACCAATGATCGTCACCGGCATGCTCATGCGCGCGGGCGGTTTCGCGGCAATGGCCGTGGCCCATGAGCCGTGGGTTCTGTGGCTCTCCTGCATTCTCTCCGGTCTCGGCGGCACGCTGTTCGATCCGCCGCGCGCCGCGCTGGTCGTCAAACTGGTGCATCCGCATCAGCGCGGGCGGTTCTTTTCGATTCTGATGATGCAGGACAGCGCCGGGGCGGTGATCGGCGCCCTGCTCGGCAGCTGGCTGCTGCAATATGACTTCCGTCTTGTCTGCAGCGTGGGCGCGGCGTTGTTTGTCGCCTGCGCCGCGTTCAACGCCTGGTATCTCCCGGCGTGGAAGCTCTCTACCGTGAAAACCCCGGTTCGGGAAGGTCTGGGCCGGGTGCTGCGCGATAAGCGCTTTGTCACCTACGTCCTGACGCTCACCGGCTACTACATGCTGGCCGTCCAGGTGATGCTGATGCTGCCGATTATGGTCAACGACATCGCCGGTTCACCGACCGCGGTGAAATGGATGTACGCCATTGAAGCCACTATCTCGTTGACCCTGCTCTACCCCATCGCCCGCTGGAGCGAACAGCGCTTTCGCCTGGAACATCGGCTGATGGCCGGGTTACTGGTGATGACCGTCGCCATGTTGCCCATTGGCTTGACCAGCAATTTACAGCAGCTGTTTACCCTGATTTGTCTCTTCTATATGGGCTCGATCACCGCCGAACCGGCGCGGGAAACGCTGGGTGCCTCTTTAGCCGACGCCCGGGCGCGCGGCAGCTATATGGGCTTTAGCCGACTGGGGCTGGCCTTTGGCGGCGCGTTTGGCTACGCTGGCGGCGGATGGTTGTTCGATGCGGGTAAAGCGCTGAATCAGCCCGAACTGCCGTGGCTGATGCTGGGTATTATCGGTCTGTTTACCTTCATTGCCCTGTGGTGGCAGTTCAGCCAGAAGCGCTCGACATCCGGCATGCTGGAACCACGTACCTGACCCGACCCGCAACGTAAGGCCTGTTTTCAGCATTTTCCGCTAGTGCGCCGAATGCTGGCAGGCCATGCTGCTTTATGTCAGGATAAGCCCTGGTATGACCGTTAAGGAATCCAATGAAAAAGATGTTTATCGTGGCCGTGCTGCTTGTCAGCGGCCTTCTGAGCGGCTGTAACCAGCTCACGCAGTATTCAGTCAGCGAGCAGGAAATTAACCAGGCGCTGCAGAAACGTAACCATTTCGCCAAAGATATCGGCCTGCCGGGCGTGGCGGATGCGCATATTGAATTACGCGATCTGACCAGCGCGATTGGCCGTGAAGAGCCGAACAAAGTGACGCTGAGCGGCATTGCCAACCTGGATCTGAACTCGTTGTTCGGCAATCAGAAAGCCACCATCGATCTGAAGCTCAAGGCGCTGCCGGTCTTTAATAAAGACAAAGGCGCGATCTTCCTGCAGGAGATGGAAGTGGTTGATGCGAAAGTGTCGCCTGAGAAGCTGCAGTCCGTCGTGCAAACGCTGATTCCCTACCTGAACCAGTCTCTGCGCAGCTATTTTAACCAACAGCCGGCCTATGTTCTGCGCGAAGATGCCAGCACCGGCGAAGCGCTGGCGAAAAAATACGCGAAAGGCATCGAGGTGAAACCGGGCGAAATTATCATCCCGTTCACCGATTAATACGACGGGCGCTGCGGCGCCCGTTTTTTTACGGAAATTGATGCAAAGGAAAACGTTTACGCTTATCCTTAGTGCCCGGCAAAAACAGCCCTGATGACTGACCCTATTAGCCGGAGCTTTCCATGACAGCACAACCCCAGGTATTGAAAATCCGCCGCCCTGACGACTGGCATATCCATCTGCGCGATGACGATATGCTGAAGACCGTCGTGCCTTACACCAGTGAGTTTTATGGCCGGGCGATCGTGATGCCGAATCTGGTGCCGCCTGTCACCACCGTTGAAGCGGCGATAGCCTATCGCCAGCGAATCCTTGACGCCGTTCCCGCCGGGCACGACTTTACGCCGTTGATGACCTGCTACCTGACCGATACGCTCGACCCGGCAGAGCTGGAGCGTGGATTCCACGCTGGCGTATTCACGGCGGCCAAACTCTACCCGGCCAATGCCACCACCAACTCCAGCCACGGCGTCACCAGCATCGATGCCATTATGCCGGTACTGGAGCGCATGGAAAAACTGGGTATGCCGCTGCTGGTTCACGGTGAAGTCACTCACGCCGAGATCGATATCTTCGATCGCGAAGCGCGCTTTATCGAAACGGTAATGGAGCCGCTGCGTCAGCGTTTACCGGGCCTGAAGGTGGTGTTTGAACATATCACCACCAAAGATGCCGCCGAATACGTCCGCGACGGCAACGAACTGCTGGCCGCAACCATTACGCCTCAGCACCTGATGTTTAACCGTAACCACATGCTGGTTGGCGGCGTGCGCCCCCATCTTTACTGTCTGCCGATTCTGAAACGCAATATTCACCAGCAGGCGCTGCGTGAACTGGTTGCCAGCGGTTTTACCCGCGCGTTTCTGGGAACCGACTCCGCCCCGCACGCCCGCCATCGTAAAGAAGCCAGCTGCGGATGCGCCGGCTGCTTTAACGCGCCGACCGCGCTGGGCAGCTATGCAACGGTGTTTGAAGAGATGAATGCCCTGCAGCACTTCGAAGCGTTTTGTTCACTGAACGGTCCGCGTTTCTACGGCCTGCCGGTGAATGAGACCTTTGTTGAGCTGGTGCGCGAAGAGAGCGCCGTCGTTGAAAGCATCGCCCTGCCGGACGATAGCCTGGTGCCTTTCCTTGCCGGTGAAACCCTGCGCTGGACGATGAAAAAATAAAAGCGTTGCCCCTTGTTGTAAATGCAAACCGAATACTGTATAAATAAACAGTATATTACACAGGGGGCAATCATGCGCATCGAAGTGTCTATCGCCAAATCCACAGCCTTACCCAACGGCGCCTTAGAAGCGCTAAACAATGAACTCTCCCGACGCATTGAACAGCAGTTCCCGGCTCATTCAAGCCAGGTAACCGTACGTTTTGCCGCCAATAACAATTTGTCGGTCATTGGCGGCCTGAAAGAAGATAAAGACCGGATAAGCGAAATCCTGCAAGAAACCTGGGAAAGCGCTGATGACTGGTTTGTCCATGACGTATCCTGACCCTCTCTGGCGGTATGCCGCTGCAGAATGGCGTAGGCTCTGAGCAAACTGAGCAGGCCCCTCTGAAGCCGCCGCCGGGACATAGCGTCAGGGACAGCAAATTTTATTTGCTCCCTCATTGTGCTTTTTTTGCCGGGTCGCCCCGGCTTTTTTTATCCCCGTTTCAGCCTCAGATTTTTCTTTTTTCCCGTTCATTTGCTTAAAAAATAACGTTTCGCGGCTTTCACTCTGTACAAAAAATCACCAAAAAGAGGTGACCTCGCCCCGTTTGATTTAATTTCTCGAGTTTATTCTTAACACCTGATATAATTAACTTGCTTCAAAAAATATGCATTAAACCTCGAGAATTGTTGTCTTTTAACATATGAATAAGGGGTTATGATGGAAAAGAATAATGAAGTCATCCAGACCCATCCCCTCGTCGGATGGGACATCAGCACCGTTGATAGCTACGATGCCATGATGTTGCGCCTGCACTACCAAAACCCCACTCATGAAAGCAGTAACGAAGCTGAAATTGGCCAGACGCTATGGCTAACGACGGAAGTCGCACGTCAATTTATTTCTATCCTGGAAGCAGGTATTGCGAAGATAGAATCAGGTGAATACCAGGTAAACGAGTACCGCAGGCATTAATAATAATGCCGCGATCGATATACGCCAACTCAACAGGCACCTGCGGGTGCCTGATTTATTTTCGGGCTTGTATATGTGCAGGTTGTTAATTACCCTGCTAATAAAGCAAAAAACCGGAACAGACCATGCAATACGACCTCATCATTATCGGCAGCGGCTCCACTGGCGCCGCTGCTGGCTATTATGCCCGCCGGGCTGGACTTAACGTGTTGATGACCGACGCGCATACCCCTCCGCATCAGGAAGGCAGCCATCACGGTAATACGCGCCTTATCCGCCATGCCTACGGTGAAGGAGAGAGATATGTCCCGCTGGTGCTGCGTGCGCAGGCGCTGTGGGATGAGCTTGCTACTCTCAGCGGCGAGGCCATCTTCGAACGCACCGGGGTGATTAACCTCGGCCCGGCAAACTCGGCGTTTCTCAGCAACGTTGCCAACAGCGCCCGGGAGTTTCAGCTGAACGTCGAAGAGATGGATGCTCCGGCTATCATGGCCCGCTGGCCTGAGATTCGCGTCCCGGAAGATTACCGGGGAATATTCGAACCGGCATCAGGGGTGTTACGTAGCGAGCTGGCCATCGAAACCTGGATACGTCTCGCACGTGAAGCGGGCTGCGCTCAGCTGTTTAATTGCCCGGTTACCGCCATACATCATCACCCGGATGGCGTGACCATCGACACCGCCGACGGCAGCTACAGCGGCAAGAAACTGCTGGTCAGTGCCGGGACGTGGGTCACGCGTCTGCTGCCCGACCTGCCGGTCCAGCCGGTGCGCAAAATCTTTGCCTGGTTCCAGGCTGATGGCCGCTACAGCAGCAAAAACAACTTCCCGGCATTTACCGGTGAGCTGCCCAACGGCGATCAGTTCTATGGTTTTCCGGCGCAAGACAATGAGCTGAAGATCGGCAAGCACAACGGCGGGCAGCTTATCTCCACGCCAGAAGAACGTACGCCATTTGGCGCGGTGGCCACCGACGGCTCTGAGTCGTTCAGCTTCCTGCGTAACGTGCTGCCCGGTATCGGCGGCTGTCTGCATGGCGCCTCCTGTACCTACGATAATACGGCGGATGAAGACTTTATTATCGACACCCTTCCCGGCCATCCTGAGACGCTGCTGATTAGCGGATTAAGCGGCCATGGTTTCAAATTCGCCCCGGTACTGGGGGAGATTGCCACGCAGTTTGCCCTGGGGGAAATGCCCGCCTTCGACCTGAGCCCCTTCTCGCTGGCGCGCTTTCAGCGATAACCTGCCGCCGGGCGCGGTCTTGATTCGGGCAATAAAAAACGGCCTCAAAAGAGGCCGTTCATCACAGAGAGAGTTTATGCGTCGCCTGTATGATTTACTGGTCAACAACGTCCGCGAGCACTTTATGATTTATCTCGCGCTGTGGCTGCTGCTGGCTATCGTTGATCTTATCTGGTTATGGTTTTTCTGAGGTTTCAGGATCCGGGATCCCCAGCTTCGTGTTCAGACGGCCGCGAGATTTGTTGAAGATCTTATTGCCATTTTCCCGCCCGGCGCGTAGCTGACGCTGCTCCTCTTCCGGCAGCTTATGCTCTTCCATGCACGCCTCGCTACAGCAGCCGGCAAACTTCCTGGCGCAGCTCGGGCACTGGATAAACAGCAGATGGCAGCCGTCATTCAGGCAATTAGTATGGCTATCGCACGGCGCGCCGCACTGATGGCAGTGGGCAATCACGTCATCGGAGATGCGCTCGCCCATCCGCTCGTCAAAGACAAAATTCTTACCGATAAAGCGTACCGGCAGCCCCTGTTCACGCGCGCGGCGGGCATACTCAATAATCCCGCCCTCAATGTGCCAGACTTTACTGAAGCCGTTGTGCTTCATCCAGGCGCTGGCTTTTTCACAACGAATACCGCCGGTGCAGTACATAACGATTTTTTTATCTTTATGTTCCTGCATCATCTCGACCGCTTTCGGCAGCTGATCGCGGAATGTGTCCGCCGGAATTTCAAGCGCCTGTTCAAAATGGCCCACTTCGTACTCGTAGTGGTTGCGCATATCGATAAACACCGCCTCAGGATCGTCCAGCATCGCATTCACTTCCGCCGCTTTCAGGTAATCGCCAACATCTGAGGCATCAAACGTCGGGTCATCGATCCCATCCGCCACGATACGATCGCGGACTTTCAGACGCAGCACCCAGAAGGATTTTCCGTCGTCGTCCAGCGCGATGTTCAGACGCAGACCATCCAGCGCCGGGTCAAAGGCGTAGAGAAACTCACGTAACGCGTCGACCTGACTCTCCGGCACGCTGATTTGCGCATTGATTCCTTCGTGGGCCAGATAGATACGCCCAAAGACGTTTAATCTGGTGAGGGCAATCCACAATGCATCGCGCGTGGCTTTTGGATCCACAATGGTGAAATATTTATAAAACGAGATCGTTGTACGCGGTTCGCTCTCAGCTAACATCTGCGCTTTTAACGTCTCATTTGAAATGCGGTTATGTAACACTGGCATGGTGTACCTGCTCGACATAGGAAATGAGGTAAATAAACGGCCGGCATCATATAGCAAACGACGTTAATTTACATCCCCACATTTTGCGCTACATTCATTTCACTCCCGTTAGTTCGCATTTAACAATAAATGCCACCTGGGACAGCCGTTTTGGCTGAAGCATGAAAAAATGCGATAATAGAATGAGTTGCTTATTTAAACAGGTATGAGATGACCCATTTACCTAAATTTTCCGCGGCGCTGCTGCATCCGCGTTACTGGCTGCTTTGGCTAGGTATTGGCCTGCTGTGGCTGGTTGTTCAGCTTCCCTATCCACTGATTTACCGGCTTGGCAATGCGATTGGCCGCCTGGCAATGCGCTTTATGAAACGTCGCGCCAGAATCGCTTACCGTAACCTGGAGCTGTGCTTCCCGGACAAAAGCGAAGAAGAGCGTCATCAAATGGTGGTGCAAAACTTCGAATCGGTCGGTATGGGTTTAATGGAGACCGGGATGGCCTGGTTCTGGCCGACCCGGCGTATTGCGCGCTGGACCGACTCCATCGGCGTCGAGCATATCCGGGAAGTGCAGGCGCAACATCGCGGCATTCTGCTGATCGGCATCCACTTCCTGACGCTGGAAATGGGGGCGCGGATGTTTGGCATCAACGAACCCGGCATCGGCGTCTACCGCCCGAACGACAATCCGGTGATTGACTGGCTGCAAACCTGGGGTCGGCTGCGTTCGAATAAAGACATGATCGACCGTAAAGACCTGAAAGGGATGATCCGCGCGCTGAAAAAAGGCGAAGTGATCTGGTATGCGCCGGACCACGACTACGGCCCGACCGCCAGCGTATTCGTGCCACTCTTTGCCGTCGACCAGGCGGCAACGACGTCGGGGACCTGGATGCTGGCGAAGATGTCGAAAGCGTGCATTGTTCCGTTCGTGCCGCGGCGTAAACCCGACGGGAAAGGCTATGAGCTGATTATTCTGCCGCCGGAATGCGATCCGCCGCTTGATGATGCGGAGACGACCGCCGCCTGGATGAACCGTATCGTCGAGAAATGCATCCTGATGGCGCCGGAGCAATATATGTGGCTGCACCGCCGCTTCAAGACCCGCCCGCCCGGCGTACCTTCGCGCTATTAACTGTGCTTCCTCCGGCGGCCCGATGCTGACCGGAGGCACCTTCCGCTTTAGCTTTAAACGCTCTTCGCCATTGCGATAATCGTTACGCAGGCGCATAATTAGCAGGCTCATCTTTTGTTTTTTTGTCCTGCATGGCAGGCCAATGGAAGCCTATGTCGTCTGCTGATAGTCCGATTAACTGGAAGCGAAATCTCACGGTCACCTGGCTCGGCTGTTTTTTGACTGGCGCCGCCTTTAGCCTGGTCATGCCCTTTCTCCCGCTGTACGTCGAGCAACTTGGCGTGACGGGCCACAGCGCCCTGAATATGTGGTCCGGGCTGGTATTCAGCATTACCTTCTTGTTCTCCGCCGTGGCCTCTCCCTTCTGGGGCGGCCTGGCCGATCGCAAAGGGCGCAAAATTATGCTGCTGCGCTCCGCGCTGGGGATGGCCATCGTCATGATGTTGATGGGGCTGGCGCAAAATATCTGGCAGTTTCTGGTGCTACGGGCCTTGCTGGGGCTGTTGGGGGGTTTTATTCCCAATGCCAATGCCCTGATCGCCACCCAGATCCCCCGGCAGAAGAGCGGCTGGGCGCTGGGGACGCTTTCCACCGGAGCCGTCAGCGGCGCGCTGCTTGGCCCGCTGGCGGGCGGCTTTCTTGCCGACCATTGGGGGCTGCGCACCGTTTTCTTTCTCACCGCCAGCGTCCTGCTCGTCTGTTTTATCCTGACGCTGTTTTTCATCCGCGAGCAGTTCGTCCCGGTCGCCAGGAAAGAGATGCTTAATGCCAGAGATGTCTTTTCGTCCCTGAAAAGCCCAAAGCTGGTCCTGAGTCTGTTTGTCACTACGATGATTATTCAGGTCGCCACCGGCTCGATTGCCCCTATTCTGACGCTCTACGTACGAGACCTGGCCGGAGACGTCGGGAATATCGCCTTTATCAGCGGAATGATTGCTTCCGTTCCGGGCGTCGCGGCGCTGATCAGCGCCCCGCGCCTCGGTAAGCTCGGGGATCGTATCGGGCCGGAAAAAATCCTTATCGTCGCACTGACGCTCTCCGTACTGCTGCTGATACCGATGTCGTTCGTCCAGACCCCGTTGCAGCTGGCTATTTTGCGTTTTCTGCTGGGGGCCGCCGACGGCGCGCTGCTGCCGGCCGTGCAGACGCTGCTGGTGTACAACTCAACCAGCCAGGTTGCCGGGCGCATTTTTAGCTATAACCAGTCCTTTCGCGATATCGGCAACGTCACCGGCCCATTGATCGGCGCATCGGTGTCTGCCAGCTATGGCTTCCGGGCGGTGTTCTTTGTCACCGCGGCGGTCGTCCTGTTCAACGCGGTCTATTCCGCCCTCAGCTTGCGGCGCACTTCTACAGATGAATCCGCGCAGGACGCGGACCCGGGTGGCCGTTCGGTAAATTAAGCTCAACAGCACAGCCTTCCCTTGACGCAACGCTCAGCGCCTTCTATAGATTGAATCGTGTCCATTTTTCATTCTTCTTAGGGGGTTATCTATGCCAAAGGATGCGATTTTCTATGCCACGCTCGAAGAAGCTATCGATGCGGCCCGCGAAGAGTTCCTGGTCAATAATCCGGATAGCGACGAGGAGAGTGCCAACATTGAGCAACTGAATATCCAAAAATACGTTCTGCAGGATGGCGATATCGCCTGGCAGGCCGAATTTTTTGCCGACGAAGATGAAGAAGGCGAATGCCTGCCGATGTTAAGCGGCGAAGCGGCACAGAGCGTTTTTGACGGCGACTATGACGAGATAGAGCTGCGTCAGGAGTGGCTGGAAGAAAATACCCTGCATGAGTGGGACGAAGGAGAATTTCAGCTGGAGCCCTCTCTGGATACCGAAGAGGGGCAGACTGCCGCCGATGAGTGGGATGAACGCTGATTAGTTGTACGGACCGTGGCTGGCATCAAGCGGCAGCAGCAACGTATCGAACACCAGCGAAAAAGGCAGATCGAGAATGGTGATGTAGCGCCATGATGAGTCGCGCACATCCCACTGCACGCCGGGGTAATACTGATTGCCATGCCCCTGCCCCGGCACCGTGCGGCTAATAATACTGCCGCAGCCGCTGAGCAGCAGCGCCATGGCGATAACCCATAAAATTCTCATCAGCGACCTCCCTTCTCAGATAAAAAAATACCGGCAATATTGCCGGTATTTTCCTTCACAGACGGCTTATTTCGTTTTCAACGCCAGCGGGTTAAGCGTCACCTGCTGATAGGCGTTCACCCACGAAGAGTATTTCTCCGGCGCGGCCCACACGCGGTAGTGCAAACGTGACAAGGTGACCGGGTCGCTCAACAGCACCAGACGACGGTCGCGATTGAGTTTGTCGGGCGTCTCGTTCAGCGCTTGTTCAACGTGACGTTCGCGGGCGATATCCAGAATGTGGCCATGACGGTGACGTGCGGTTGCCATTGCCGTCGCCAGCGCGTTGAAGGACGGGTTAAACACGGCGTGCATAAAACCATTGTCCAGGGAACGCTGACGGTTCAGGGTCAGATACGCATCGGTATCCTTCAGTACCTGCGGCGGGGAGTACTCTTCCGGGATCAGGAACAGCTTCCAGCGTTTGGTACGCAGACCGACGGTGGCCCGACTGGAAATCACCGACACGAACGGCGACAGGATCAGCGAGACAACGATCGGCGCCAGCCAGAACAGGAAACGCAGATCCAGCCACGCCATACCGACCGCCCACACCAGACCCAGCAGCAGCTGCGAGCCATGGCGCATAAAGGCTTCACCCCACGGGGTGGAGTCATCATCACGCTGCGGAGAGTTCCACACCACTTCCCAACCGAGGAACGCGCTGACCACAAACACGGTGTGGAACAGCATACGCACCGGCGCCAGCAGTACCGAGAACAGCACTTCCAGCAGCAAAGAGAGCGTGACGCGAATAAAGCCGCCGTACTCTTTTGAGCCTTTGCACCACACCAGAATAATGCTCAGCAATTTCGGCAGGAACAGCAGTACCATCGTCGAGGCGAACAGCGCAATCGCCAGCTCAGGACGCCACTGCGGCCATACCGGGAACAGCTGCCGCGGCTGCAGGAAGTACTGCGGCTCAGTCAGCGCATGTACCACCTGCAGCGCGGTCGACAGGGCGAGGAACATGAACCATAGCGGCGCCGACAGGTAGGACATAACGCCGGTCAGGAACACCGCACGGTGTACCGGGTGCATACCTTTAACCAGGAACAGGCGGAAGTTCATCAGGTTACCGTGGCACCAGCGACGGTCACGCTTGAGTTCATCCAGCAGGTTCGGCGGCAGTTCTTCATAAGAGCCCGGCAGATCGTAGGCAATCCACACGCCCCAACCGGCACGACGCATCAGCGCCGCTTCCACGAAGTCGTGCGACAGAATCGACCCGGCAAACGACCCTTCTCCCGGTAGCGGCGCCAGCGCACAGTGTTCGATAAACGGCTTCACGCGGATAATGGCGTTGTGACCCCAGTAGTGCGATTCGCCAAGCTGCCAGAAGTGCAGACCGGCGGTGAACAGCGGACCGTAAACGCGGGTCGCAAACTGCTGACAGCGGGCATACAGAGTGTCCATGCCCGAAGCGCGCGGCGACGACTGGATGATCCCGGCATTCGGGTTCGCTTCCATCAGACGCACCAGCCCGGTCAGACATTCGCCGGTCATCACCGAGTCAGCATCCAGCACCACCATGTAGCTGTACTGGCTGCCCCAGCGACGGCAGAAGTCATCGATGTTACCGCTTTTACGCTTCACACGACGGCGACGGCGACGGTAGAAAATCTGTCCCTCGCCCTGCACTTCCGCAATCAGCTCCATCCACGCTTTCTGCTCGGCGACGCAAATATCCGGATTGTAGCTGTCACTCAGGATGTACACGTCGAAGTGCTGCTGTTGCCCTGTCGCCTTCACCGACTCCCAGGTGGCACGCAGGCCGGCGAATACGCGATCGACGTCTTCGTTGCAGATAGGCATAATCAGCGCCGTACGGTGTTCCGGGTTCAGCGGTTCGTTGCCGACGGTTGAAGCGGAGATACTGTACTTATCGCGCCCCATCAGCAGCTGCAGGAAGCCCATCAGCGCGGTCCAGAAACCGGCGGAAACCCAACAGAACAGAATCGCGAACAGGATCAGGATCCCGGATTGCAGCACGTATGGCAGCAGCTGCATGAAGGAAATCCACAGATTCTGCCCGACCATGTCAGCCGGATTGATGAGCGCCCACCCCTGATACGGCAGGATGGTTTTCATATACCAGGTTGCGACAACGGTCTGCGCCAGCGTCAGCAGCAGCAGGATGTAACGACGGATAGTCCCGACGGTACGCCACTTCTGCTCGCTCTCCTGCTCTTCCTTGGTCAGGCGAGAGAGATAGCGCGGGGTCACGTCACGTCCGCGTAACCGATCCCAGAAACGCCCAACCGGGTTGGTGCGCCACGGGTCCGGGAACATTGAGGAGCGTTTTGCTTTCGGCATTGCGTTGAGCTGAGTACGCCCTTCATCATCTTTTATCAGCTGGTGACCGGCCAGAGAGTCTGGCCAGCTGTGTTCCAGTCGTGATTTCACGGAACCCAGCGGGGAATCGTCTTCACGAACAAAAGTATGATGTTCAGCGTCCAGCGCTTCATGTACGGCCTGCAGGCTTGTATCAGGCAGCGCGGCTTTTTCAGCCTCAGACAGCGGCAACGCGTCAATGTACTTCGTTATCTTATTCATTGGCAGGCAGCTGATAGCTCCAGGTTTCACTCAGCGTCTGGTCAGCATTGACCAGCGCAGCGCGCATTTCCGTGGTTTTCTTCGGATCTTTCACCTTCACACGCAGAATCATACGCCAGCCCTTAATCACCGGGTTATAACGCACGGTATTCTCAACGATTTCTGCGTTATCGCCGATGCTCGCCTGCGCCGTGACCGGCGTATCTGACGGCAGTTTTTTCATATCTGCGCCGACGAAGTCAACGATAAAGGCAATGGTGCCATCCGGCTGACGAATCAGGTTCGACTGCTTCACATCACCGGTAGAACGGCGGGTCTGCATCACATAGGCGTTATCCGGCGCGTGCAGTTTGTCTTCATCGCGGCTGAAGGTAATCGAGTATTTGAAGTTCATCTCTTTACCCGGCTCCGGCAGCTGATCCGGCGTCCAGTAAGTCACGATATTGTCGTTGGTTTCGTCATTGGTCGGGATTTCAACCAGTTCGATTTTACCTTTACCCCAGTCACCCTTCGGCGTGATCCAGGCGCTCGGGCGCAGATCGTAACGATCGTCGAGGTCCTCAAAACGCGAGAACTGACGGCCACGCTGCAGCAGGCCAAAGCCCTGCGGGTTTTCCATCGCATAGCTGCTGACGGCCAGATGCTTCGGATTGTTCAGCGGACGCCAGATCCACTCGCCGTTACCGGCAAGAATCGACAGGCCGTTAGAATCGTGCAGCGCCGGACGATAATTGGTCGCCGGAGAAGGTTGATTCGGCCCGAACAAGAACATGCTGGTCAACGGCGCAACGCCCAGCTTGCCGACTTTGTCACGCAGATACACTTTGGACTGCACGTCAACGACGGTATCGCGGCCCGGCATAATCACAAAACGGTAGGCGCCGGTCGCACGTGGGGAATCAAGCAGGGCATAAATCGTCAGACGCTTATCCGTAGCTTTCGGATGCTCAATCCAGAACTCACGAAAACGCGGGAATTCTTCGCCGGAAGGCAGCGCGGTATCGATAGCCAGGCCGCGCGCGGAAAGCCCGTATACCTGGCCCTGTCCCAGAACACGGAAGTAGCTGGCGCCGAGCATGCTGACGATTTCGTCGTTCTTATCTTTGCTGTTGATCGGGTACAGTACTTTGAAGCCGGCGAAGCCCAGGTCTTTCACCGTATCTTTATCATGCTGGACGCTGCCAAAATTAAAGTAATCCGGATTATATTTAATCTTACGCACGCTGTTTGCCGTCACTTCGTTAATGGTGACCGGCGTGTCGAAGTACATACCCTGATGATAAAATTCAAGTTTGAATGGGGTTTTCTGATTGTTCCAGTAAGCCTTATCGTGATTAAACTGGATTTGCTGGTAGTCCGCGTATTTCATGTCGCGGAAAGCGGAGGGCAGGTTGCTCTTCGGCGCTTCATAGCCTTTTCCGGCTAACGCTTTGGCCTCTTTTGCAACGTCATCAATGCTAAACGCCCATGCAGATGAAGTACACAGGGACAACATTACGGCTGCGCTTAACCAGCGCATTTTTATCATCTGTGGTTTAAGTTTCATATAAGTAAGCACTTCCCCCTTTGTGTGCTTAAATCGATCCGATCTATTTTAATGGTAATTCAGGCAATCCGACAACATAATCCCTGCTTTGTTCACCTTAGCGGCGCAGGTAACAGGCAGTTAACTGCCGCATTGGTACTTTACGTACTTATCCTGGAGACAGGGTTCCAGAGTTGATGTAGGGTTGCAGAGAATTTAAACGTTATCACGTTGAGTGATAAGACGAATTGTCCGAGAATGTAGTGATATTGTATGAATAATACGCCGGTACAACGTGAATATTTCTTCGATAGCATCCGCGCATGGCTGATGTTACTGGGGATCCCTTTTCATATATCACTGATCTATTCCAGCCACAGCTGGCATGTGAATAGTATCGAGCCCTCCTGGTGGCTGACGCTGTTTAACGATTTTATCCATGCGTTTCGCATGCAGGTCTTCTTTGTGATTTCTGGCTACTTTTCCTACATGCTTTATTTGCGTTATCCGCTGAAGAAGTGGTGGAAAGTGCGCGTTGAGCGTGTCGCCATTCCTATGCTGACCGCCATTCCCCTGCTGACGCTGCCGCAGTTCCTCATGCTGCAATACGTTAACGGCAAGGCCGAAAACTGGCGCGCCCTCTCGGGTTACGACAAATTCAATACTCTGGCGTGGGAACTGGTCTCTCACCTGTGGTTTTTACTGGTGCTGGTGGTCCTGACGTCTCTGGGCGTCGTGCTGTTTCGGTGGCTGACCGGCCGCCGTTCAGGCAATGAATCAACCTTTGGTGACACCGTCACATTAGGTCAGCTATCGATGGTTTTCCTGGCGCTTGGCGTGCTTTACGCGGTGATCCGCCGCTCGCTGTTCGTCCTGTATGCTCCCTTGCTCAGCAACGGTCTGTTCAATTTCATCGTGATGCAGACGCTGTTTTACCTGCCCTTCTTTATTCTCGGCGCCCAGGTATTTATCAATCCGCGCTTGAAAACGCTGTTCACTACGCCGTCGCCATGGTGCTTCGTCGGCGCCCTGCTGGGCTTTATCGCCTATCGCCTGAATCAGCAATATGGTTCCGGCGACGGCTGGATGTATGAAACCGAGTCGGTCATTACCATGGTACTGGGTCTGTGGATGGTGAACGTGGTCTTTTCTCTTGGCCACCGTCTGCTGAACTTCCAGTCGGCGCGGGTGACCTATTTTGTTAATGCTTCGCTGTTCATTTATCTGGTGCACCACCCGCTGACTCTGCTTTACGGCGCCTGGCTGGCGCCGGCGATCAAATCCAATATGCTAGGGTTTATGGCGGGCTTAATCTTCGTGATCGGTATTGCGCTGATGCTATATGAAATTCATCTGCGTATTCCCCTGCTACGTTTTCTGTTTTCGGGGAAATTTCAGCCAAGAGCGGCTAAGGCTCAGGTTTCCGCAGGCTGATAGCCTGCGGATATCAGGCGGTGGTGGGTCGGGGCGGCGCTCCTTTACTCACCTCGCGGCGGCTCAAGCAAGCGACGATAAATATCCGCGGTTTCCTCATCAAAACAGACAAAGCAGACGCGTTCCAAAGGATTGAAACGCGTCAGAAAGGCGCTGACCGTCTGCACGGCAATTTCCGCCGCCGCCTGCTTAGGATATCCATATACGCCGGTACTGATGGCCGGGAAGGCAATCGATCGATAGCTGTTCGCCGATGCCAGCTGCAGACTGTTTCGATACGCGTCAGCAAGCAGTTCAGCCTCCTGATGCCCGCCGCCGTGCCAGACCGGTCCGACGGCATGGATAACCGCGCTGGCCGGTAGCTGACCCGCGGTCGTAATCACCGCATGCCCCGGGGGGCATTCCCCTTGCTGCTGCCGGACGACCTGACAAGCGGCAAGGAGCTCCGGCCCGGCTGCACGATGGATTGCGCCGTCCACGCCCCCGCCGCCAAGCAGAGAGGGATTGGCGGCATTGACGATAACATCGACGTCAAGCGTAGTGATGTCGCCGAGAATAACCTCAGGTTTAACAGTCATTTCGCCTCCTGTCGGCAAACGTCTTTACATAAAGCACAGTGGGTAATATGGCACGATAGCCTGCCCGACGAAAGTCCGGTAAGCGTATGGCTGGCTATCATCCGTCCGCAGGATAGCAAGGCTATGTTGCGGGTTAACATCCCTTCAGGCGGCGATTGGCGGGCGGAGTCTCCTCCCGAGAACCGGAGCGATGGGCCGGGAGTCGGAATAACCAGAAAAAAACAGGACCGGAGGTCCTGTTTAGTTTGCGGGTGAAATCAGCTCATGCCTGGTCGGGCGTTTCGTTCACTAATGCGGATTTGTTTTTCCGCGCACGGGCGGCCAGCCATAGCCCGCAATTTTTCATTGCGTAACCAAACACCAGCCCCAGCGCCAACGAAGGTACCACCAGCCGCCAGTTGCCGTCGCCAGCAAACGTAGCGCAGGCACCAATAAAAGTACCGGGGACAAAGGAGAGCAGCAGCTGGCGAGCCTGAATACACATCAGGAAGGCCACGCCCCCGGTCATCATATAGCCCAGAATTTCCAGATGCGGCGCCAGCGCGCTGCCATAAATAATGACCAGCGCCCACACCATACCGCTCATCACCGTACAGGTTGAGATCAGCAACCCTTTTAACCCGCCCTGCGGGCAAGCGAAATAGGCCGTGCAGCCCAGAAAGCCCGCCCAGCTCAGCAGGCCAAGCGCGACCGCCGCCCAGCCCCAGATTCCGGAGAGAATGCCTGTCGTTATTGCGATTGCGAGGAGTATGTTCATGACGCGTATCATAGCAGATACGCGCCCACCAAATGAGATCTGAAGCACGTTACATGCAAGTTAACGATTACAATTGCAATAAAAACGTGATTCAAATCACATTTATTCTTCCGTCTCTTCCTGCAGTTCATCCCACATAGCGGAGAGCGCTTCACGCGTCAGGGGCGCCATCGTCCGCCAGAAAGGTGTCCCGGCATGCGCCTCGACTTTGCCGAGGAAAACCCCGCACCACGGCAGAATATAGTCAGCAAACAGAGTTTCCAGCGTTTCGCTTTCATCTTCCGTCGCATGATCTTCAAGCCAGGAGGCGGCCAGCAGCAGCGAACCAATGTGGTCGGCCTGACCTTCTCCGGTCGGGATCCCGTGCTCGCTGAGGAAACCGCGAACTTCAGCTTCGCTTGCCCCCTCTACCCACGCGCTACGATATGGAGGAACGCTGCACTCTTCACCGACAAACAGCGCATTGTAATCGGCGGCCAGCGGTTGCACGTCGCAGCTTTTTTGCAGACGTTCCAGCAACTCATCCTGCTCCAGCGGCCAGCTCGCCGCCAGCTTCCCTTCACGAATCAAGGTAAACAGCGGCACCAGCAGCGGATCCTGCGGCTGACGGTAGTACAAAGAGCCTAGCACGCGGCAGAGGATTGAAAACTCGTTCATTCAATTTTTCCAGTTTTTATATTAAAGATCGGCAAATTCAGGGATCGCCGGCATCCCACGGGACTCAAGGAAATTCAACAGCCGACGCGGGGACACGTTCAGGATCCGCTCTTCGGGGAAGTTCACATCATCGAGGATCTTACGACACTCTTTGAACTCGCCGAGCGTAAATGCGGTATGCGAATCCGATCCCAGCGCCACCCAACCTCCGGCATCGCGTACGGCGGCGGCAATTGCCCGGCAGTTATCTTCACTGCCCACACGCGACGAGACGAAGGATGAGTTGTTGATCTCCAGCGCCACCTGGTATTTTGCCGCCGCGGCGGCTATCGCCGGAATATCGACGGGATATTTCGGGTTGCCCGGATGGCTAATAATATGTACTGCGCCGCTCGCCATCGTCGCGATCATCGCTTCAGTATGGGTGGCTTTGTCCTGCGGCGGGAAAACCGGCTCATGGAAGCCCGCAATGAACAGGTCCAGTGAGGTCAGCATCGGCCCGGAGCAGTCAATTTCGCCGCGGGTATTTTTTATGTTGGCTTCAATACCACGTAAAATGCCCACCCCGTCCACCAGCCGCGGCCAGATGCGCATATTGACGAAATGCCAGTAGTGCGGGGCATCGGCCATATCCGGACCATGGTCGGTGATGGCGAAAAGTTTGATCCCCCTGCGCTTTGCTTCAGCAATATAATCGTGCAGGGTACTGTAGGCGTGGGTACTGGCGACGGTATGCATGTGCAGGTCAACAGGATACATCACAATCTCCTTCTCTGTTTGTGGCAAGAATAGCAGGAATCAGGACGCATGATCAGCAAAACCCCGCCGCAGCGGGGTTTTCTCTTAGTATCCGCGCTGGCGGTCGACCTGCCCGTGCACCGCCTCCCCGCGCTCCAGCCGGCCGATAGTGCTGGCAATATAGGTTATCGCTTCCAGCGGACGCGTAACTGCGGCGACATGCGGCGTCATGGCCACCCGGGGATGCGCCCACAGCGGGCTTTCCGCCGGTAATGGCTCGCGGCTAAAGACATCCAGCATCGCGCCTTTAAGCTTACCGCTATTCAGTGCCGCCAGCAGATCCGCTTCGACCACGTGAACGCCGCGTGCCAGATTGAGAACATAGCTGTTATCCGGAAGCTGCGCCAACAGCTGCTGGTTAATAATGCCGACGGTTTCCGCCGTGTTCGGCAGCAGGTTGATAAGCACCCGCGTAGCGCCGAGAAATTCGCCCAGTTCCTCCTGACCGGCGAAGCTTTGCACCTGAGGCCAGGATTTGCGACTGCGGCTCCAGCTTCGCAGTGGAAATCCCCATACCTGCAGCGCTTCCGCCACTTTCGAACCGAGTACGCCCGCGCCCATGATCCCGATGGTGAACTCTTCGCGACGATAGTCCTCCAGCGGCTGCCAGCGGGCCTGCTGTTTTAAGGCCTGGTAATCGTCGAAACGTCGGAACCAGTGCAGCACCTGGCTCACCGCATACTCTTGCATCTGCTGACCCATTCCGGTGTCTTCGAGGCGAAAGAGTGGAATCGACAGCGGCAGCATTTCCGGGTGTTCGCGGAGTTTACTCAGAATAGAGTCAACGCCAGCGCCGAGGGCAAAAACGGCTTTTAAGTCCCGTCCCTGCAGCATTTCCACCGGCGGATGCCAGACCAGCGCATAGTCCGCATGCTGAGTATCGCCGGATTTCCATTCGCGTACGCGCGCGCCCGGCAGCTGTTTTTCCAGCTCAGCAATCCAGTAAGCGGTATCAAATGTCGGGTGATAAAAGATTATGTCCATCATGGCTCCTGATCGCGGGCGCTGGTTGCAGGTTGACCCTGGCGCCGTATTTTACTTATTGTTTTCTATTGGATTGCCAGCATAGCAAATTTCATTTTTCTATCGAATAAAAACAGGCTGGCGACAAAAAAATCGATTGTCGCGCATTTAAAACGCAAGTTGCGCGAAGTTTGGCTAAACACGCGTTTTTTTGCAAAAGTTGATTGACGAGAGATACGTATTTCCCTAAATTAGCGCCCGTTCCCGACAACAACGGGAGCGACAATATGGTGAGGTGTCCGAGTGGCTGAAGGAGCACGCCTGGAAAGTGTGTATA
>NZ_PIBO01000026.1:0-72039 GCF_002806725.1 Raoultella sp. T31
CGCTTCTGGTCTGTCGTCAGTACTTTCGCCCCAGAGCCACCTGAAGTGCCTCCTTGTCCAGCATGGCTTCGGCAAGCAGCTTCTTGAGTCTTGCGTTCTCTTCCTCAAGCGACTTCAGGCGCTTAACCTCGGGCACCTCCATACCGCCATACTTCTTACGCCATGTATAAAAGGTGGCATCGGAAATGGCGTGCTTGCGGCAGAGCTCACGGGCAGAAACCCCGGCTTCAGCTTCGCGGAGGATACTGATGATCTGTTCGTCGGAAAAACGCTTCTTCATGGGGATGTCCTCATGTGGCTTATGAAGACATTACTAACATCGCGGTGTATTAATCAACGGGGAGCAGGTCATATACAGTGGACTTCGTTCTAATGGAAAGAGACTATGAAGCGGAGGTTATCGGGTACATTATGCAGCGATACCCGATAAGAATTCATTGGTTTAAACCAGGCTTTAAACAAGTTACTAAGGAATGGACTTTACAGGGCGATTTTTGGTTTTTCCTGAAGATGCTGAAGATTTTTTGTCAGACATATTCGAGCATTTCAACATTGACTATTCAACGTTTGAAAGCACAAATTACATCGAATATGAGTACCCTTTCTGGCAAAAAAAAACAGATATAAAAATCAAACCGCTCACTGTTGAGATGATTATAGAATCAGCCAATGCCGGACGCTGGTTATACGACTAATACCCCGCTTTACTGCAGTCATTGCCCGAGGCCATTTACAGCTCGGGCTTTTCCCTTCTCTACGCGCAGCAATCACGAAAATGGTCTATCGATTTTATTCGGAGAGGGACGATATTTTATTAAGCAAAGTGGCAAACTGAAACATCACTTTAAACCGTAGCACAGCGGCGAGCCGTTGCTATCAGTCGAGCTGAAGCACCATCTCCACACAGCGTAACTCCGCCTTCGCCAGCGTTGACGGCAGCAGCTTTTCGCGCACGGCGACAAAACCGTGGCGCAGATAAAAACCGGCCGCATTCGGCGTCGCTTCCAGCGTCAGACGACGGAAATTCCGCCGCCGCGCGTCGGCGATAATGGCCGTCAAAATCATGCCGGCGCAACCTTTTCCGCCCCATTCCGGCAACGTAAAGATGGCTTCCACACTGGCCGCGCGGAGATCAAGATAGCCGGTTGCCACCGGCTGCCCGCCCTCTTCTTCAACGACATAAAAGGGGTTATCGCACACCGCATGGAGATACCCTTCCGGCATCGTATCCGGCGTCCAGGCCTCCAGAACCGCGGCTGCGTAACTCTCGCGACAGCCGTTGCGGATGGCCTGATTGCGGATTATCCATAGCGCAGGCGCCTCATCCGGCGTAGCAAGTCTGACTTTCATATTGTTCCCCTTTTCCTCAGTCCGTATCAGTTCTACCACAGCCTGCGGCGAAAGGAATAAAAAAAACCCGCTCGGAAGCGGGTCAATTGGTCGGGCGTGATTAGCGCTTACGCGGCATCATCCGCAGCAGCGTATTATCTTTCCACAGATAGTGGTGCAGCAGTGCGGCCAGCGCGTGCGCGCCGATAATAAAGTAACCGGTGTTCGCCAGCAGGCTATGCACGCCCTTCAGTGTATCCACCAGCTCAAACTGACTTTGCGCCGCAAAGGGCATGGTCAGGCCGAAGGCGAACCACGGATTGCCGCGGTAATACATCATCACCATGCCGACAATCGGCTGGGCGATAAACAGCAGATAGATAATCAGATGGCCCAGGTGAGCAAAACCGGTCATCATCGGTGACGGTTTTGGCACAATCGGCGGCGCCGGGTATTTCAGCCGGACCAGCAGGCGCGCGATCATCAACACGAGGATAGCTACCCCGCAGGAAACGTGAATCATATTAATGACCGGACGGTCACTGCGGGGGAAAAAGCCCCTCAGCTCCATGGTGGCATAGGCGCCGACCACCAATAAAAAGACCAGCCAGTGGATACCTGTCTGCAGGCCAGTGTATTTATCGCGCATGGTAAACCCTTAACAAAACTGTGATGCCGACAACATAACGACCTTTTATTAAAAATTCATTAACTTTTACGTACTTATAAGAAACAATTGTCGATAAACATATATTCCCAGAAGAAACAATGAAGTCACCTCTTCTCCGCGCCGCTATCGCCGGGGTGTTTTCCGCCCGCCGGTTGCGTATAATTCGCCCTCAACATTCACCGAACGCGGCTGGCTAATGGTATGAATCTCAATCGCTTCTGTTATTTACTCCTGGTCTGCGCGGCTACCGGTAGCCTGTTCGCTCCGCACCCTTACGTCACATGGTTCCTGCTGGTCAGCGTACTGACGCTGGTGATTTACGGCATTGATAAAATGGCGGCGCGCAAGGCCTGGCGTCGGGTGCCGGAATCGACCTTGCTGATATTCGGGTTGGTCGGCGGATGGCCTGGCGCGATAGCCGGTCAACAGATCTTCCGCCATAAAACGCAAAAGCAGCCGTTTAAAACCTACTTCATCATCAGTGTGATATTGAGTCTCCTGGCGACGCTGGCGCTCTGTCAGTTCGCCCCATTCTCTCCTTTTAACGCCTCGTGAACGCCAGCGTCTCACCGGGAGATAAAGCGCGTGTCGGGATAGACGGCGTAGAGGACGCGCTCAGGCCATCACCTGTCCGGCGAGAGAACCGGCCCCCATTGATATAGCCATGGCCATTGCGCTCCAGAAAGTGATTCTTATTATTGCCTTTATCGCAGAGGCATTACCCGCAACGGAGGAGATATAGCCAAGAATAACCAGCGAAAAAAGCGTGGAGAGAATAACCAACGGCAAAACCAGACCTGCAGGCACTAACCATGCGATGATGACCGGTAGCAGCGCGCCGGCGGAAAAGCTGAACGCTGAAAACATCGCGGCCTGCAGCGGCTGCGCAGAATTTGTCTCCGTCAGCCCCAGTTCCTCCCGGGCATGGGCATCCAGCGCATCCTTCGCCATCAGTTGTTCCGCGACCTGGCGTGCCAGGGCCGGTTCCAGTCCTCGCTGTCTGTACAGCGAAGTCAGCTCCTGCACCTCTTCCTCATAATTTGCCGCAAGCTCTCTTTTTTCCTGACTGAGCGCCGCATGTTCGCTATCCGCCTGCGATGAGACGGAAACATATTCGCCGGTTGCCATCGACATCGCGCCCGCAACCAGTCCGGCCACGCCGGCCAGTAAGATCCCCGACGACGATGTGCCCGCCGCGGCGACCCCGAGCACCAGACTGGCAGTCGAGACGATACCATCATTCGCCCCCAGCACTGCCGCTCTCAGCCAGCCTACTTTTCCGATACTGTGTCGTTCCAGATGCATGTTGTTTTCCTTTTACTCAGGAAATGAGTCATTCCGGCATCGCCGATATATAAAAATCGCCTCATCCGCAATTTATTCTTTCATCATTAACCTTACATTAAGATTGCGCCAGTATAATCCCGTACCTGAGATTATTTATTTAAGCGGACTGTTTTATGCGGAATGATAATGGGTATCATGAACGTTCAAAAGTAGCGCAAAAAAGCACATTAATCAGTGCGCTGGTTAATATTATTTTGTCGCTCATGCAAATTCTTAGCGGTATATTTTCCGGCTCTCAAGGTTTAATTGCTGATGGTATTCATTCTCTTTCTGATTTAGTGGCAGATTTTGTGGTGCTGCTGGCCAATAAAAAGAGCCGTAAACCCTCGGACAGTGACCACCATTACGGTCACTGGCGGTATGAGAACGGTGCTTCAATGATTCTCGGCATGATGCTGATGGCCGTGGGCGCCGGTATGCTGTGGTCGGCTGGCGGGAAATTACTCCACCCTGAGTCACTCTCTGAGGTGCATGTTACCGCTCTGTGGGTCGCGCTGACCGCGCTCGCTATCAAGGAAACGCTGTTCCGCTATATGCGCAGGGTGGCCATTCGTCTCCAGTCCTCCCTGCTGATGGCCAATGCATGGCATGCCCGCTCTGATGCCGCTTCATCGGTGGTTGTCGCTATCGGTATTACCGGGACACTGGCCGGGTATCCCTGGTTTGATCCGGCGGCGGCTTTGGTGGTCGGGTTACTGATCCTGCGCATGGGCTACTCATTCGCTGCCGACGCCATGCATGACCTGATGGACCGCGCGGCGGATACCGATAAGGAACATGAAATCAAAGCGCTTCTGCTGTCTACGCCGGGGGTCGCCGGGCTTCACGATCTGAAAACGCGTAAAGTGGGAGATCTCATCCTTGTCGATGTGCACCTGGAGGTGCCGGAACACCTCTCGGTCAGGGATGGTCACGACATAGCGGTAGCGGCACGGGAGCGGGTTTTACACCAGCACGGGGTACTGAATGTGATGGTGCACATTGATCCCTTTCCAGTCGCAAAGTTATATCACGGGGCGTAGTACGCAGACGCGCTCAGGTCTGCTCCCCGCACAGGGTTTCCGAAGACGTGCAGAGCAGGCTCCTGTCCGATTGCGAGGGTATCTGAATCAGCATGACGGAAATCCCCCCAGAGCCGTTACCTTACCGCTCAGGAGTCTGGCCATCACTTTTGCTCACATGGGATTTTATGGCGCGACCCGGGCAATAAAAGTATTAACTGGCACAATAAAGATAAACTGAATAACAGCCGTCATAAATACAGAAATATGAATACCCGAAATCATAATTCATTATCTGTTTATTACCCTTAATAATTGGCTTAAACAGTCGCCATTTGGCCCCGTTGATATCGTCAAAAGCCAGCGTTTGATTTCATAGCAACTGGCAAACGCTGATTATTATCATGACGATTTTATTGTGGTGATGGCAACAGGTCATTTGCGCCAGGCCCCTGCGATAAAGACCAATCAGAAGACCCGCTGGCAGACCGGGCGATATCCGCCCGCTCGGATAAATCACGGCGATAATGCAAATTCGATGGCCCGACGGACGGTGACAACCTGCGCCCGGGTACACTCCTGCGGGGACGTTTTCGCGCTATCGGGATAGACTTCGGTGGTGGTGGTAAACGGCGCGCCGGTCATGGTCGAGCACAGATGCCAGGCGCTATTGTCATACTCTACGATGCCATGACCGATGACCGGATAACCGAGCACGGTCTCACCGGGGAGCGACGGGGCAATGTGCGTCACCTGCGCAACGGCGCAAATCAATGCGCTCTGGAAATCCCGTCTTGAATTGCGCTCGTCGCTGACCAGGTAGAAGCCATCGGGAATATTCTCCGGTGTATACGCCACGCCGTCTCTGGCCGCTCGCGCGGGGCTGAACTCGCTCTCGTCCGTATCGGTCGTTTCATGCAAATCCACATGCACGGCAAACCGCCCTTTCAGCGGGGAAATGAGTCTCATCAATGCCCGTGACTCCTCCGCGGCGCCCTCCGGGAAAAATTGTCGGTTAGGGTCGACGGCATCGTAGTTCCAGCGGGAAATACGCTCATAAGCCCAGGGGCTGACGCAGGGAACAACCAGTAAATTGATTTTTCCCGCATACTCATTCTGATACTCAGTTAAAAACGTCAGGGCGCCCATCACGCCGCTGGTTTCATACCCGTGGACGCCGCCCGTAACCAGCGCCACCGGCAGAGTCTCGTCCCAGTTTGTTGATTTTACCGCCCTCAACGGATAAACATCATCGGCGTAATGCAGTTCGCCATACTGAATGATGTCGTAGCGGTGCTTCAGGCCATCTAGCACCTCTGACACATCGCTCTGATAGCTCCTGGAGCGGGTCTGATTCTGCCGCCACTGTTGTATTTCGTCTGCTGTCCAGGGTTGCCCCGGGGTACCGATTGGATAAAACTGATTCAGGGTCATATGTCGCTCAGAGAACAAGAGTATCGGGTGCGGGAAAAGAGATGCAGCGTACCACCGGGAACCGCCGATGCAAACAGACAGGGCCATCTGGCCGTTGGCTAATTGCTCAATCTCAGAATTAAAGCCCATATCGCCGCACGGGCACCAGCGACTGCGGGCCGCTCAACACCAGATTCCCGGCGCAGCAGACTGAATACGGGGGCGGCCGCGGTTCCTGCCGCCCAGGCGGCAGCGACCCGGGCAATCCGTCCCCGTTGCAACAGCGGACAAACTAACCGTGGAGCGACAAGCCTTTGATCACTTTATCGACCATTTTTTTTGGGCCACGGATCCCGATACCGACCAGATCCAGATTCTCCGCATCGGCGGCCATAAACACCTCACGATTGGCCTCATCATGTCCGGTGGCAAACATGGCGTGAATGTAGGGGATTATCGTGACTTCCCGCTCCAGCGCTTTGCGATGCGCGACCTGTAATTTTTCCCGTCCGCCCTCAAAGATCAGCATCGGCTGGCCGGACATGTTGCCATACTGCCGGCCCAGCGCATCGATATAGGGCTGGCCGAGGATCTCGGGAGCCGCGGAGGCAATCCCCGTCGCCAGAAATGCCACCACATTCAGTCGCTGCCATGTCGCTAAATCATCGCGCACGATATAGGCAATCTTCGTGTCAAACGTCATCAAAATACTCCTGTCTGTTCAGCGAAAAATTTATCTTCGCGCAAGCACAGGGCGTCAGTATAGAACGTTTGAGCAGCGGCTCTGAAAGGCAAGCGGAGACATCCGGTAAGCGCGTCGGAACCAGCGACCTAAATGGCTTTGATCGGCAAAACCGGTCTCTGACGCAACCTGCGACACCGGGAGTCCCCCGGCCAGCAGCCGTCGCGCGGTACGCAGGCGCAACCTGACCAGATACGCATGAGGCGTCTGCCCGAAGGCCGCCTTAAATTGCCGGCTCAGGCGGAAGCGGTCGATACCGCTGATCTCCGCCAGCTCATCGAGACCGGTATTCCAGGCAAGATGGTCGTGCAGATAATCGCGGACCCGGTTCATCCTGACCAGGGAGTCAGTCATCGCCGTTGCCGGCTTCATGGTAATGTGCGGCGTCAGGTGCGCCACCAGACTATCCAGGCTCTCATCGCACGCCAGCCGCCCCTCCCCCTGATGAATGGCGGCAAAGGCCTGCGAGATGGCCATGATCAATGGGCGATCGTCGGTCAGCGTATGGCGAAAGGCGGCTTCCAGTAGAGAGATATCGCCCATGCCGCGCTTATCCAGACTGTCGGCCATCCAGCGCTGCGGGATGTAGAGCATGGCATAGGTGAATCCGCCGGGCTGCGGGGCATGGCCATCATGCACCACCCCTGGCTCAATAAGGATCGCTTTCCCCGGCGAGCTGGTATGCACCGCGCGGTGGCAACTGAACCGCTGTGCCCCCTGCAAAGTGACCCCCAGCAGCAGTTCCTCGTGGTCATGGCTGTCGTAGGCATGGCCTTTAAAGTGCGCGTTAACGCTTTCAATACCTGTTACGGCATCCCGGCGAAAGTCGACCCAATCGCCGGATGTCGCCGGCTCCGTTTTTCCTGACATAAGCACACTCTGGCAGCGTTGGCGGGACCATAAGCTTAACAGGGAACTGAGCGGCGAATTAGCCTGAAATGCGCCGCACATTACCGGGAAGCCTCGACGCACCGCCCTGCCAGTCTCTGCCGGGTAGAGCGTCCGGCGCTTCGTTCAATCAATTTATTTGATGCATTATGTTAAACAAACGTTATTTATTCTCCGCGGGGAATACGTAAAGTAGTGACTATCCTCAACGGGAACCGGTGGCCTTCAACAAGCCCGGCGCCCGTCTGCTAAATATTTCCCTGAAAACCAGGATAACGACGTCATGAAAAAGATTGGATTTTTGTCATTTGGTCACTGGACGCCATCGCCGCAGTCCGCCACCCGCTCGGCCGCTGACGCGTTGCTGCAATCCATCGATCTGGCGGTGGCCGCGGAAGAGCTGGGCGCTGACGGCGCCTGGTTCAGAGTGCACCACTTTGCCCGCCAGCTCAGCTCGCCTTTTCCTCTGCTGGCGGCGATCGGCGCCAGAACCCGGCATATTGAGATAGGCACCGGCGTTATCGATATGCGTTATGAAAACCCGCTGTACATGGCCGAAGATGCCGGCGCGGCGGATTTGATCTCCGGCGGACGCCTGCAGCTGGGCGTCAGCCGGGGCTCCCCGGAGCAGGTGATCGATGGCTGGCGCTATTTCGGTTACGTCCCTGGCGAAGGGGAAAATGAATCCGATATGGCGCGTCGGCATACTGAGGTCCTGCTGGACGTCCTGCGCGGCGAAGGCTTTGCCAAACCCAATCCGCAGCCGATGTTCCCCAACCCGCCGGGTCTGCTGCGCCCGGAACCCCATTCCGCAGGACTGCGCGAGCGCATCTGGTGGGGAGCCGGTTCGAATGCCACGGCGGAGTGGGCCGCCAGACTGGGTATGAACCTGCAAAGCTCGACCCTGAAAGACGATGAAACCGGCGAGCCGTTCCATATCCAACAGGCGAAACAGATCCGCGCCTATCGCGACGCCTGGGCGCAGGCCGGGCATACGCACACGCCGCGCGTCTCGGTCAGCCGCAGCATTTTTGCCCTGATGGACGATCGGGACCGGCGCTATTTTGGCTCCAGCCATGACGACAGCGATAAAGTTGGTTTTCTCGACGAGAAGACCCGCGCCATTTTCGGTCGCAGCTATGCCGCCGAGCCGGACAAGCTGATCGCCCAGTTGCAGCAGGATGAAGCGATTGCCGAGGCGGATACGCTGCTGCTGACCGTGCCGAATCAGCTCGGCGTCGACTACAACGTGCACGTCATCGAGTCCATACTGCGACATGTTGCGCCGGCGATGGGCTGGCGCGACAAGTAAGCCATCTCAACGCCCCGCCCGTTAACAACCTGCGGGGCGTCCCCCTGCGCCGCCGGGATGGCTTACGAACAGGTCGGCGGCTGAAGCTGATAGATCCACGCGATCACGCGCTGCTCTTCAGCCGTCGTCACCTCGACCGCCACGCGGTCGTAGCCCTCCTCAAACTCATCCAGCATCGGCCAGTGCGCGGCAAGTTTATCCGATATAAAGAGATAACCGTCGACCCGGGGACCGTCGGTATCGAGAACGATTCCCGGGAAGTCGGCAGCGGCTCCCCAGCCGCGCGCATAAAACGTGCCGTGCACCCAACCCGGCAACCACTCGCCGCCGATGTTTTCCAGAATGGGGGCATTTTCATGCCCCGGACGCAGCGTACCGTAGACAAATAAGCGTTCCATGATTCCTCGTCGCAAAGTCACTCATGCCCGACGGGCAGTGAAGAGGTTCAAAATACGAGGGAACGCGGCGCTTAGCAAGACGCGGCAACATGGATAGTCCGCCCTCCCGCATTGATTAATTTTTCTACAGCGCTTTTCAAGCGCTTAGCGGACAGACAGGCTTTCCGGGTTGCCGATTCACCATCAGTAGAGTATGCCTGGCGTGTCTTGTCTTATACCTACAACCTCACTCACCATCCTACCGGAGGCTTCACATGAGCAAACTTGGGATTAATGGCTTTGGTCGTATCGGACGCCTGGTATTACGCCGTTTACTGGAAGTGAACAGCCCGCTTGAAGTGGTGGCGATCAACGATCTGACCTCGCCGAAGGTGCTGGCCTATCTGTTAAAACATGATTCAAACTACGGGCCGTTCCCGTGGAGCGTTGATTTTACGGAAGATGCGCTCATCGTGAACGGTAAAAAAATTACCGTCTATGCCGAGAAAGAGGCCCGGCATATTCCGTGGACAGCGGTGGGCGCAGAACTGATTGTCGAGTGCACCGGCTTCTACACATCAACCGCGAAGGCGCAGGCTCACCTCGATGCCGGGGCGAAAAAAGTCCTGATTTCCGCCCCGGCCGGCGACATGAAGACCATCGTCTATAACGTCAACGACGATACCCTGACCGCCGATGACACCATCATTTCCGTCGCCTCCTGTACCACCAACTGCCTGGCGCCGATGGCCAAAGTGCTCAACGACGCCTTCGGCATTAAGCTCGGCACCATGACCACTATTCATGCCTATACCGGCACGCAGTCGCTGGTCGACGGCCCGCGGGGGAAAGATTTACGCGCCTCGCGCGCGGCGGCGGAAAACATCATCCCGCATACCACCGGGGCGGCGAAAGCTATCGGACTGGTTATTCCTGCGCTCAGCGGCAAGCTGAAGGGCCACGCCCAGCGCGTGCCGACCAAAACCGGCTCAGTCACTGAACTGGTCTCCATCCTGGAGAAAAAAGTCACCGCCGATGAGGTTAATCAGGCGATGAAGCAAGCGGCGGAGAACAACGAATCCTTCGGCTATACCGAAGAAGAGATCGTCTCTTCCGATATTATCGGCAGCCACTTCGGCTCGATTTACGATGCCACCCAGCTTGAAGTCGCCGAAGCTGGCGACCTGCAGCTGGTCAAAACCGTGGCCTGGTACGATAACGAGTACGGTTTTGTCACCCAGCTCATCCGCGTGCTGGATAAATTTGCCCGCTAGCCAGCGCGGCGGTGAAACCAGGCGGGTAGCCCGGCTATCCGCTTTTTTGTCGGCCAACATCCGGCGCTGATGTGTAAACGAACGCCCCTCAGCCAGGCGCCCGGGCATTCAGCGCGTCGCTCAGCAGGCTGTCTTCACTCAGTCGTTGTCCAGCGTCAAGGATCTGCGCGGGGATATCCACATGGACGATAAAATCTTTTCCGCGCGGGCCGTATCCCTGAGGCGCATCCAGCAGTCGCGGCAGCTCGCCAAGAATCAGCGACAGATAGCGCCCGACCGGCCACAGTCCGGCAGAATCACCGCAAAAAGCCAGCCCGTTTGCCGTATTGCCCAGCAGCGGCGCGCAGCCCGGCATACTGTACCACTGCGGCATGGCCGCCTCGCCCTGCCAGACGCGGGCAAACGTCGCCATGGTCCGCCGCTGCATCGTCGGATCCTGGAGCACGACGCCAGCGCGAGGAGTCAATCCCGTCGCCGCCAGCCTCTCGCGGGTAAAGCGCGCGTTCTCGCCGCAGTTGGTGGAGCGGTCCTCGACCACAATCTTGTCGCGGGGGATATGCCAGAAACGGTGGGCGATATCGGCGAGGACATGCGCCTCCGGACGTCCGTCGACCGGCACTGACCGATAGCGCGGATCGTTACGTACCGCGTCGTAGAGAAAGACGGTGGAGTGACCGACCCCGCCGCTAATCAGCAGCGGTACCCCGACGTCAGCCGCCAGTCGACAGGCGGCGTCGATGGTCGGGATCACCGCATTGCCCGCCAGCACCACAATATCCACCGCCGACGCCTGGACGGTAAAGTCATCCAGCGCCAGCCACTGGCCCAGGCGGTTGGCCGCCGCCAGCGTGGCCTCCGGCAGGGATGGGAAATGCTCAGTCATACTTGCTCCTTTCACGCCATCGCATCCATCAAGGACGTCCGGCATAGCATAAACCGCCGCCCGCAGCGCCGGGTCATCAACGGTAACAGGTCAGTAAACGACCCTACCATAGCTAAAACGATCGGCTTGCGCCTGATTTCTTCGCCGTAAAGAAAGCCTTTTTATATTTATGGGTATTTGTTAACTCAAGGTTAATATCTTGTGCGCTTCACTCTTCCGCGCATGGCCCTGTCACGTAACAAAGTCAATACCAGCATTATCATTTTATTAACTTTTTGAAGGCCATCAAGATAATGATAAATATGAAAAATTTATTTTATCATTCACTATATAGCATAAATATGCATATAAATGCACAACATGAGCGCATTTTTTGCTGCGTAGTTATGCACTCAAAAAAACCAAATTTCTAACAAAAATTTAAAATTCGCAATGGCCGTCAAATACCGGTTTATAAAATTGGTGATAACATTCATTGCACAGAGTTTACTGCTGTACCTCTTCCACGGTTTCACACGCCATAAATAACATTAAGAACAGGACTCTTATGGAAAAGTTATCTTACGCATCTGAAAGTCATACATCTCCATGGACAACCTACCTGCGCCAGATCGACCGCGTCGCGCCTTATCTGGGCGATCTCGCCTACTGGGTGGAAACCCTGCGTCACCCCAAACGCGCGCTGATTGTCGACATTCCGGTGCAGATGGATGATGGCACTATCCGTCACTTTGAAGGTTATCGCGTTCAGCACAATCTATCGCGCGGACCGGGTAAAGGTGGTGTTCGCTACCATCCGGACGTTGACCTGAACGAAGTGATGGCACTTTCTGCCTGGATGACCATCAAGTGCGCCGCGGTCAATATTCCTTACGGCGGGGCTAAAGGCGGCGTGCGCGTCGACCCGTTCAGCCTGTCAGAGGGCGAACTGGAACGTCTGACCCGCCGCTATACCAGCGAAATCGGTCTGATCATCGGGCCGCAGAAAGATATCCCGGCCCCGGACGTCGGCACCAACGGTAAAGTGATGGCGTGGATGATGGATACTTACTCCATGAACCATGGCACCACCATTACCGGCGTGGTAACCGGCAAGCCGATTCACCTCGGCGGTTCGCTGGGACGTGAAAAAGCGACCGGTCGCGGCGTCTTTATTACCGGCCGTGAAGTCGCCGGTCGTTGTGGCGTTGAAATTGAGGGCGCGAAAGTGGCGCTGCAAGGTTTCGGTAACGTTGGTAGTGAAGCCGCACGTCTGTTCGCCGAAGCGGGCGCGCGTATCGTGGCGATTCAGGACCACACCGCCACCCTGTATAACGAAGGGGGCATTGATATGGCTGCCCTGACCGCATGGCAGACTGAGAAGAAGCAAATTGCCGGTTTCCCGGGTGCCCATGAAATTGATAAAGAGGCCTTCTGGACCACCCGGATGGACATTCTGATCCCCGCCGCGCTGGAAGGCCAGATCACGCGCGAGCGCGCGGAAAAACTGACCTGTAAACTGGTGCTGGAAGGGGCGAACGGCCCGACCTATCCGGAAGCGGATGATGTCCTTGCCGAACGCGGCGTCGTCGTGGTTCCGGACGTTGTCTGCAACGCCGGCGGCGTGACCGTCAGCTACTTCGAATGGGTCCAGGACATGGCGAGCTTCTTCTGGAGCGAGGAGGAGATTAACGCCAAAATGGATCGCATCATGACGGACGCTATCATCCACGTCTGCGAGAAGGCCGCTGACAAAGCGTGCTCACTGCGTACCGCAGCCTATATCGTCGCCTGTGAACGCATCCTGATGGCGCGTAAAGATCGCGGTATCTATCCGGGTTAAGATGCAGCGACCACCGCCCGGGCGATGGCCCGGGCTTTTTTTTGGTTCACGCTTAAGCGCGATGAACCTTTTTTTTGCCCGTGCGCCCGGGCATTCCACTGGCCGTCCCCTGCCCGATAATCCGCTACGCTTATGGAGCCAGGGCGACAGCATTCTTGCGTCGATCCTCAACCGCCAATGCCTGGGTGGATATCTCGACTCCCGGCGCCACGCAAATGAGCGTCGTGCAGGTGAAAAACAATCTGCAGCAGGCGCAGATGGATTGATACCGGTTGCAGGGAGACGGCTGGTCTGACTCATCAGGGATGTAACGCGGGAAATCGCTGATGCAACAAAAATGGTCTGCCGTTGACAGTTATCTGGTTGATGCTTTAATTCCCCACGATCCGCTGCTCGCACAGGTGCTGGCGAACAATCAGCTCGCCGGGCTACCCGCTCACGACGTCGCCGCCAACCAGGGGCAGTTTCTGGCGCTGCTGGTGCGCATGGTGCGGGCGCAACGGGTGCTGGAAATCGGCACGCTCGGTGCATATAGCTCCATCTGGATGGCCCGTGAGCTGCCGGAAGATGGCGAGCTGCTGACCCTGGAAGCCGATGCGCATCATGCCGCGGTGGCGAGGGAAAATCTGCGCCTGGCGGGCGTCGACGATCGGGTCACACTGCGGGAAGGCCCCGCGCTGCAATCACTGGAAGCTCTCGGCGATCGCCCCGCTTTCGACCTCATTTTCATCGACGCCGATAAGCCGAATAACCCGAACTACCTGCGTTGGGCTTTACACTATTCACATCCAGGTACCTTGATTGTTGGCGATAACGTGGTGCGCGACGGCGAAGTGGCTAATCCGCTTAGTCCGGACGATCGCGTGCAGGGCGTAAGAGAGTTTATCAAGATGATGGGCAGCGATCCGCGCCTGACGGTGACGGCGCTGCAAACGGTAGGCAGCAAAGGCTGGGATGGTTTTACCCTGGCGTGGGTGAATGCATAGACGACAGAGGATCCCCCGGGAAAACCGCAGGACGGATAAGGCAACGCCGCCATTCGGCTATCTGCGCAGGACTGCCCGATGGCGCTACACTTATCGGGCCTACAAATATCGTGCAGGCCGTTCACGACCGGGAAGTCCTTTCACGACCGGGGGAGCCCCGGGAAACCCCGTAGGCCGGATAAGGCAACGCCACCATCCGGCTATCTGCACGGGCCTGCCCGATGGCGCTGCGCTTATCGGGCCTACAAACGTCGTGCAGGCCGTTCACGACCGGGAAGTCCTTTCACGACCGGGGGAGCCCCGGGAAACCCCGTAGGCCGGATAAGGCAACGCCGCCATCCGGCTATCCGCGCGGGACTGCCCGATGGCGCTGCGCTTATCGGGCCTACAAATATCGTGCAGGCCGTTCACAACCGGGGGAGCCTCGGGAAACCCACAGGCCGGATCAGGCAACGCCGCCATTCGGCTATCTGCGCAGGACTGCCAGATGGCGCTGCGCTTATCGGGCCTACAATATCGAGCAGGCCGTTCTCAACCGGGGAGTCCGTTCACGACCGGGGGAATCCCGGGAAACCCACAGGCCGGATAAGGCAACACCGCCGGGATCAGGGGACTATCTGCTCCATCGCCTGCAGTACCCGCTTGTCGGAGATGGGATACGGCGTTCCGAGCTGCTGGGCGAAGAAGCTGACGCGTAGCTCCTCAATCATCCAGCGAATCTCCTGCACATCCGCATCCCCACGACGTCCCGGCGGCAGCTTATTCAGCCACTGCTGCCAGGCCTGCTGGATGCTCTCCACTTTCAGCATCTGCGCCCGGTCGCGGTGCGGATCGATAGCCATTTTCTCCAGCCGTTTTTCAATCGCCTGCAGATAGCGCAGAGTATCCCCCAGCCGACGGAAGCCGTTGCCGGTGACGAAACCGCGATAGACCAGCCCGCCCATCTGCGCTTTGATATCCGACAGCCCCAGCGCCATGCTCATGTCGACGCGCCCTTTCAGCCGCTTATTGATGTTGAACACCGCGGTCAGAATCTGTTCGACCTGTTTGGCTATCTCCACCACCGTTTCGTTCAGTTCGGCGCGCACTTTTTCATGCAGCGCGGAAAACGCCTCTTCGCTCCATACCGGGCCGCCTGCTTCATCAATCAGCTTATCGACGCCGCAGGAGATACAGTCATCAATCAGATCCAGCACTTTGCCGTAAGGGTTAAAATAGAGCCCCAGCTTGGCTTTATTCGGCAACTTCTCGTGCAGATACTTAATCGGCGACGGGATATTCAGCAGCAGCAAACGGCGCAGCCCCTGCCACATCGCCTGCTGCTGCTCCAGCGGATTATCAAACAGCTTAATCGCCACGCTGTCGCGTTCATCCACCAGCGCCGGCCAGGCTTTCACCTGATAGTTGCCGCGTTTTTGCTCGTAGCTCTCCGGCAGCTGACCAAAACTCCAGATATGCAGCCCGCTCTGCTCGATGCCATCGTCGGCAACCGCAGAAAGCGTCTCCTGCACTTTACCCTTCAACGCCTCTTTGAGATCCGCTAGCGAGCGCCCTTCCGCCAGCTTTTTGTTCTTGTCATCCACCACCCGGAAGGTGATTTTCAGATGATCGGGCACCTGTTCCCACTGCCAGGCCTCGCGGTCAATGGTCACGCCGCTCATTCGCCGCAGCTCGCGCTCCAGCGAATCCAGCAGCGGCAGCGCCAGCGGCGTCGCGCGGCCTAAAAATGCCTCGGCGTAGTTCGGTGCCGGTACAAAGTTACGCCGTACCGGTTTCGGCAGCGATTTAATCAGCGCGATAACCAGCTCGCGGCGCAGTCCGGGGATCTGCCACTCAAACCCGGCCTCTTCCACCTGGTTGAGCAACGGCAGCGGAATATGTACCGTCACCCCGTCCGCATCGGCGCCCGGTTCAAACTGATAGGTCAACCGCAGCTTCAGGTTGCCCTGATGCCAGAAGTTCGGATAGTCGAGCTTACTGACCTGCTCCGCCCCCTCTTTGATCAACATACTCTTTTCGAAGTTGAGCAGATCCGGCGTTTCGCGGCTGGCCGCTTTCCACCACTTATCGAAGTGGCGCGCGGAGATCACATCGTGGCTGATGCGCTGGTCGTAGAACTCAAACAGCGTTTCGTCATCGACGAGAATGTCGCGGCGGCGCGATTTGTGCTCCAGCTCTTCGATTTCCGTACGCAGCCTGAGGTTGTCGCGCAAGAAGGCATGACGCGTCTGCCAGTCCCCTTCCACCAGCGCGTGGCGGATAAACAGCTCACGGCACAGCGCCGGGTCTATCTGGCTATAGTTCACTCTACGCGCGGCGACGATCGGCAGACCGTAGACGGTCACTTTTTCCGTCGCCATTACCGCCCCCTGCGCCCGCTCCCAGTGCGGTTCGCTGTAGGAGCGTTTAAGCAGATGCTGCGCCACCGGCTCGATCCATTCCGGATCGATGCGCGCGGCAATCCGTCCCCACAGGCGGCTGGTCTCCACCAGTTCGGCGACCATCGTCCACTTCGGCGGCTTCTTGAACAAACCGGAACCCGGGAAGATAGAGAAACGCGCATTGCGCGCGCCGGTAAACTCCTGCTTATCGTTATCTTTCATCCCGATGTGCGACAGCAGACCGGTCAGCAGCGCGGTATGAATTTCGCGATACTCCGCCGGTTCGCTGTTAATCGGCAGCCCCAGCTCTTTCACTACCTGGCGCAGCTGGGTATAGATATCCTGCCACTCGCGCACTCGCAGATAGTTGAGAAAATCGGTGCGGCACTGGCGACGGAACTGGTTCGAGGAGAGCGCCTTTTGCTGCTCGCCGAGGTAGTTCCACAGGTTAACAAACGCGAGGAAGTCGGACTCTTTATCATGGAAGCGGCGATGCTTCTCATCGGAGGCCTGCTGCTTGTCCATCGGGCGTTCACGCGGGTCCTGAATCGACAGCGCCGAGGTGATGATCATCGCTTCACGCACGCAGCCATGCTGTTGCGCTTCCAGTACCATCCGCGCCAGGCGTGGGTCCACCGGCAGCTGGCTGAGCTGACGGCCCATCGGTGTCAGCTTATAGGCGGTCTGCTGCTCGTCGGTGGTAATCGCCCCCAGCTCTTCCAGCAGACGCACGCCGTCCTGGATATTGCGCTTATCCGGCGCCTCAACGAACGGGAAAGCGGCGATATCGCCCAGCCCGAGGGCGGTCATTTGCAGAATAACCGACGCCAGGTTGGTACGCAGAATTTCCGGGTCGGTAAATTCCGGGCGCGAGAGGAAATCGTCTTCCGAATAGAGACGAATACAGATCCCTTCGGAAACACGACCGCAACGCCCTTTACGCTGGTTAGCGGAGGCCTGCGACACCGGTTCAATCGGCAGCCGCTGCACTTTGGTACGGTAGCTGTAGCGGCTGATGCGCGCGGTACCGGGGTCGATAACATACTTAATGCCCGGCACGGTCAACGAGGTTTCGGCGACGTTGGTCGCCAGCACGATCCGCCGCCCGCTGTGGGACTGGAAGACGCGGTTCTGCTCGCTGTTCGATAAGCGCGCATACAGCGGCAGCACTTCGGTATGGCGCAAATTAAGCTTATTGAGCGCATCGGCGGTATCGCGGATTTCCCGCTCGCCGCTCATAAAGATCAGAATGTCGCCGGGGCTTTCACGCCCCAGTTCATCAACGGCGTCGAAAATTGCCTGCAGCTGATCGCGTTCGCTGTCGTCGGCCTCTTCAACGATTGGCCGATAGCGCACTTCCACCGGATAAGTCCGACCGGACACCTCGATAATCGGCGCATTGTTAAAGTGGCGCGAAAAGCGTTCCGGGTCGATGGTCGCCGAGGTAATAATAATTTTCAGGTCCGGGCGACGCGGCAGCAGTTCTCGTAAATAGCCGAGCAGGAAGTCGATGTTCAGGCTACGTTCGTGCGCTTCATCGATGATGATGGTGTCGTACTGCATCAACAGCCGGTCCTGCTGGATTTCCGCCAGCAGAATACCGTCGGTCATCAGCTTGACCATGGTGTTGTCGCTAACGTGGTCGCTAAAACGGACCTTATAGCCGATGCAGCCGCCCGGCTCGCTTTGCAGCTCTTCGGCAATGCGGTTGGCGACAGTGCGCGCCGCCAGTCGACGCGGCTGCGTGTGGCCAATCAGCCCTTTCACCCCGCGCCCCAGCTCCATGCAGATTTTCGGCAGCTGGGTGGTTTTACCGGAGCCGGTCTCCCCCGCCACAATCACCACCTGATGGTCGCGAACCGCCTGCAAAATCTCATCTTTTTTCTGGCTAACCGGCAAATTTTCCGGGTAGGTAATCGTCGGGCGCGATGCTTCACGCAGCAGGACTCTCCCTGCGGCTTGTTCGATCTCTTGCGCCATCTCCTGAAGAATGGCCTGCTGGGATTCAGGATTTTTAACCTTCTTCACGCCATGCAGGCGACGGGAGAAGCGTAACTTGTCGCGCAGCATCAGGCCATCAAGCTGTTGGAATAGCAGAGAGAAGGTGAACTTTTGTTGTTCTGTCATAGCGTTATCGGGCAGCGCACTGCCGGGAAAAATCTCTTTTGATGTATTGCTGTATATTACCACATCTGCGAATCGCATGCCTTGTTCAAAAAAATTGAATACAGAGTTCGATTTATTGCGCTTTCTCTGTGGCATGATTGTGAATAAAGTGTCGACAAGCACCAGGGCATCGACCCGTCAACCTCATATAAGGAAACACCCATGAGCAAAGTATTAGTACTGAAATCCAGTATTCTGGCAGGGTACTCACAATCTGGTCAGCTGTCCGACTATTTTGTTGAACAATGGCGTGAGCAGCACGCTGATGATGTGATCACCGTGCGTGACCTGGCAGCCAATCCGATTCCGGTACTGGATGGTGAACTGGTTGGCGCGCTGCGTCCGAGCGACACGCCGCTGACTCCGCGCCAGCAGGAAGCGCTGACGCTGTCTGACGAGCTGATCGCCGAGCTGCAAGCGAATGATGTGATTGTCATTGCGGCGCCGATGTATAACTTCAACATCCCGACCCAGTTGAAAAACTACTTCGACCTGGTGGCTCGCGCCGGTGTAACCTTCCGCTACACCGAAAAAGGACCGGAAGGTCTGGTGACCGGTAAACGTGCGGTCGTACTGACCAGCCGTGGCGGTATCCATAAAGATACCCCAACCGACCTGGTCACGCCGTACCTGTCTACCTTCCTCGGCTTCATCGGTATCACCGATGTGAACTTTGTCTTCGCAGAAGGCATTGCTTACGGCCCGGAAGTCGCAGCCAAAGCACAGTCCGATGCCAAAGCGGCCATCGACAGCGTGGTTGCCGCGTAATATAGATTGCCACTCCCACCGCCCGGTGGGAGTGTCTTCTCCCCGTCACCCACCTTACGCGACGCCTCGTAAAATCAGCCGCCCAATCTGCCTGTCAATCCTCCAACATATACGATAGCGCTCACGGCTTGAGGCCTACTCATGTGCTGTGCGATTGGATTTATCGAAACGCCGCTGGTTACCCGGCAGATAAAACCGCTTGCTACTGACGATGAGCTTCGGGCGCTGCAGAAAGAACGCATTGGCAATCCGGATGCCGGGGATATCATCCAGAATACGGGGGCTACGGAAAATCAGGATGGCGACAGGTGCTCAGGGGAAAAGCGGCAGCGCGAGGGTGATTTATTTCCTCGCAACCGCAGAGAACCAGCGTGGGTACCATTAAAAGCCCGACGTAACCCAACGGGACATGCGGCAAAAGTGCTGGCGGCGATTCAGGCCAACCCGGCACTCTTTCGCGAGATGGCTAAATATTAGGCCCTCAATGCCGGAGGGCTCTGATTCAGGATGATGATTTCGGCCGCAGGTTTTCATCAAACTCCAGCCGTTTCCTCTGCGGCTCCACCTGACGCAGCGTCTGCTGGCAGCGTTCAACCAGCACCTGATACTCCCGCGTCCCCTGCTTTTTCCATGCGATCTCCTGCTCGCTCAGGGTGCGGATCGCTTTTGCCGGGCTGCCGACAATCAGATGATTGGTGGGCATCTCGGCTTTCGCCTTCACAAACGCCGATGCGCCGACAATGCTGTTTTCGCCGATGGTCGCACCGTCGATCATCTCCGCGCCCAAGCCTCGCGGAATGCCGCCTGCTATCCGGCGGCTGAAAGCACCACTGTCTCCGGGAGCCGGGTACGGTGGCAATACGCGCTGGTCACCGGGATAAGATTGGTCAGGTTAATCGGGACCTGCGCATTTTGAAGCGCCAGATCCTCGCCGCCGCGTTCCCCCGTCAGCCGGGTCCGTCGCTGGCGGCCGCCAGCAGCGGTACGATAAGATCGCTCAGCGGCGTCGCAATGCCGTGCAGGCGCCCGCGGCGCTGTACCACGCCGTTACGAATCGCCCATTCCAGCGGCCGCCCGCTTTCGCGGTCAATCAGAATCGAGGTACTGAGATCGGGCGGCGCACGATGGAATCCTTCGACAATTTCCTGCGGCACGCTGTCGCTCAGCCTGGCGCCTTCCGCGCGCGCGACGAGCAGGCATTCGCGTAAATAGGCCAGCGCGATGTCGGTGATATCGTCACGGGCGAACATACCGGCCCGGCGGCCCGTCAGCACCATCAGGCCAGCCACCGCATTTTGCAACAGCTTACGCCAGGCGACGGTGGTGAAGTCATCGGCCAGCTCCACCGCGCAGCGGGTGCCTTGCAGCGTTTGCTGTACCAGCCGGGCCTGCGGCAGATCCGGCAAGGTCAGCCGGGGCGTCGCTCGCAGCCAGACGGAGGCATCGGGTTCGCGCTGCGCCGGAAACCACACCACCGCGGGCAACACCGTCGCTCCCGCGACGTGATCGGCAAACTGCGCCTGCTGTTCGACGCCGTTTTGCAACACGCACACCACCGTTTTTTCATCGCACAACGCGGTCAGCCACGGGGCAATATCGGGGTTCTGGGTCGCTTTGACCGCAACGAAAACCAGCGAAAACGGCCGCACAATGGCCGTGGGGTCGGTCAGTACCGGACCGGGGACCGTAATCTCTCCGCCATCGAATTTAAGCAACAGCTGCGCATGAGATGTTCGTCCGCACACCACCGGCGTGCGCCCCACCTCATGTAGCGCTGCGGCTATCGTGGTGCCAATCGCGCCGGGGCCAAGAAGGGCAACGGCAGGCTCCTTCGACATCATATCCGCCTCCTGATGATAAGCTCCGCCACCATGGCGGGAAGGCATTAACAGTAGCGATAAATGTGCTGATTCAGCAACCCCTGTTCGCGGATAACGACGGGCACGCTGTACAGAACAGAGCACAAAGAGAAGTGGAGAGCGCCCGACGCCGCGGTTCATTGCCGGGCGTCAGGCGCTGGGGTGGGAATTAATAACGCACGCAGACCGATTTCGTTTCGCACCAGTCGTCGAGCCAGTCGGGGCCAAAGTCGCGCCCGGTTCCGGACTGCTTCATACCGCCAAACGGCAGGTTGGCATCGATAAGCGTATGGCTGTTGACCCACACCGTCCCGGCCTGCAGGCGTTCGGTGTAGCTCAGCGCCTGCGTCAAATCGCCGGTCCAGACGCTGGCGGTCAGACCGAAATCACTGTCGTTAGCAAGGCGCAGCGCCTCTTCGCCATCGGCGACGCACACCAGATTGACCACCGGCCCAAAGACCTCTTCCCGGTTCAGGCGCAGCCCGGCGTCCGGGTTAATGACCAGCGTTGGCGCAATGTAATAGCCCTGCGGATTCGGACCGAGCTGGCCGGAAATCAGCTCCGCATTTTGCTTACGCGCCTCATCGAGATAAGCCGCCACTTTCTCGCAGTGCCCTTTCGAGACCACCGGGTTAATCTGGGTCGTTTCCAGCATCCCCGGTCCCACCTGTAGCGATTTCACCGCCTGTTCAAAACCGCTCACCAGCTTATCGAACAGCGGGGCTTCAATATAGATACGCGAGCTGGCGGCGCAGACCTGGCCCTGATTGAGGAAGCTGCCGGTCATCAGCCCTTCGATTACCCACTCCGGGTTGGCATCTTTCAGCACAATTGCCGGGTTTTTCCCTCCCAGCTCCAGCGTCACGCGGGTCAGACGGTCGGCGGCCACTCTGGCGATATGCTTACCGGTCGCGGTGGAGCCGGTGAAGCTGACTTTCGCCACCTGCGGATGGGAGGTTAGCGCCGAACCGCATCCGGCGCCGCTGCCGGTCACAACGTTAAATACCCCGTCCGGGATCCCCGCCTCGCTGGCCAGTTCGGCAACGCGCAGTAGCGTCAGCGGCGTGGTCTCCGACGGCTTAATGACAATAGAGCACCCTGCCGCCAGCGCCGGCATCACTTTCCACATGCCGATCATCAGCGGGAAGTTCCACGGCACGATACCGGCGACAACGCCCACCGGCTCTTTTCGGGTCCATGCCTGATAGCGCGCTCCCGGCGGGAACGGAATCGACACATCGAGCGTGCGCCCGCTGATTTTGGTCGTCAGCCCGGCGGTATAACGCATCCAGTTCAGCGTACAGCCCACTTCAAATGCGCGAGAAATCTGGATGGATTTCCCCTGCTCCAGGGTTTCCAGCTGCGCCAGCTCTTCGCCATGCTGTTCGACCAGATCGGCAAAACGCAGCAGGATGCGCTCACGCTCAGCCGGCGTGCGCCCCGCCCAGCTGCGGGCGACAAAGGCGCGCCAGGCCGACATCACCGCGCGATCGACATCGGCCGCGTTAGCATCCGCCGTGCTGGCGATGGCCTGCCCGGTTGCCGGGTTCCAGACGGTCAGGCGCTGTTCGCTCTGCGACGCCTGCTGGTGACCGTCGATATATAAACCATGCTGTCTGTCTAAAAACTGTTGAACGCTGGCAAGCAGCGCTACCTGTGCTGTGGACATATCGCCTCCCTATTGCTCACGGATCGTGAATTCAGTCTACGACGCGGCTGACGATCGCGCTTTTTTCTCTGTGACATTCGTTTGTGCCGCTGTGACAGCCGCCGCAATTCAACATATTGCGGCGGCAGAAATGTGCCTCAGGTAATAGTTCTTTCATATACCCGGCGCCTCGCTCTTGCCTGCCGCCGTTAAAATGCAACAATACAAAAACATTATGTTTACATGAGACGGATTATGGCGACGGCGGAGTACGGACAGGACTACCAGCGTTGGTTGGCAAAAATCAATCAGGTCTGCGGCCATTTTGCCGCTCGTCCGCTGAAAGGTCGCTTTCACGGGGAGATTGACGCCAGCTATGCGGGCACTCTCAAAGTCAGCACCGTCACCGCCAGCAGCGTCAATCTGTTCCGCACCCGCAACGAAATTAAACGCAGCAATGACGACTGGTTTTATACCGTCTTCCAGCTCTCCGGCCAGGCGGCCATTGAGCAGGACGATCGCCAGGTGGTCCTTGACGCCGGCGACATCACCCTGATTGATGCATCGCGCCCCTGATCTCTTTTCTGGCAGCAGACCTCGCGCCAGGCCTCCCTGCTGCTCCCTCGTCAGTTGCTTGAACAACAGCTGCGCGGCAGTGAGATAAGCATCGCCACGCGGCTGGAAAAATCGCTGCCGATGGTCCAGCTCAGCCAACGGCTGTTGCAGGAGAGTATGTGCAGCCCGGGGCTGTCGGAAAGTGAGAGTGCCGCGGCGCTGGAGGCCAGCGTCTGTCTGCTGCGACCGATGCTGCATCATCACGACGCCCAACCGTCGCGCAGGGAGAAGCAGTTTCAGAAGATTATGGATTTAATTGATGAGTCGATACAGGCGGAACATCTGCGCCCGGAATGGCTGGCCAGCGAGACCGGGATGTCGGTTCGCAGCCTGTACCGGCTGTTTGCCGATAAGGGTCTGGTGGTCGTACAATATATTAAGAACCGGCGTCTCGATCTCTGCGCGCAGGCGCTGCACAATGCCCGCGATGACGAAAAGCTGGCAGGAATTGGCTATAGCTGGGGATTCAGCGACCACAGCCACTTCTCTACCGCCTTCAAACAGCGTTTTGGCGTGTCGCCTGGGGAATATCGCAAGCGCTGCCGCTGACATTTATACGGCAATGGACCGGAAACCCGCCATAGCCTGCCCCTCGCGGTGACCGTCGCTCAATTAGCTCAAGCCGCTTTATCCGCTGCTGGCCCCGCCTCTGGCGTTTCCGAGGCCTCACCCCACGTATTCCCCCTGTTCCCGCATGGCCGGGCTCTTGCCCTAAAAAACAAAAGTGTATAAAAAATATAAAATGGAATTTTAATTTCATTAACAAGCGCATGGGTTTAAAAGCGTGACTCGAATCAAAAATTTAACTTTTAATTCAATAGCTTATTTTTGAAAAATCCGCAAAAGCCACCGACAATTATCATTGTAAATCAATCATATACAATCACATCTTTTTACCTCTAAAGGCAAAATTCGGCGCCTTACGAATCAAGATAAATGAAATAAAATTTCCAGTTTGTGATCTGTTTGTGATTTTATTTCATTATCAACTGTCATAGTAGCCTTCGATAAACGCAATCTGTCCACTCTCGGCGGTACGCAAACCCGCAAGCACGGAGGAGACCATGAAGGAAACAGAACGAAGATTTATCACCCCGGACGCCAGGATACGCGGTCATGCCAGTGACCACGTTGCGGCCGCGGCGGTTGCGCCACAGCAACGAGCTGGCGATGAAAGAAAACGGGGCGGCACGCTACTCCGTACCGCAGGTTGGCTTCTCTCGCTTCTTGCGCGAGGCGCAAACCCGGTGTCGGATTCGCCCAGCCCGCTCGATGCAAAAAGCGCTGTCGGCTAACCGTGTGAATATCGACAGCCTGCATCACTGATGCCACACACCACCCAGAGACACTGATAACACACCGTTAATCAAAAACACGCCTCATCGCCCGTTGCTCCTCAGCCTATGGCGATGAAGACGAATAATCGCACCACCCGTCTCGTTTCCCACCGTAAAACGGTCACCGTGGCGAAGAGAAACGGCATAACCGGTGCTGTTAATGAAAAGAAAAGGTATGAAAATGTCAGCTATCATGAAACTGAACGTACAGCAAAGAAAGCGGCTTCACCAAATAACGCTCGTGGCAACATTTGGCGGCCTGCTTTTCGGCTATGACACCGGGGTTATTAATGGTGCATTTTCTTCACTGAAACAATATATGAGCCTGACGCCGACCACCGAAGGTCTGGTGATGAGCGTATTACTGGTGGGCGCGGCTATTGGCAGCGTTTTTGGCGGTACCCTCGCCGACTATTTTGGCAGACGAAAATATCTGCTTTGCCTGTCATTTATTTTCCTTGTCGGGGCATTAATGTCGGCCCTCGCGCCGGATATTACCGTATTACTGATATCCCGTTTTCTGCTCGGATATGCCGTGGGCGGCGCTTCCGTTACGGCGCCGACCTTTATTTCTGAAGTCGCGCCCACTGAAATGCGCGGTAAACTCACGGGGCTAAATGAGGTCGCCATTGTTATCGGGCAGCTTGCCGCATTTGCCATCAATGCCGTGATTGGCATCCTCTGGGGACATCTCCCCGACGTCTGGCGATATATGTTAATGGTCCAGGCCATCCCGGCCATCTGTTTATTTGTCGGAATGTTGCGTTCTCCGGAAAGTCCGCGCTGGCTGGTCAGCAAAAACCGTCATCAGGAAGCGCTGGAAGTCTTAAAACAGATTCGCTCGCCGGAACGCGCAGCGCAAGAATTCGCCGATATATCCACCCTTATCAAAGTTGAAGCCGATCGTAAATTCAGTACACAAAGCGCATTTGTCACCATTCTCAGTACGCCGTGGATTTTTAAATTACTGCTGGTGGGCATCATTTGGGCCGCGTTGCAACAGACCACCGGGGTCAATGTCATTATGTACTATGGCACCGAGATCCTCAGTACCGCCGGGTTCTCAGAAAGAACCTCTTTAATATGCAATGTGCTCAACGGTGTCTTCTCCGTAGGCGGAATGCTGGTTGGGGTCTTTTTCCTTGTTGACCGCTTTAAACGCAAAACCATCATTATTTACGGCTTTGCGATTATGGCGACGCTGCACCTGATTATTGCTGGTGTCGATTACACGCTGGTTGGCGATGTCAAAGCGACGGCCATCTGGCTGCTTGGCGCGATGTTTGTCGGGGTGATGCAAGGGACGATGGGCTTTATTACCTGGGTGGTGTTGGCCGAACTATTCCCGCTGAAATTCCGCGGCCTGTCGATGGGTATTTCAGTGTTTTTCATGTGGATCATGAATGCCATTGTCAGCTACCTGTTTCCGCTGCTCCAGGCCAAACTCGGCCTTGGCCCGGTATTCCTGATTTTTGCGGCCATTAACTATATGGCAATTATCTTTGTGGTCACGGCGCTCCCGGAAACCTCGAACAAATCGCTGGAACAATTAGAAGCAGAGTTATCGTCTACTAAATATGATACGCGGGTGAATAACGGCGCGGAGGTCGCTCACAATGATCGCTAATATTACGCAAGAAAACCTTCACCTTGGCTACAAGGCAAAAAATAAGGCTGAAGTCCTCGCCCTGCTCGGCGCGGAATTTAAACAGAAAGGCTACGTCAGCGCAGACTGCGTCGCTTTTCTTGATGAAAGGGAGCGTCAGGTTTCCACCTTTTTAGGCAATGGCATTACCCTTCCGCACCTGCCGAAATCCGCGACCCATATCATTCTCAAAACCGGAATAGAGATATTTCAGTTCCCGGACGGGGTCATCTGGGACAGAAGCAACGTCATGTTTATCGCTATTGGCGTGATTGCCAGAGAGAAGGAACATATTGATGTTCTGAAGGACATCGCCTCTATTTTCAGTGATGAAATCATTGCCAATGCGCTGTCATTGATCTCCAGTAAGCAGGACTTTCTGACGATTCTACAACAACGCCGCTAGCCTTCCATTATGGCCATCCGGCCTCGCCGCCGCTGATGAAAGGGCATCTCATCAGCGGCCGCTTCTGCCAGGCAAAAGCGGCGGGCGCGCTATTTCCGCAGCCATTTGCCGTTCAGTCCCTGAACATACTCGCCGGGTTGCGCCCGGGAGACCAGTTTTTGCCCGGCCATTTTCGCCACTTCATCAACCGGCAGGTTATTATCATCCGCCAGCTGCTGATAGCTTTCACTTCTGGCCGCATTGATCTGTTTGACCAGATCCCGAGTTTCCTTGTCCTGACGCAGCGGCGCCAGGTAGCCATTCAGCGTTTCACCGACCCGCCCTTGTTGCCGCGCCTCACCCAGCGTCAGCGCCAGCGCCGATGAACTGAGAAGGCCCAGCGCCAACGCCGCCGTTAACAGTCGTTTTTTCATCGCCACCTCAGAATAGATCGCTACGCGACTTCAGTAACTGTTCGACATCCTTATCCACTTTGATATGAATCTCATGCTCGATTTTGACATTCATATTGATGGTGATCGGCTCTTTTGACGCCGCGATTTCAATGCGCGGCGTACAGCCCGCCAGCAGCATGGTCATCAGCACCGGCGTTAGCAATTTCATCATTGTTGTTCCTTACACTTTTTACTGTCCGTACAGCTGCGCACGGGGAGCACGGCATTTTGCTCAAACCATGCCTGTAAATTGTCGCCAAAACGTAAACTGCGCCACAGGTCAAAAATATTCTCTTGATGAGAATAGTTTAAATGCACCGTATTACTCTGCTCCCCGACGCGGCTGGTTCCGCTGATGGTCGCCTTCAGCGTCAGCATGCCCAGATTATCGAGATCGATGCGCGTCCATGAGCGGGAGATCTCCATATAGCGCAGCCAGTTAATCGCCGCCCCGGCGGAAATATTGTCGTTAACCATCGCATCCGCCATATCCTTATCAAGACGTAAGGTCATCGGCCCCGGGTTACCCAGCCAGCCGTCTTTAATGATCCATTTGTCATTGTTCAGCCACAGCGGCAGCGCACCGTTAAAGGCGCCGGACATGGCAAACTGCTTAATATTTATCGCGCTCACCAGTTCGCTGCTGGAGATGTGCTGTAAACGCAGTAGCGCCGGGTCATGCTGCGGCATCCGCAGCTGCTGCATGGTCACCTTACCCCCGAGAATGTCCACGCTGACGTTACTCAGTTGCAGCGGTTCGCTCTCGCTCCAGGGCCAGGAGCCCTGCAGATCCGCCGAGAGGTTTTTCGCCGTCACCTGGTTGACGACTTCGCCGATACGCAGCGATACCGGACGCCGGGTCCCCAGTTGCCAGGTCCCCTGACTAAAGCGGAAAGGCAGAACAAAATCTACGCCATTAATCTGATTATCAGGCATCCAGGCGCTGCCGCCTTTTAAGACGCCGTGGCCGCCGGCTTCAAATCCCTGGTCTGCCGCCGCGGAGAAGGCCACCTGCGCATACAACATGCCTTCGCGCAGGTTCATTTTCCAGTCTGGCGGCACCAGCGGCTGAAACACGGTTAACGACTGTTTCGGCCACCAGGCCTGGCCCCGCAGACGTTCGCCGTCCCAACGCCCGGTGACCCGCACGGGACCTATCTTATTGGCGTGGAGCGCCCCGTTGAACTGAAACCAGGTGGGATCCCGTCCATCTATCTTGAACTTTAAGGTCGAGGGAGGCAGTTCGCTGCCGCTGCTAAAGCTGGTTTTACCCGCATCCAGCGACAGCGTGCCGGTCAGTTTCGGGTGCTGCTCGCCGCGCAGCCAGTGAACCGGTTCGTCTAAGGTTAACCGCGGCGTGCTGACCAGCATCGTGCCGTACTGCAGTTTATCGAAGCCCGTCGACAGGCTGTTCAGCACTATCGAATTGTCTATCCACGCCCCGGCCCCTTTGACGTCCCACTTCGCCTGCATCGGCGTAAAGCGGCCCTCGCCCCAGTAGCGCCACTGCCAGCGGCCGCTGTCGGGCATAAAGTTGTCGGCCTGGCCGTCAAGGTGCAGCGTGAAGTCGCCCATTTGCTGTTCGTGGGCGCGCAAAATGGCCTGCAGACGGCCGTCGATGCCCTGCTGAGTGACCTTCACCCCGGCCAACGGCAGGCGGACTTCATCAATATTGAGCGTGTCAATGACCCGGCCGCGGGAGCGCAGCAGCGCGCCGGGATGGAACGCCAGTATCGGCGCGGTCAGCGGCCCGTTCAGGTTCGCCGGCAGCCCGGCATAGACAATCAGATCGCCAAGCTTGGCTTCCCCGGTTAGCTGCAACGGCATGTCGCTGTTGTCCATGCTCAGTTTGCCAGGACCTAGCGTCAGCACGGCGTTGCCCTTCCCGGCGTCGCCGTGGGTGAGAACGTTGAGACGACCGCTGACCCGCATCTGCTCGGTGCCCTGTTGCCAGTTGCCAACCGACAAGGCCACCCGGCCGCTCAGCGGATACCCGGCATACTCGGTGCTCCAGCGGCCATCGCTGATGGCAATACGATCCGGGGTGATTTCCCAGGGCAAATCGAGCATCGGCTGCACATCGCCGCGCGGCGTAACCAGCAACTGTCCACGGTTTTTCTGCCACTCCAGCTCCGCATCAACCAGCCCTGCCGTCTGCGGAAATTCGAGCGTGGCGATCAGATGACCATCCACCGGCAAACCGTCCGGCACCAGCGGCATATGAAACTCGCCCACCAGCTTCACTGGCGCCTGTCCCTCGATCAGCTGCGCGGAAAAGTCGCTCACCGTCAGCGCCTGTCCACGCAGGCGCGCCTGCAGCGTCAGCTCTTTACCGCTGTAGCCGATATCCTGCTGCTGCGGAGTCAATGACATCGCCAGCCGTCCCTGCCACTTTTCCCACGGCGAGAGACGCAGGTTCTCAATCGTCAACCAGCTATAGGGAAGCATGGACTGCCATTCCGCCAGCGTGCGCGGCGCGCCGGATGCCGGTTCGCTTTCAGGCAGCTTGCTCAGGCAGGCGCTGTTGATATCAAGTTCGTCAACCTGCAACCGCCAGCGGCTGGGATGGGAGAGCCGGGCGTTGGTTATCCGGGCCAGCTCGCAGTCGCCGACCAGATAGCGTAAATCGGGAATGCGCAGCGCAGAACGCGTCAGGCGCGGACTGTCATGCAGCGCAATGCGGGTTCCCTCAGGCAGCCAGATCCCTGCCAGGGTAGGAACCCAATGGGTAAGCGTCGACAACAAGGCCAACGGTAGCAGAATCAATGCTAACAATAGCGCGATGGCGGCTTTATATTTACCCCTCATGGGCAGTTAATATCCTGATTCAACAAAAGTAAAAGCCGAAAGTAGCGCGTATTGTGGCACGTTCGACCAGCGAGTTAAAGTTTCTATCCAGCCTAAGAATAGTTGCTGAGACATCATCGTTATGGTGAATTTTTGCCATTCGCTTATTTAACCGCCATTTAGCCAGCGCCTGTCACACTCGCTGGAATCGTTCAAACAAGTGGGTGGACCTCGTGGAGTTTTTTGTTTCGCTTATTGACTATGCCCAACGCCACTATTTCTTCCTGCTGCTGCTGGTCTTCCTGCTGACCTTCAGCAAATCCTGTGCGCTGATTTCCCTGCTGGTGCCAGGTACTTCCGGACTATTGCTGCTCGGCCCGCTCGCCTCCGCCAGCCTGAATCACTTCTTATTTATGTGGCTCAGCGCCAGTCTGGGGGCAATCGGCGGATTCTGGCTCTCCTGGTGGCTGGGACGACACCATCAGCATCGACTGCTGCAGCTTCGCTGGTTGCGCGGCGAACGGCTGGCGCGTAGCCTGGCTTTTCTTCATCGCCACGGCGCATGGGCGGTGTTTTTCGGGCGTTTTCTCTCACCGCTGCGCGCCACCCTCCCCCTGGCCAGCGGCGTCAGCGGCACTCCGTTCTGGCGTTTTCAGTTGGCCAATGTCAGCTCGGGATTCCTCTGGCCACTGCTCCTGCTGGCTCCCGGCGCCTTCAGCTTCAGTTTTTGGTAAAATACATTGTGTTTTAAAGAGATACCTCAATTCAGCGATATGCTCTAGAATTAAGGTTATATCCGCCAGGTTAAACTAATTTTTAAGATTTGTACGAATATTTTAAATATGCTACCGTGACGGTATAATCACTGGAGAAAAGTCTTATGAAAATCGCTGTGTATAGTACAAAACAGTACGATAAAAAGTACCTTCAGCATGTTAATAATACATATGGCTTTGAACTCGAATTTTTCGACTTCCTGTTAACCGGGAAAACCGCGAAAACGGCCAACGGTTGTGAAGCCGTGTGCATATTTGTCAACGATGACGGAAGCCGTCCGGTACTGGAAGAGCTGAAAGCCTATGGCGTGAAATACATCGCCCTGCGCTGCGCCGGGTTTAACAACGTCGATCTGGATGCGGCCAAAGAGCTGGGTCTGCGCGTTGTCCGCGTTCCCGCCTATTCGCCGGAAGCGGTCGCTGAACATGCCGTCGGTATGATGATGTCGTTGAACCGCCGCATCCACCGCGCCTACCAGCGTACCCGCGATGCTAACTTCTCGCTGGAAGGCTTAACCGGCTTTACCATGCACGGTAAAACTGCCGGGGTGATCGGGACCGGCAAAATCGGCGTTGCCACGCTGCGTATTCTGAAAGGGTTTGGCATGCGCCTGCTGGCGTTCGATCCCTACCCAAGCGCCGCAGCGCTGGATCTTGGCGTCGAGTATGTCGATTTGCCGACGCTGTATGCGCAGTCCGATGTTATCTCCCTGCACTGTCCGCTGACGGAAGAGAACTACCATCTGCTGAATCATGCGGCGTTTGAGCAAATGAAAAACGGCGTGATGGTGATCAACACCAGTCGCGGGGCGCTGATTGATTCTCAGGCGGCTATCGATGCGCTAAAACACCAGAAAATCGGGGCACTGGGCATGGACGTGTATGAGAACGAGCGCGATCTGTTCTTCGAAGACAAGTCCAATGATGTGATTCAGGATGACGTTTTCCGTCGCCTCTCTGCCTGTCATAACGTGTTGTTCACCGGGCATCAGGCTTTCCTCACCGCCGAAGCGCTGATCAGCATTTCACAAACCACCCTTGATAACCTGCGCCAGGTCGATGCTGGCGAAACCTGCCCGAACGCGCTGGTCTGAAAATCCTTCCCCTTTTGTGCCCTCCTTCCACGGGGGGCACATTCAGATAACCCCGACAGAAATTGCCCGCAGTAAAGTTAAACTGTGCTCATTCAATAGATGTGATCAATGTTTCTGGAGGAAAAATGAACAAGTTTGCTGCACTGCTGGCGGCAGGAATGCTGTTATCTGGCTGCGTCTACAACAGCAAGGTCTCCACCGGCGCGGAGCAACTTCAGCACCATCGTTTCGTCCTGACCAGCGTCAATGGCCAGGCGCTGAAGACGGGAACCAAACCGCTGGCGCTGAGTTTTGGCGAAGATATGTATGTTTCAGGCAACATGTGCAACGGCTTTAGCGGGAAAGGTAAAATCAGCGACGGCGAGCTGAAGGTCAAAACGCTGGCGATGACCCGTCAGCTGTGCGCCGATTCCCGGCAGAATACGCTGGACAGTACGCTGAGCAAAATGCTGCGCGATGGCGCACAAGTCGACCTGACGGAACATCAGCTGACGCTGGCCACCGCCGATCAGACCCTGGTCTATACCCTCGCCGACCTGGTCAGCTAGTAGTTGCCGCAGCTTCCACCCGCTAACGCCTGCTCGCTGCAGCGCTTGCCGTTAGGTAACGCGCACATGCCGATTGTCGAACCGTCAAGCTGTCGTGCCACGGACAATGAGCCGCCAATCATCGCGCAGTTCGCCTGCCCTGAGCTGCTCATCGCGGCACGCATTCCCGGTGACACGTGTGCCGCCGTCGCCTGTTGAACCGGTTCGCTACTACAGGCCGACAATAATAACGCGGCACACCCTACTAAAAACGCAGCTCGCATCGTCTCTCCCCTCAGAAACTTCCCAAAATAAACAAACCCCAGAATAATAGGCAGCGCAGCGCCTGACGTCGAGAGGCGAAATACGTATTTATGCGCCTCATTAACATTTCTTAGCAAATTTTCCGCCCAAATGTTGATCTTGTCAGGGGGGCGAACTCGTTTGCGGAAAACGCGGCGAAGATGAGCGGCTATCGCGACAAGCGGCCGCTCGCATTTTGTTGTGAAGCCGATCATGTTTTAAAAAAAGGTTGTTGACTTAATCACCTGCTGAAAATAGCTTACGACACTATGATAACGATTTCATAAATTCATATGGCAACGATAAAAGACGTAGCAGAAAAAGCAGGACTATCCGTCACGACGGTCTCCCGCTTCCTGAATAATCATCCCTATATCTCCGATGATAAAAAAGAGAAGATTCTGGCGGCAATGAAGGCGCTGGATTACGAGCCAAGCACCGTTGCCCAGCAGATGCGCGGGGTAAAAACATACCGTATCGGCGTGCTTATCTCGCGGATCACCAACCCGTTTTTCGCAAGCCTGGTCGACGCGCTGGAGGTCACCGCGCGCAAAAATGGCTATTCGGTACTGATCGTGCAAAACCACGACAGCGCGGGTGAAGAAAAGAATTGCCTCGATCTGCTGAAGAAGAAAATTATCGATGGCCTTATTTTATGCGCCGTCGAAAACGATAAAAATGTGCTGGAAAAATATCAGCAATATGGCCCGATCCTGCTGTGTAATACCAGCGTTGATAATATCAGCCTGCCGGTAGTAAAAGTTGACGATCGCCAGGCGACCTATAACGCCGTGATGTACCTGATTAACAAAGGCTATAAAAAAATCGCCTACTCCACCGGCGGCGCGTTTCAACAAAAAGGTCACGGCAGCAGAAGAAATAACGGCTTTAGCGAAGCCATGCAGGCGGGCAAGCTGACTATTGATCCCGCGCTGATTTTCCGCCAGATGCATACCTATAAAGACGGGCAGCGTCTTGCCGATAACATTATGCAGATGGATATCGATAAACGTCCCGATGCCATCTTTGCCGGCAGTGACGAGGTGGCGTGCGGTTTAATTGCCAATCTGACCGCCAGGGGTATTAAGGTTCCGACCGATCTTGCGGTAATGGGTTTCGATAATTTACCGGTCGCGGAAATGATTAACGTCCCTCTCACCACCGTCAGCCAGCCTGTGGAGCAGCTGGGGCGAATTTCGATTGAGCGTCTGCTTTCGCTCATTAACGGCACACGGTATCAATACGATGAAAAAGATCTGCAATCTGAATTGATTATCAGAGCGTCCGCTTAATTTTTTTATCTCAATATGGTATCGATTTCATATCAAGGAGAAGTTATGAATATTCCCCGGCAATCCGCATGGTGGAAGGAATCTGTCATCTATCAGATCTATCCAAAGAGTTTTTATGACAGCAACAATGATGGGGTCGGCGACATTCGCGGCATCATCGAGAAACTGCCTTATCTCAAGACGTTAGGTATCACTGTGATTTGGGTATCACCATTCTATCGCTCGCCGATGGCGGATAACGGATACGATATTGCCGATTATTTTGCTGTGAACCCTGACTTTGGCAGCATGCAGGATGTCGATGAACTGATCGCCCGGTCGGGAGAAATGGGCATAAAAGTGATGATTGATCTGGTCGTCAATCATACCAGCGACGAGCACGCCTGGTTTCAGCAGGCGCTGGCGGATCCTGACTCCCCCTATCGCGACTATTACATCTTTAAACCCGAAGTTAACGGCGCGCCGCCGAATAACTGGCGTTCCATTTTTGGCGGTAGCGCGTGGGAAAAAGTCCCCGGCGAAGCGATGTACTACCTCCATGTGTTCCATAAAAAGCAACCTGACCTGAACTGGGAAAATCCGGCATTACGTGAAAATATCTATGCAATGATTAACTGGTGGCTGAATAAAGGGATCGCGGGTTTTCGCATCGATGCAATCACCTTTATCAAAAAGGACCAGGATTTCGGCTCTCTTCCGGCGGATGGTATTGATGGCCTCGTCTCCATCAAAAATAAAGCCCGTAACAGACCGGGAATTGAGATTTTCCTGAACGAGCTAAAAGAAAAAACCTTCAGAAAATATCATTGCGTAACCGTTGGGGAAGCGCCTGGCGTGCCGCTGGATGAGTACGAGCGCTTTATCGGGCCCGAAGGATATTTCGACATGATCTTTGATTTTCATGCCGCCGATATTGACGTGGAAAATGGTTCTGAATGGTTCCGGCAATGCGACTGGGGTGTCAAAGAGTTCAGAGAAACCCTGTTTGCCAGTCAGCTTGCGTTTATCCGCGCGGGATGGGGCACCTCGTTTATCGAAAATCATGACCAGCCTCGCGCTCTGTCTAAGCTGGTCAAGGACGTTAACTACCAGAACGACACCGGCGCCACGGCGCTGGCGGCGATGTACTTTTTTATGCACGGCACGCCTTTTATCTATCAGGGGCAGGAACTGGGGATGAAAAACTTCAGCCGCAGCAATATTAGCGAGTTTGATGATATTTCCAGCCTCGATAACTACTCTCGCTCGCTGGCGGAAGGTTTTAGTGCAGATGAGGCAATGGCATTTATTAACCGACGTTCGAGAGATAATGCGCGCACGCCATTTCCGTGGTCCAACGGCAGCAACGGCGGGTTTAATCAAGGGGCTAAACCGTGGCTGGCGTTTACATCCGACGATTTTTCGCTGAATGCGCAAGAGCAGATCTCGCGGGAAAACTCCGTTTTTTCGTTTTATCAGCGCATGATTGCCTTGAGAAATATCGCGTTTCCCGAGACGCTTATTTATGGCCAGTTTACGCCGCTGAACAACGTTGCCGATGACATTATCGCTTATGAGCGATGTTCCGCCGACGCGCGTATTCTGTGCATCACTAATCTGAGCAGCAAAGCGCAGCCGTTTGCCTTACCTGACGGCGAAATTTTACTCAGCAATAACGACAATATGACTTCTCCGTTGCAACCCTACCAGACCCTTCTCATTAAGGTACATGCTAAAAATGAGCAAATATAAAAATATCGCTGTTGATATCGTCAATACGATTGGCAAGGATAACATCGCTTCGGCGACCCACTGTGCGACACGTTTGCGCTTACAGGTAAAGGATCGCCAGAGTATTGATGATGAAAAAATACGTAATATTAGTGAAGTGAAAGGTGTCTTTTACCATTCCGGCCAGTATCAGATCATTCTGGGTACCGGCATCGTCAATAAAGTTTATCAGGCATTTATGGCCGAATTTCAGGTGGCGGAGGTCAGTAAAGACGAAATGACCCGGCAGCATGCCGGGAGACTACAGCGAGGGATCAGAAACCTTTCTGACGTCTTTGTTCCCATCGTGCCGATACTGGGTGCCACCGGGCTGTTCCTGGGGCTGAAAGGGGTCATGTTTAATGATACCGTGCTGTCTCTTTTTGGCAGCAGCGTGCAGGATATTCCCGTTTATCTCAAGACCCTGACGACGGTACTGTGCGATACCGCGTTTGCTTTTCTCGCCGCATTTATTTGTTGGTCGGCCTTCAAGAAATTTGGCGGCACGCCGATTATCGGCTTTCTCATTGGCCTGATGCTGGTCTCTCCGGCACTCCCCAATGCCTATGACGTGGCGTATGGACATGCCTCGCCGATTTACGTATTGGGTTTTATCCCGCTGGTTGGCTATCAGGGTTCCATTCTCACTGCGCTGATTACCGGTATTATCGGGGCAAAGCTTGAAATCTATTTTCGGCGAATCATGCCAAACGCCATGGATCTGATATTCACTCCGTTCATCGTGATCCTGATTGCTATTGCGATAGCGCTATTCATTTTAGGTCCACTGGTACACGGGTTTGAACATTATGCGGTGATGGCAATTGAGCAATTCCTTGCCCTGCCCGCCGGAATTGGCGGTCTGTTGATCGGGTTTATTTATCCCATCGCGGTCATGACCGGCATGCATCATATGTTCATTATGATTGAAACATCCCTGATTGCCGGGACCGGCTTTAATCCGCTGATCACCGTTTGCGCCATGTATGGTTTTGCTAATGCCGCCGTATGCCTGGCGATTTCGTTGAAATCAAAAAATACGGCCTTTAAAACCGCCGGGATCTCGGCCACGATAACGCAGCTACTGGGGGTGTCTGAGCCAGCGCTGTTCGGTATTGTCATGCAGTCAGGTATCCGCGCGATTGCTGTCATGCTCACCAGTTCAGCATTAGGCGGAATGATACTCTCTCTTTTATCAATCAAAGCTAACTCGTATGGACTGGCGGTACTGCTCTCGCCGCTGATGTATATATACGATAGCTATCAATTCGTGAGCTATATCATCGTGGGTGTTGCGGTATTTATCTTTGCATTTATTACCGCCACGCTCTTCGTCAATACAAATAATCCGATCGCAAAAAAATGAGATAAATAAACCGCGATATATTTAATGTCCTGACTCGTCAACTTAAATAGCTCCACTTTTTAATGGCACCTTCCCCGTGCGCCAGGCGCCCTTGCGCCTTGAACACGGGGGATCCGTACAGGTTATTAATGATGAAAATTTATGCCCTTACCCTTTGCGCGCTGACGTTGCCACTCGCTGCACACAGCGCCGATATGACGCTGAAAGAAATCAGTGCCCGGCTGGAAAAACTAGAAACGGAATTAAAACTGTCGAAAATACAGTTACAGCACGCCGAACAGAAAATTGATAATGCAGAAAAAAGAGCGGCTGCCGCTGAGCATAATGCGATGCTAAGCCGCCAGCAGTTGCAGGCCGTTGAACAAGCAACGCCGGCGGATCGGGTATTAAGCAAAAACCCGACCGTCAATACGCCGCCGAATAGTGGCGATAATCACGAGATTAAAATCGGCGGCTATGCGCGCAGCGGCATTTTGACCGGGCGACAAGGAACCACCAGTACCATTGGCCCTTCGCTGACGCCGGCCGGCAGCACCGGCGGTAGCGTCGGGCGTCTGGGTAATGAATCGGATACCTATGTCACCGCCGACATTAACTATATACGTCAGTACGATAATAACGCCCGGCTGCGCTATTACATGAAAATCGCCGAATGGGATAAAACCTATAACACCGACAGCGCCTTTAACGGCCAGATGAATTTACGTCAGGCCTTTGCTGAAATGAGCGATCTCCCCTCGTTCACCGGCGCATTTACGCACGCCACCCTCTGGGCAGGAAAACGAGAAGACCGCGATAATTTTGATATTCACTGGCTGGACTCCGATATGATGAATTTGATCGGTACTGGCGCCGGTATTTATGATGTTAATTTCTGGGGGGATGTAAAAACCAATCTTTCGGTCTACGGACGTAATTTTAATGATATTGATAGCATGGAAAATGTTGAATATAACAACATGACCGGGGCTACCAATACCTATATCCAGAACTATACCTTCTCTGTCAATAACAAATCAGGCCCGTGGCAGTGGATGGTTAACGGTCTTTACTCCAAAGACAACGACAAGCGCATTAATGACGGACTGGCATCCGATAAAGCGGCATCGCAGGGTTTCAATACGATGCTGGCGTATCACGGCGACAGTTTTTACGGGTTACGTCCCGGCCTGTCTAAAACGGTGCTGCTCTATGGTCAGTCGCTCGGCGCGGAGGTCCGGGGGCCAGGGTCAGATGGCTACCTCATTAATAACGCCTGGACCCTTAAATTTGCCTCCTATGGCATCACCAGCCTGACCGACCGGCTGAGTCTGGCGCCGCTCATCGTTGCCCAAAGCAGCAACAACCGCTATCTGGATTCGGATCATTACGACTGGTTAACCCTGAACGCCCGCCTTATTCAGGAGATGAATCAAAACTTCGCGCTGCAGTATGAGGCCAGCTATCAGTATATGGATATCGACCCGAAAGGGTTTAACGGCAACCGGCCGGTCAGCGGCAGCTATTACAAACTGACCTTTGCTCCCACCTTCAAAATGCACAATGTGACTGACTTTTTTGAGCGCCCGGAAATTCGCTTTTTCGCCACCTGGATGAACTGGGACAAATCGCTGGATAACTACTCCACCAGCGATACCTTTGGCAGCGCAGGCTACCACAGCGGGGGGACCTTAGTTTTCGGCGCGCAGCTTGAAACCTGGTTTTAAGCCCATTCCAGCGCCGCCTTTAGCGTTTGCCAAAGGGGCGCTGTCGTCATAACGCCACCGCGGCTGCGGCTAAATAATCCGTGCAATATCATGGCGATTTATCCGCAGCCCGGCCCGCAACACCAGAAATCGTGGATCAATTTGTGCACTTGAAAGCCTCACAACTTCAAGGGTATAGATAATGCCCGTATACTAGCCGCTATAATTACAGGACCTGTAGCCGTTTGTCAGGTCTCTTCTTTTGCGCAATGTTAGGGTGTCTTTTATGATTACTATCGACGGTAATGGCGCGGCCGCTTCAGTCGCGTTTCGCACGAGCGAAGTTATCGCCATCTACCCGATTACGCCCAGTTCAACGATGGCGGAACAGGCGGATGCCTGGGCGGGTAACGGGCTGAAAAACGTGTGGGGCGATGTCCCTCGCGTTGTCGAAATGCAGTCGGAAGCCGGGGCGATTGGTGCCGTACACGGCGCGCTGCAGACCGGCGCGCTCTCAACCTCCTTTACTTCATCGCAGGGTTTGCTGCTGATGATCCCAACGCTGTACAAACTGGCCGGTCAGCTGATGCCGTTTGTTCTGCACGTTGCCGCCCGTACCGTCGCCACCCACGCGCTGTCGATATTCGGCGATCATTCCGACGTCATGGCCGTGCGCCAGACCGGTTGCGCCATGCTGTGCGCCAGCAACGTCCAGGAAGCTCAGGACTTTGCGCTGATTTCCCATATCGCCACGCTTAAGAGCCGGGTGCCGTTTATTCATTTCTTCGATGGTTTCCGCACTTCGCATGAAATCAATAAAATCGCCCCGCTGGCGGATGACACGATTCGCAGCCTGCTGCCTCAGGACGAGATTGACGCGCACCGTCTGCGCGCGCTGAACCCGGAACATCCGGTGATCCGCGGCACGTCGGCGAACCCGGATACTTATTTCCAGTCCCGCGAAGCCACAAACCCCTGGTACGACGCGGTCTATGATCACGTTGAAACGGCGATGAATGATTTCGCCACCGCGACCGGCCGCCAGTACAAACCGTTCGAGTTTTACGGCCATCCGCAGGCAGAACGGGTGATTGTGATTATGGGCTCGGCTATCGGCACCTGTGAAGAGGTGGTAGACGAACTGCTGAGCCGCGGCGAAAAAGTCGGCGTTCTCAAAGTTCGCCTCTATCGTCCCTTCTCGGCCGCCCATCTGCTGGAGGCGCTGCCGGAAAGCGCGCGCGCGATCGCCGTTCTCGACCGCACCAAAGAACCGGGCGCCCATGCCGAGCCGCTGTACCTGGATATCATGACCGCGCTGGCGGAAGCCTTTAACCGCGGCGAACGTGAAACCCTGCCCCGCACCATCGGCGGCCGCTACGGTCTTTCATCCAAAGAGTTCGGCCCGGAGTGCGTGCTGGCTATCTTCAATGAATTACGCGAAGCCCGACCCAAACCGCGGTTCACCGTCGGCATTTACGATGATGTGACCAATCTCTCCCTGCCGCTCGGGGAGAACACCCTGTCGTCAGAAGCCAAACTGGAGGCGCTGTTCTACGGCCTCGGCAGCGATGGCAGCGTATCGGCGACGAAAAACAATATCAAAATTATCGGCAACTCCACGCCGTGGTTCTCGCAGGGCTATTTTGTCTATGACTCGAAAAAAGCCGGCGGTTTGACCGTGTCGCATTTGCGGGTCAGCGAGAAACCGATTCGTTCCTCCTATTTGATCTCGCAGGCCGATTTCGTTGGCTGCCATCAGCTCCAGTTTATCGACAAATATCAAATGGTTGAGCGTTTAAAGCCCGGTGGGATCTTCTTGCTCAATACGCCTTACGGCGCCGATGAAGTGTGGTCGCGCCTGCCGCAGGAAGTACAGGCGACGCTGAATCAGAAAAAAGCGCGCTTTTATATCGTCAACGCCGCGAAGATTGCCCGGGAGTGTAGCCTCGGCGCGCGAATTAATACCGTCATGCAGATGGCATTCTTCCACTTAACGCAAATTCTGCCGGGCGACAGCGCGCTGGCCGAACTGCAGGGCGCCATTGCGAAAAGCTACGGCAGCAAAGGCCAGGATCTGGTTGAACGCAACTGGCAGGCGCTGGCGCTGGCGCGCGAATCGTTGGCCGCAGTGCCGTTGCGCCCGGTCGATGCCTCCAGCCCGAACCGCCCGCCGGTGGTCTCCGACGCCGCGCCGGACTTTGTCAAAACCGTCACCGCCGCCATGCTGGCCGGACTCGGCGACGCGCTGCCGGTCTCCGCTCTGCCGCCGGATGGCACCTGGCCGATGGGCACCACGCGCTGGGAAAAACGCAATATCGCCGAAGAGATCCCTGTCTGGAAAGAGGAGCTGTGTACCCAGTGCAACCACTGCGTCGCCGCCTGTCCGCACTCGGCGATTCGCGCCAAAGTTGTCCCTCCGCAAGCGATGGACGCAGCGCCGGCCAGCCTGCACTCCCTGGATGTCAAATCGCGCGATATGCGCGGGCAAAAATATGTGCTGCAGGTGGCGCCGGAAGATTGCACCGGCTGTAACCTGTGCGTAGAAGTGTGCCCGGCAAAAGACCGGCAGAACCCTGACATCAAGGCCATCAACATGATGTCGCGCCTTGAGCATGTGGAAGAGGAGAAAGTCAACTTCGACTTCTTCCTCAACCTGCCGGAGATCGACCGCAGCACTCTGGAGCGCATTGATATTCGCACCTCGCAGCTGATTAGCCCGCTGTTTGAATATTCCGGAGCCTGCTCCGGCTGCGGCGAAACGCCGTATATCAAACTGCTGACCCAGCTGTACGGCGATCGGATGCTGATCGCTAACGCCACCGGCTGCTCGTCCATTTACGGCGGCAATCTGCCCTCTACCCCGTACACCACCGACGCCAACGGCCGCGGCCCGGCGTGGGCGAACTCGCTGTTCGAAGACAACGCCGAATTTGGCCTCGGCTTCCGTTTAACCGTCGACCAGCACCGCCAGCGCGTGATGCGCCTGCTGTCAACGTTTGCCGACAAGCTGCCGCCCGCATTGAACGACGCGCTGCATGCCGACGCCACGCCGGAGGCGCGCCGTGAACAGGTAGCCGAGCTGCGTAAAGTTCTGGCTAATGAAGAAGGCGCGAAGGAGCTCTTAACCGATGCCGATGCGCTGGTTGAGAAATCCATCTGGCTTATCGGCGGCGATGGCTGGGCCTATGACATTGGCTTCGGCGGTCTCGACCACGTCCTGAGCCTGACAGAAAACGTCAACATTCTGGTCCTCGATACGCAGTGTTACTCCAACACCGGCGGCCAGGCGTCGAAGGCGACCCCGCTCGGCGCGGTCACCAAGTTTGGCGAGCACGGCAAGCGCAAAGCGCGTAAGGACCTCGGCGTCAGCATGATGATGTACGGGCATGTTTACGTGGCGCAAATTTCGCTGGGCGCACAGTTGAATCAGACGGTGAAAGCGATTCAGGAAGCGGAGGCCTATACTGGCCCGTCGCTGATTATCGCCTACAGCCCGTGTGAAGAGCACGGTTACGATCTGGCGCTCAGTCACGATCAGATGCGTCAGCTGACCGCCACCGGCTTCTGGCCGCTGTACCGCTTCGACCCTCGTCGCGCGGATGAAGGCAAACTGCCGCTGGCGCTGGACTCTCGCCCGCCATCGGACGCGCTGGCCGAAACGCTGCTTAACGAGCAACGTTTCCGGCGCCTCAATGCCCAGCAGCCTGAAGTCGCGGAGCAGCTGTGGAAAGATGCGGCGGAGGATTTGCAAAAACGCTATGACTTCCTGGCCCGGATGGCTGGCAAAGCGGAGAAACCAGCAACCGAGAGTTAACCCGCTCCTTTAAGCGTAGCCATAAAAAAAGCCCGAATATTCATTCGGGCTTGTCATTTCTATCGTCAAAAAAATATCATGCGTGAATATAATATGTGACGATCATAATAAAAGCTGACAATAATAAAAGGCATCTAACGCGCGCAGAATACACCCTTCATGTCACGATGTATAATTTTTATTTGTCATGCTTCGGCTTGATATATTCATAGAAACTATAACTTTGACGGAACGACTTTATCACTCACATTAAAAAAGCCAATTTAAACCATATTTATCAACATCTTAACCCTAATCATGAGTGAAGAGATTTGTTATTATCCCGTCATTGGCTACACTCCCCGAACATTAATCCGGCCAGCGAAATAACAATCCATCGACAACTTTCCCAGCGCGTTATAAATAAAATCCCGATCGGGTCCGCTGACGATGAAAGCCGTGTTAAATATCTCAACATGATGACGCTTTATTCATCCACGCAGAATATGCCCCCCGCTGTCGGCTCGAAAGCCGGTTTCCAGGGCCAGAAGGACAACGTTTATCTCAGTCACGGCGCCCCTGAGCACCGCTGGTGCGGACTTAGCCGCGCGGACAGGCGGGAGCCGGCAACATCAATCAAATCAAAACAATATACCTGGCGTATTAAAACCGTTACCCGATAAATGATATATTGCCACTAAAGCTTTGTCGTAAAGGACGCCTGCCATGCAACATCAACCTGTAAAATCATCCCGAATCGCCTCCGTCGCCTATGACGAAGCCTCTGGCCTCCTCGAAATCCGCTTTCACGGCGATATCACGCTGCGTTATGAGAAGGTGCCGGAGCGCATCTATCGCCATTTTTTGCAGGTGGTGTCCAAAGGGCGTTTTTATGATGGCGTCATCAAAGGGAAATTTACCGAACACCGGGTGACTAACGCGAAAATGTGACCCGTCAAGGTACATCGCACCGCAAAATGACGTACCCTTTAAGAGGTTACTTAAACAGGAGGTTTTATGGCCAGAATCATTCTTGTACCTATTGATATTTCTGATAAGGAATTAACGCAGCGTGTTGTCAGTCACGTTGAGGCAGAAGCGCGCATTGATGATGCCGAAGTACACTTTCTGACCGTGATTCCATCCCTTCCCTATTACGCCTCGCTGGGGATGGCCTATACCACCGAACTACCGCCGATGGACGAGTTTAAAGCAGAATCGGCAACGCGCCTGAAAGAGATTGCCGCCCAGTTCGCCATTCCTGAAGACCGGGTGCATTTCCATGTTAAGGAAGGTTCGCCGAAGGATAACATTCTGGAACTGGCGAAAACGCTGCCGGCTGAGCTGGTGATTATCGCCTCTCACCGCCCGGATATTACGACCTATCTGCTCGGCTCCAACGCCGCGGCCGTGGTTCGTCATGCCGACTGCTCCGTACTGGTTGTGCGTTAATCCCCTTCAGCCCGCCGCTATGGCGGGCTTTTTATCTCAATCTCTGTCGGGCTAAACTACCTGAAATGTGCTGACATCCCCACCGCGAATCCGTACCATACACGCCACAGACTGAGACTCATCAAGGTCCAACGTCATTAATTGCGATTATCCGCCGTGCCGCGAGCAGCGTGCGTGTGCCACACTATGAATTGAGCTATTATTAAATGCTGCAAAATCAAGAAATTAGCAAAAAAGAAAAGTACAACCTCGATAAATTGCAAAAGCGCCTGCGCCGTAACGTCGGCGAAGCCATTGCCGATTTCAACATGATCGAAGACGGCGACCGGATTATGGTTTGCCTGTCCGGCGGTAAAGATAGCTACACCATGCTGGAAATCCTGCGCAGCCTGCAGAAAAGCGCGCCGATTTCATTCTCAGTGGTCGCGGTCAACCTCGATCAGAAACAGCCGGGCTTCCCCGCGCACATTCTGCCGGAATATCTGGAGCAGCTGGGCGTCGAGTATAAAATTGTCGAAGAAAACACCTACGGGATCGTCAAAGAGAAAATTCCTGAAGGCAAAACCACCTGCTCGCTCTGTTCGCGCCTGCGTCGCGGGATCCTGTACCGTACCGCGAGTGAACTGGGCGCGACTAAGATTGCCCTCGGCCATCACCGCGACGATATTTTGCAGACGCTGTTCCTGAACATGTTCTACGGCGGCAAAATGAAAGGTATGCCGCCGAAGCTGATGAGCGATGACGGTAAACACATCGTGATTCGCCCGCTGGCATACTGCCGCGAAAAAGACATTGAGCGTTTTTCGCAGGCGAAAGGCTTCCCGATCATTCCGTGCAACCTGTGCGGCTCGCAGCCTAACCTGCAGCGCCAGGTCATTGCCGATATGTTGCGCGACTGGGATAAACGCTATCCTGGCCGTATCGAGACCATGTTCAGCGCCATGCAGAACGTGGTGCCGTCTCATCTGAGCGACACTAACCTGTTTGACTTTAAAGGGATTAACCACAATTCCGCCGTGGTTGACGGCGGCGATCTGGCCTTTGACCGGGAAGAGATCCCGCTGCAGCCTGCCGGCTGGCAGCCGGAAGACGATGCCGCGCCGCTGGATGAACTGCGTCTGAACGTGGTGGAAGTGAAGTAATCTCACGCGTCTCAGAGTCGCCTCTGAGACGCCTTGTCATCGCTTATTTCAGCAGGCGGACGCGGCAGTTTTTGCCTTTAATCTTGCCGTTTTGCAACTGCTTATAGGCTTTCTGCGCGACGCCCTGGCGAATCGCTACATAAACATGCGCAGGATGGACGTTAATCTTGCCGATATCGGCGCCGTCAAAGCCCATATCACCGGTCAATGCGCCAAGCACATCGCCAGCGCGCATTTTCGCTTTCTTCCCGCCATCGATACACAGCGTCGCCATCTCAGCGTCAAGCGGTTTGATGGTGCCGTTGGTCGGCGCGTTCACCCAGTTCAGCTTCAGCTGCAGCATTTCGGCCAGGATATTGGCGCGCTGCGCCTCTTCCGGCGCGCAGAGGCTGATAGCCAGACCGCTCTCACCGGCGCGGGCGGTACGGCCGATACGGTGCACATGAACCTCCGGATCCCAGGCCAGCTCGTAGTTAACCACCAGCTCCAGCGATTTAATATCGAGGCCGCGCGCGGCAACGTCGGTGGCGACCAGCACGCGAGAGCTGCCGTTGGCAAAGCGCACCAGCGTCTGATCGCGATCGCGTTGTTCAAGATCGCCGTGCAGCGACAGTGCGCTCTGCCCTGCGGCATTCAGCGAATCGCAAACCGCCTGGCAATCCTTTTTGGTGTTGCAAAACACCACGCAGGAGGCCGGCTGATGCTGACTGAGCAGCGTTTGCAGCAGCGGGATTTTTCCGCGCTGGGAGGTTTCGAAAAACTGCTGCTCGATTGCCGGCAGCGCGTCGACGGAATCGGTCTCAATGGTTAACGGATGGTTCTGCACCCGTCCGCTAATCGCCGCGATCGCTTCCGGCCAGGTGGCGGAAAACAGCAGCGTCTGGCGTTCAGCCGGGGCAAAGCGGATCACCTCATCGATGGCCTCGCTGAAGCCCATATCCAGCATCCGGTCAGCTTCATCCATCACCAGCGTCTGCAGCGCATCCAGCGACACGGTGCCTTTTTGCAGGTGATCCAGTAAACGACCTGGGGTGGCGACGATGATATGCGGCGCATGCTGCAGCGAATCGCGCTGCGCGCCGAAAGGCTGGCCTCCGCAGAGGGTCAAAATTTTGATATTCGGTAAAAAGCGCGCCAGACGACGCAGCTCACCCGCGACCTGATCGGCCAGCTCGCGGGTCGGGCACAGTACCAGAGATTGTGTCTGGAACAGGGTCGCATCGACGTGTTGAAGCAGCCCCAGACCAAATGCCGCTGTTTTACCGCTACCGGTTTTGGCCTGCACGCGCACATCTTTACCCGCCAGAATCGCGGGCAAGGCGGCGGCCTGCACAGGGGTCATCGTGAGATAACCCAGCTCATTGAGATTGGCGAGCTGGGCTGCGGGTAAAACGTTCAGTCTTGAAAAAGCGGTCACAATTTTTTCTCGAATTAACAGGCACACAAAGGGCAGGCGCGTATCCTCGCAGATCTGCGCCTGCGATGCGACAATTTAATCGGCTCATCATCGGGCGGCGGATCGGGTAACGGATGCGGCCGCGGTCGGGGATCGGGCACCGGTATGGGATCGTTAGGTTCTGGCGGAACAGGGATCGATGTCAGGGGCTGATAGCGCATATTGGCTCTCCCGGTAGTCAGCGGGTACACCCATTAAGCGTAGAAGCTGCTAACCAGAGAGCAAAAAAAAGCCGACTTAATCAAGTCGGCGTCGTACGAATCAATTGTGCTATGCAGTAATTCAAAAAAGGAAGTAAGACAATATGGAGCGCAACGCCCATCGCTTGACGTTGCATTCACCTGCGAGAGAGATATTGCCCCGAATGGGTAGACGGTTTATTGATTTCGCTCAAACATTCCCGGGTTTTCGCGCTACGGGCGGCAATGAAAAACGATTATTTACAACCATTTACTACGATGCAACCACCATGTAACACCGCCAATGAGAACGACTAACATTATGCAGAAAATAGAAAAGCCTAGATGCCACGCATTGCCGGGGATCCCGCCGAGGTTAACGCCAAACAGACCGGTCAAAAAGGTGCTGGGCAGAAACACCATCGCCATCAGCGACATCGTATAGGTACGCCGCGACAGCGCCTCCTGCATAATCTGGGCAATCTCATCGCTCATAATCGCCGTTCGGGAAATACAGCTGTCAATCTCATCCAGGCCGCGCCCCAGTCGGTCGGCGATATCCTGCATTCTGCGGCGGTGGTCGTCATTCATCCACGGCAGGCGTTCGCTGGCAAGACGGGAGTAAACATCGCGCTGCGGTGACATATAGCGGCGCATCACAATCAGCTGTTTACGCAGCAGAGCCAGAAACCCCCGCGGTGGCACCTGCTGATCCAGCAGGTTATCTTCGAGGTCGATAATCCGGTCATGCAGCTGCTCGATAAATTCGCTGGCGTGGTCGGTCAGCGCATCGCAAATATCCACCAGCCAACCGCCGCAGTCCACCGGACCGGTGCCCTCACGCAGATCGCCGAGCACATCATCCAGCGCCAGCACCCGACGCTGGCGGGTGGAGACGATTAAGCGCTCGTCCATATACAGACGCATCGCCACCAGCTGGTCCGGCCGCTCATCGGTACTGCCGTTGATGCAGCGCAGGGTAATCAACGTCCCGTCGCCCACCCGGGTGACCCGAGGACGGGTACTTTCCCCGGCCAACGCATCACGGACGCTGTTGGGTAACAGCGGCGTCGATGCCAGCCATTCGGCGCTGTCGGCGTGGGTATAGTTCAGATGCAGCCAACAGGGGTGATCCTTATCAATAGCATCACTGTCAGTCAGCGGCTTGACTCCGCCCTGCCCGTCGAATTGCCAGGCAAAAACCGCATCCGGCACGTTCAATTCCGATCCCTTAATGGCGTCCACCGGACCTCCGTCAGTCAGTACTTATTTTTGCTAGTCTAGCCTGACGCATCGGTTAATCAAGGGGGAAAGTCAGCAGGGCGCTGAATTTACTAATGAAAAGCGGGGGTAAAAATGGGAAAAAAGAACCCGCCGACGGCGGGTGATGAGTGCGTTTCACAAGAGTATGTCCGGCCCGCTGAATGAACCAGCGCCAGAATGAATGGCGGCAGGATGGCAGGCCAGCTGGCGCCGCTCATTTTTTCTCTTCTGCGTACCGACGCGCGTTGTCGTGCAAATGTGTACACATGTTTTATCTCCTTGATTGTTATGCGCAGGGATAAGCGTAGACCGCTGTTGCCGTTTTGCAAGCCGCCCCTGACAACGTTTCGGGCCGCGCCTGCGCTGCGCTCCTCGACGCGGTGCAAGGAAGATTTCTTTTCCTGCGAAATGCTGTATTATGCGAGTTATTGCAGCATTTTGCAGGATTTCATCACCATGCATAAAACCGCCAGACAAAAGTACCTGGTTGAACTTATTAGTGAAAATGGGCAAGTCAGCATCAGCGAACTGGTAGAAAAGCTGCAGGTTTCCGCAGACACCCTGCGTCGCGATCTGGCCGATCTTGAAAAGCAGGGGCTGGCGCAGAAGAACCACGGCGGCGCAATCGCGCTCGATATTTCCGCGATGAACCGTCAGGGCAGAAACGCCCTGCTGCCGCAGACTAAACAGCGTTTAGGCCGTATGGTCGCCAGCAAAATACCCGCCGGTTCGACCCTCTTTTTAGATGCCGGCAGTACCGTTCTGGCCGTCGCTAGCCAGATTCAAGGCCCGATGACGGTCATCACCCCGTCATTAGATATTGCCGCGCATTTCAGCACCCGCCCGGATATCCAGCTGATCGTGCTGGGGGGAACATGGGATGCGCGGCAGCGACTGTTTGCCGGCAGCGCCACTCTGGCCTTGCTGGCGCGCTATCGCGCCGATATCGCTATCCTCGGCGCTTGCGCCATCCATGCGCAACTCGGTTTAAGCGCCAGCCAGGAGGCCGATGCTGAAATTAAACGCGCGATGCTGGCGGCAAGCACCGGGCACTGGCTGGTGGCCGATCATCTGAAGTTGAACCACTGCGAGCCGCATCTGGTGGCCGAATTGACAGACATACATCAGTTATTTTTAGACAAGCCCTGGGAAGAACTCGGGGATACTGGCGCGCTGCAGGTCAACATTGCTGACGCTCAATAACGTGGAGAGGGTAATGAATAAAGTCATCGCAGGTGAAGGTAAAAACATGAATATTGCGCTGATCGGCTATGGCTTCGTCGGCAAAACGTTTCACGCCCCGCTGATTCAGTCAGTGGAAGGTCTCACGCTGGCGGTCGTGGCGTCCGGCGACGAAGAGAAGGTGAAGCGCGACCTGCCGGATGTCACCGTCATCGGCTCGCCAGAACAGGCCGTTCAACACCCGGATATTGACCTCGTGGTGATCGCCTCCCCTAATGCCACCCATGCCCCGTTAGCCAAGCTGGCGCTGAATGCCGGGAAACATGTGGTAGTGGATAAGCCGTTTACCCTGGATATGCAGGAAGCGCGCGAGCTGATTGCGCTGGCGCAAGAGAAACAGCGGCTGCTTTCGGTCTTCCACAACCGTCGCTGGGACAGCGATTTCCTCGGCATTAAACAAGTTATCGAACAAGGGCTTATCGGCAACGTTAAGCACTTTGAGTCGCATTTTGACCGCTTCCGCCCGGAAGTTCGCGTGCGCTGGAGAGAACAAAATGTCCCCGGCAGCGGCTTATGGTTCGATTTGGGGCCGCACCTGATCGATCAGGCTTTACAGCTGTTCGGCCTGCCGCAGTCGGTACAGGGCAATATCGCCACCCTGCGCCAGGGCGCGGAGATTAATGACTGGGCGCATGTGGTCTTAAACTACGCGCAGCATAAGGTGATTTTGCACTGCAGCATGCTGGTGGCCGGCGGCGTATCGCGCTTTACCGTCCACGGAGACCGGGGCAGCGTCGTGAAATCGCGAGCCGACCAGCAGGAAAGCCAGCTGCTGGCCGGGGTGGTTCCGGGCAGCGAAAGCTGGGGACATGATGACGACAATCTGGTGGTGTTTGATGCCAGCTCGCAGCCGCGCGAAATCCCCACCCCACAGGGCGACCAGCGCCAGTACTATATTAATGTGCGCGATGCGCTAACCGGCAAGATAGAGAATCCGGTCCAGCCGCTACAGGCGCTGGCGGTAATGGCGGTCTTAGAAGCAGCGGTACGATCGGCGGAATCGGGTACGGTGCAGAGCGTTGCCCTGACCGCAGATGAGCTGGCGGCGTTGCAATAACTCGCGTTCCCCCATGACCGGCGCTTTTCCACCGGTCATGGGCCGCCGGACGGGGCGGCTCGCGGCATTTGCCGGGCCAGCCTGCTCACACTCTGGCGCATTGTGGCGCTGATTGCCCGCCGTTCAACGGCGTCGAGGCCAGGCGGGATGCACTAGCCCGCAGCCGGGTATGGTTTCGGGTAAATTCTTATCCCTTTTCTCCTACGAACGGCACCCTCTGCAGCCTGCGGTGCTTTTTCTGGTAGTTCTGCCCCCATCCGCGGCGCGAAAAAAAGCGCGATACTTCATAGTTTTAAATTAAAATACAATAAATTAGATTAATTTTATTTCCCCACCTCTCGCGACGGGAACGATCGCGTTTTCGGAATAAGCCTAATTCCCTTTCCTTGACGATAGCTGAACAATTTTACACAAATTCACAGTTGTTCATTTTCTAACATTGCAAGGATGCCAATGAGCCGCGAAGCAATACCCTGCAAAGCGATCGCCTCGGCGATCGGCCTGTTTTTCCTGCTACCGGCCCACGCCGCAAGCTCTGACGACCAGTTTATTATTCAGCAGCAGCGGCAGAAGGCGCTGGAGCAACAGTTGACGCCGCCGACGCCGGACGTCCGACTGTCCGGGCCCGCCTCCGGCTTCGGTCAAATTCCCTTCCCGACGGAAACGCCCTGCTTTACCATCCACCGCGTGGCGTTAAGCGGCCAGCAAGCGCTCCCCCGCTGGCTGCCGCTGCAGCGCATCGCCGACCAGGCGCAGGGGCATTGTCTGGGGGGCAAAGGGATTAACCTGCTGATGAGCACTCTGCAAAACCGGCTGGTCGATCATGGCTGGATAACCACCCGCGTGCTGGCCCCCTCGCAGGATTTGAAAAGCGGGACGCTGAAACTGACGATTGTGCCAGGCTACGTGCGCCATGTACGGCTGACGGAGCAGAGCGACGACTATATCCGGCTGTACAGCGCCTTTCCGGCGCATGAGGGCAATTTGCTCGATCTGCGCGATATCGAACAGGGGCTGGAAAACCTCCAGCGCCTGCCCACGGTTGAGGCCAGTATGGAAATTGTGCCCGGCGACAATCCCGGCGAGAGCGATATCGTTATTACCCGCAAGCAGGCGAAGATGTGGCGCCTGGGGCTGTCGCTGGACGATTCCGGCACCGAAACCACCGGCCGCTATCAGGGAGGCGTGACACTGTCACTTGATAATCCCTTTTCACTCAGCGATTTGCTCTATTTTTCCGCCAGCCACGATCTCGACAATAACGGCGGCAAGAAAAGCCGCAACTACGTCGGCCACTATTCGGTACCGTACGGCTACTGGATGCTGGGGGTAACCGGCAGCGACTACGACTACCACCAGACGGTGGCTGGCCTCAACAGCGATTACCGCTACAGCGGCAAAAGTAAAAACCTCGACGTACAGCTAAGCCGGGTCCTGCACCGCAGCGGGACGCAGAAGACGACCTTTACCTATGATGTGCTGGCGCGCGAAAGCCGCAACTACATCGACGATACCGAAGTCAACGTACAGCGTCGCCAGACGGCAGCCTGGCGCGTGGGGCTACAGCATCGTCATTATATCGGCCAGGCTGTCCTTGACGTCGGCGCCAGCTACCAGCGCGGCACCCGCTGGTTTGGCGCGCAGCCGGCGCCGGAAGAGTTCGTCGGCGACGCCACCGCGCTGAGCAAAATCACCCAACTTAACGCCCAGCTCGACCTGCCATTTACCCTCGGCCGCCAGAATTTCCGCTACAACGTGCAGTATCTGCGCCAGATCAGCAACACCCCGCTCACCCCGCAGGATCAGTTCGCCATTGGCAACCGCTGGACGGTACGCGGGTTCGACGGCGAGCGCACCCTCAATGCCAGCCACGGCTGGTACGTGCGCAACGATCTGGCGTGGCGTACGCCGCTGGAGAATCAGGAACTCTACCTCGGGGCGGACTACGGTGAAGTCGGCGGCTACAGCTCTGATTACCTGATCGGCCAACACCTGGCGGGCGGCGTTATCGGCGTGCGCGGCAACGCCTTGCGCACCGGCTATGACCTGTTCGCCGCAACACCATTGTCGAAGCCGGATGGGTTCCACACCAGCGCCGTCTGCCTGGGCTTCAACCTCAACTGGAGCTGGTGATGCGCGTCGGACAATACGAAATTAAAGCGCCGCTGATGCTCGGCGGCACGGACAACGAAGCCGAAGTACTGGGGGCCAGCGTCTGGCTGTGGATGCACTCGCCGATGCACCGGGACGCCCCGCTGCACGCCCTCCCCACGCTGCTGCTGCCGATTATCAAGCGCCGCCAGTATGTGCTGATTATTGAAAACGAACGGCCGGTATTTTTCCTCAGCTGGGCGTGGCTCAACCCGGAGTCAGAAGCCCGCTATCTCACCCGCCCGGCGATTGACATGGCGGAGGCTGACTGGAACAGCGGCGACCGGATGTGGTTTTGCGACTGGATCGCGCCATTCGGTCATACCGCCGCCATCAACGCCCTGATGCGCCAGGACATCTTTGCCGATCACTGCGCGCGGGCGCTGTATCACCGCGGCGCACAGCGCGGTAAACGGGTGGTGATGTTCCACGGCCGCCGCGTCAGCCGCGAACAGGCCAGAAGCTGGCGGCAGGCTCACCCGCTCGCCGTCGACCTGCCGGAAGCGTTTAAAGGACTAAACCATGAATAAGAACCTCTACCGTATTGTCTTCAACAAAGCGCGCGGCATGCTGATGGTGGTGGCGGATATCGCCCGTTCCGGCCGCGCGGGCTCCGCACGCTCCTCCGCGCCGGGAGTCCTCCCGCGCCAGCTGTGCGGCAAAGTCAGCACCATCAGCTTCAGCCTGTGGCTGGCGCTGGGCGTGATACAGCCGGCGCAGGCCAATATCGTCGCCGATGCCGGGGCGCCGAATAATCAGCAGCCCACGGTAATGCAAAGCGCCAACGGTACGCCGCAGGTCAATATTCAGACCCCGTCGGCCGCCGGGGTATCGCACAATACGTACAGCCAGTTCGACGTCAACCAGCAGGGGGCGATCCTCAATAACTCGCATCAAAACGTCCAGACCCAGCTGGGCGGAATGGTGGCGGGGAACCCCTGGCTGGCGAAAGGCGAAGCGAAGGTCATTCTTAACGAGGTTAACTCGCGCGACCCCAGCCATCTGAACGGGATGATTGAAGTGGCCGGGAAAAAAGCCCAGGTCGTCATCGCCAACCCGTCCGGTATTACCTGTAACGGCTGCGGCTTTATCAATGCCAATCGCGCCACGCTGACCACCGGCCAGGCGCAGCTCACCAACGGCAATCTCACCGGCTATCAGGTCGAACGCGGCGAAGTGACTATCGAAGGCGCCGGGATGGACAGCTCGACCGCCGATTACACCGATATTATCGCCCGCTCGGTGAAGGTTAACGCCGGGCTGTGGGCGAAGGATCTGCAGGTCACCACCGGGCGCAACCGGGTGGATGCCGCCCATCAACGCATCGAAAAAACCGGCGATGACCCGGCAACCCGCCCGCAGCTGGCGGTGGATGTCGCCAGCCTCGGCGGCATGTACGCGGGTAAAATCCGCATGGTCGGCACCGAGCGCGGCGTCGGGGTGCGTAACGCCGGGGCGATTGGCGCCCAGGCCGGGAGCGTGACCCTCACCGCCGACGGCCGTATTGAAAACAGCGGCACACTGCGCGCCAGCGAAGACGCCGCCGTCCGCACCGCCGGCGAATTCAGCAACAGCGGCGCGCTAACCGCCGGTCGTGATGTGGATATTCAGGCGGCAAGCCTCGCCAGCACGAAAAACAGCGTGCTGGCCGCCGGGGTAAAAAGCGACGGTAAGCTGGCGGAGAGCGGCGACCTGCGGCTGCATGCCGACGGCCAACTGAGCGCCCACGGCCAGACGCTGGCGGGCGGAAACCTGCGCGCCAGCGGCCAGGGGATAGACGTCAGCGGCAGCCGGACCCAGGCCCGGCAGGTCACGCTGGACAGCGGCGCGGGCGACCTGACGACGTCCGCAGCCCAGGTCAATGCCAACGCGCTGACCCTGCGCAGCGGTCAAACGCTCAACAACGACGGCGGCATGCTCAGCGCCGACGCGATAACCCTCTCCGCTCAGCATCTGTCGAACCGCAAAGGCAAACTGGTGCAGACCGGCGACGGCGCCCTGGCGGTGAAACTGGCGGGCAACATCGATAACCGGGAGGGGGAGATTGCCGCCAATGGCGATATTCAGCTCGCCGCGCAGTCTGTTGATAATCAGGGTGGGAAAGTACTGGCGGCGCAACACGGCAGCCTGACGGCGCACGCCCGGGCAACGCTGGATAACCGTCAAGGCACCCTCGCGGCGGCAGGCGATACGCGGATCGACGCCGGGATGCTCAACAATGATGGGGGGCTGATCTCCGCCGCCACCGGCAGCGGCGACATCCGCAGCGCGCAGGCGGTCAGCAACCGCCAGGGACGTATTGAGGCGGCCAAAACGCAGACGCTCAACGCCGCCGGGCTGGATAACCAGCAGGGCGTTATCGTCGCCGATGGGGCCACGCTGGCGCTCGCCGACGGCCTGCTCAACAACCTGTCCGGTTCACTGTACTCGCACAGCGCGCTGGCTATTCGCAGCGGCGCGCTCAACAACCAGCAGGGGTTCCTCGCCAGCGGCGGCCCGCTCACCTTCAAAGGGAGCGAGGTTGATAACCGCGACGGCCAGTTCGCCACAGCCCAGGCGCTGGACGCCAGCTTCAGCACCTTCCTCAACCAGAACGGCAGCCTGAAGGCGCAGGGCGCGATGACGCTGAACGGCGGCACGCTGGACAACGCTCACGGAACTGTCGGCGCAGGCGGCGGGCTCAACATCGGCGTCACCGCCCTCGACAACCGCGAGGGCACCCTGGTCAGCAGCGCAGACGCCCTTCTGCGCGCCGACCGGCTGGATAATCAGGGCGGCCAGCTGGCGGCACAGCGGGCGCTGAGCGTTAACGGCAGGCAGGTGATCAATGATAACCGCGGCCTGATCCAGAGCGGCGATAGCCTGACGTTAACCGCCGACGACATCAGCAACCGCAGCGGCGGCAGCATTATCAGCAGCGCACAGGCCAGCCTGCATACTCAGCGCCTGCAAAACGGCGGCGGCGAGATTCAGAGCGTCGGCGATCTGCTGATCGACAGCGCCCACGGCGTCGTGGACAACATTTCCGGGCTGATGCGCAGCGGCGCGACCTTAACGCTCAATGCGCTGAACCTGATCAACCAGCATACCTCCGGCGACAATAAAGGGCTGGAGGCACAAAACATCGCGCTCACCACCGACACGCTCGATAACCAGCACGGGATAATTCTGGCCGATAAGTCGTTGACGGTGCGCAACAGCGGCGAACTCAACAACCGCAACGGCGGGCTGGCGGCCTCCGGGACGGTGGATCTTCGCGGCGATAAACTGGCGCTGTTTAACCAGGATGGCACGGTGAAAGCCGGCAAGCTACTGCGCATCGAGGCGGATACGCTCGACGGCGACGGCCAGCTGCTGTCGCTCGGCGATATGGCGCTGAGCAGCCAACGGTCGCTGAATAACCGCGGCACGATGGTCGCCAACGGCCGCTTCACGCTCACCTCCGCGGGGGATATCGTCAACAGCGGTAAGCTGCTGGCGGGCAGCCGTCTCGACCTTACCAGCCGCAACCTGAACAACGGGGTAAACGGCGAAATTAATGCCGGGCAAAACACCCTTAATGTCAGCGACACGCTGTTCAACACCGGGCTGATTGACGGCGGCTATACGCGGATTAACGCCGATACTCTCACCAATAGCGGCAGCGGGCGCATCTACGGCAATGCGATTGGCGTCAACGCCCTCACCTTCAATAACCTGGCAGAGCACGGTACGGCGGCGACCCTCGCCGGGCGCGAGCGCGTCGACCTCGGCGTGCAGACGCTGAACAACCGCGATCACGGGTTAATCTACAGCGGCGGCGATCTGCTGATTGGCGGCGCACTGGCGGATAACGGCGCGGCCAGCGGCCGGGCGGGAACCATCAACAACCACAGCGCGACCATTGAATCGGCAGGCGATATGACCCTCGCCGCCGGGCAGATTAACAACATCAACGATCGCTTCACCATCGGCCTGGTCACCGTTTCTCAGCAGCAGGTGACCGAATATCAGCATACCGGCTCCCCTACCCGCTGGAACGCCACGGACAACGGGGTGTTTGTCGACGGTAACTCCGCCGATGGCCTGCGCAATCTCAACACCCCGGACGACACCGGGAGTAATAACGACAACTTCAACCAGTTCGACTATACCCGCACGGTGGAAGAGACGCGGATCCTCGAATCCGACCCGGCGAAGATCCTCGCCGGCGGCAATATAACCCTCACCGGCGACCGCCTGTTGAACGACAAAAGCCAGGTCATCGCTGGTGGCACCCTGGCGATAGCCGGTCTGCAGGAGGTGAAAAATGACGATGTGCCGGGCGAGCGGCGAACCACCGACGTCGGGAGCGCCACCCATTACTACCGCATTCGCCACAAAGGGGGCGATGAGCAGGGCCGCGACCGTACTGACTATACGCCGCCGACCAACATTCAAAGTATCGCCCTGAAGCCAGGGCAACTGATCAGCGGCGGCAGCGTCGAGGGCACGCCGCTCACCATTGCGCCGCTGACCCCGCAGGGCACGGCGGCGGCCATCGGCGTGGCGGGCGCCGTCGCCGGTCAGCACACCGTCTCGCCCGGCGAGCCGGTCACGCCGCCCGCGGGCCAGCAGTTTGAGGTCACGCCCGCACAAGGGACGATTCGCATAGTCGGCCCGAATACCACCCTGCCGGATAACAGCCTGTTTACGCTTAATCCCGCCAGCGACGTCCCCTATCTGGTGGAGACCGATCCGCGCTTCACTAACCAGAAACAGTGGCTTGGCAGCGACTATATGCAGCAGGCGCTGGTCGGCAACGGCGACACGACGCTGAAACGGCTGGGCGATGGCTACTACGAGCAGCGGCTGATCCGCGAGCAGGTCATCGCTCTGACCGGCCAGCGCTACCTTGACGGCTACACCAGCGACGAAGCACAGTTTAAAGCCTTGATGGATCAGGGCATAACCTTCGGCAAACAGTATGCCCTGAAGAGCGGCGTGGCGCTGACCCCCGAGCAGATGGCGCTGCTGACCGGCGATATCGTCTGGCTGGTGAACACCACCGTGAAGATGCCCGACGGCTCACTGCAGACCGTGCTGGTGCCGCAGGTCTACGCCAAAGTCAAACCGGGCGACATCGACGGCTCCGGCGCGCTGATTGCCGGGAATAACGTCAACATCAGACTCGACGGCGACCTCTTCAACAGCGGCACCCTGAACGGCCGCCGCGTCCTGCAGCTTGACGCCGGGAATATCATCAACCGGGCGGGCACCCTGCTCGGCGACGACGTGCGCCTGAACGCCCGCAACGACATCAACAACACCGGCGGCATCATCCAGGGCGGCAGCAGCCTGCTGGCGGTGGCCGGGCGCGACATCAACACCACCACCACCCTCGCCAGCGCACAGAGCGTCAGCGGCGATAACCGCTTCAGCCGCACCACCCTCGACAGCGTCTCCGGCATTTACGTTCAGGGTGATGACGGCAGACTGACGCTGCACTCCGGCCGCGATATCACCCTCGGCGGCGCGCAGGTGGTCGCCAGCGGCGAACGCGGCGAGGTCCAGCTGGTGGCCGGGCGCGATATCCGGCTCAACGACGTCACCACCGCCTGGCACGACAACCTGGTGTGGAACGCCGACAACACCCTTGACCAGAGCCAGAGCCGCAGCACCGGCAGCGAGGTGACCGGCAAAGGCAACGTCACCCTGGCCGCCGGGAACGACCTCAGCGCCCGCGGCGCCGCCCTCTCCTCCGGCGCGGCGCTGAACCTCGGCGCAGGCAACAACCTCACCCTGGACGCGGGCGAAAACAGCCAGACGCTGGACGAACGCCACAAGGTCACCGGCAGCAGCGGCTGGCTGTCCAGAACCACCACCCGCACTCAGGACAGCGTCTCGCGGCAGACGGCCCAGGGCAGCGAACTCAACGGCGACCGCGTCAGCCTCAGCGCCGGGAACGACCTCACCGTGCGCGGCAGCAGCGTGGCCGGCAGCGGCGACGTGGCGCTGCTGGCGGGCAACGACCTGCGGATCGACACCCGGGATGAGTACAACAGCGAGCAGCACCTGAAGCAGGAGAAAAAATCGGGGCTGATGAGTTCCGGCGGGATCGGCTTCAGCTACGGCACCCGGAGCGTGAAAACCACCGACACCGGGGCGGATATCACCCGGGCGGGCAGCACCGTCGGCAGCGTCAACGGCGACCTGACCCTGCGCGCGGGTGACAACCTGACGGTCAACGGCTCCGATCTGATCGCCGGTCGCGACATGGCCCTCTCCGGCAAAAACGTCGCCATCACCGCCGCCGAAAACCAGAGTCAGCAGACCCACGTGGTCGAACAGAAAACCTCCGGCCTGACCCTCGCCCTCTCCGGCACGGCGGGCAGCGCCCTCAACAGCGTGGTGCAGGCCACCCAGGAGGCCCGGTCCGCCGGCAACAGCCGTCTGCAGGCCCTGCAGGGCGTGAAGGCGGCGCTCTCCGGCGTACAGGCCAGCCAGGCCGCCCGCCTGGATGCGGCCCAGGGCAACGATCCGGCCAACAACAATACCGTAGGCATCAGCCTCTCCTACGGCAGCCAGTCGTCGACATCAACCCAGCGTAGTACGCAGACCACCGCCCAGGGCAGCACCCTGACGGCGGGCCGCGACCTCAGCATCAGCGCCCGCGAAGGCGATCTGACTGCCGCCGGCAGCCAGCTGAAAGCCGGTAATGACGTGGCCCTCTCCGCCAGCCGCGATATCACCTTACAATCGGCGCAGAACACTCAGCTGCTTGAAGGCAAAAACGACAGCCACGGCGGCACAGTCGGCGTCGGGATTGGCGTGGGCTCCGGCGGCTGGGGGATCAGCGTCTCCGCCAGCGCCAACAAGGGCAAAGGCAGTGAAAGCGGCACCGGCACCACCCACAGCGAAACCACCGTCGATGCGGGCAACCGGCTCACCCTCAACAGCGGACGCGACACCACCCTCACCGGCGCCCAGGTCAGCGGGGACACGGTTATCGCCGGTATCGGCCGCAACCTGACCCTCACCTCCGAGCAGGACAGCGACCGCTACGACTCCAGACAGCAGAACGCCAGCGCCGGAGGCAGCTTCACCTTCGGCTCAATGAGCGGCTCCGCCAGCGTCAACCTCAGCCAGGACAGGATGCACAGCAACTACGACTCGGTGGTGGAGCAGACCGGCATCTTTGCCGGCAAAGGCGGGTATGACATCACCGTGGGCGGGCATACGCAGCTGGATGGCGCGGTAATTGGCAGCACTGCCACCGCAGATAAAAACCGCCTCGACACCGGCACGCTGGGCTGGGGCGATATCGACAACCGCGCCGGTTTTAAAACCGAACACCAGAGCGTCGGGTTCAGCAGCGGCGGCAGCATCGGCAGCCAGTTCGCGGGGAACATGGCCAACGGCCTGCTGACCGGCGGGAACAACGAAGGACATGACAGCAGTACCACGCGTGCGGCGGTCAGTGAGGGTGCCATCATCGTGCGGGATAAGGATAAGCAACAGCAGGATGTGGCGAACCTCAGCCGCGACGTGGAGCACGCCAGCCAGACCCTGTCGCCGATATTTGATAAAGAGAAGGAGCAGCAGCGCCTGCAGCAAAGCCAGCTGATTGGCGAGATTGGTAACCAGGTGGCGGATATTGCGCGCACCGAGGGACAGATTAACGCCATCAACGCAGGCAAGGCCGAGCTGGCGGCCCACGATGTGCACGAGCCGGAGCAAGGCGCCAGCAAGGAGGCCTGGGAGCAATATAACGCTCAGTTGGCCGCCACCGAAGGCTATAAGGCCGCGCAGCAGCAATGGGGCACCGGGAGCAGCGTCCAGCAGGCGATTCAGGCGGCAACCGCCGCCGTGCAGGGGCTGGCGGGAGGGGACATGGCTCAGGCCATTGCCGGAGGTGCAGCACCATATGTTGCGGAAAAGATACATCAGCTTGCGCCGGATGAAGCTAGCAGGGTAATGGCTCATGCCATCATGGCCGGGATAGCGGCAGAATTACAGGGAAATAGTGCTGCAGCAGGCGCTGCGGGTGCCGCCACGGCAGCGATCGGAACATCAGTGATAGCGAAAGCGCTATATGGTACAGATGATTACAGCAAACTGAATGAGATCCAGAAACAAACCATTAGTACTCTGGGTACACTGACAAGCGGCCTGGCAGGTGGTCTTGTCGGGGGAAATACAAGCAGCGTCTTAGCAGGTGGGCAGACTGGGAAAAATACATTTGAAAATAATGACTTAGGAAACTGGGGAAGTCTGGTGCCTCCGCGTGTTCAACAAGATGCATCTCTGGCACTAGATCAAGCGCAAAATGGGAAAAATGCCGAAGAGATTAGTAATGCTATTGATGCTTCACATATGGGGCCATCATGGGGGGTTGAGTATAAAGTTAAACCTAATGGAAAAATTGAAGTTTCCGGTGGTATGGGACTTGCCATGAAGGGGGGAGCAGAGATTAATAATGATTACCTTTCTGTTTCTACAGGTTATACACCAGAGTTTGGTGTGAAGGCTGGCGCCTCTATGGGTATTGATTTTGGGCCATATTATCCTGGAGTATTTGGGGACTTGAGACGTGACTATTCAACCAGTATCGGCTTTGGTCCCGGCTCTGTAGGAGTGTCTGCAGGTAAAGATGGAATTGGTTTTTCCTTCTCTGTCGGGCCAAGTATAGGTTTTACTGGTTCTTCCACTGCCCCTCACGGTGAAAAAATAGAACTGAACGGCGATACTACTAAGGAAATTTACCACCATGATTTCAAATGATATGGCGCTTAATACATCAGCGCTAGTTATGTTGTTCTTCTTAGCCGCATGGGGAGCATGTTTTTTTATATTTGTATATAAAAAACTTGGTGGACCGAAAGTAGGTAGAGATGCGTTGCTATACTTTAACTTTATGTTTTTCAAGAAGGAGATGCTTTCAAACATCGCCTTGATTTTTCTCGTACTGGGTTATATTTCAGCAGCATTTCTAGAATATCGAAGAGAGTTTGATGATTTGAAATTGTTTGCTGACTTATCTGGAGGAGTCTCTTTTCTTCTCTTCGCTGTATATGGAAAATATTTTTTTCATAATTACACTGAATACGAAAATCCTTTCTTTTTTGTTAAAGTTTTCTTAACAAGACTAGATTTAAATATCGGCTCTGCATTTCTTTGGTTATCAAGAATATTATATTTAACATGGTTGGTTGTTTTTATTATAAAAAGTTAAGAAACAGCTTATTAAACCAGTTACCAGGAAATGAATACAAAATCATTTACCAGGGTTGAATGGTCAAATCCCGGCTGCTGAGCCGGGATTTGACCTATAACGGCTACTTACTTCGGATCAGACAGTGTGAGTTCAACCGATGGATGCAACACATTGATTGAACCGCTCTGCGGGTGATTCATAGTCTAGCGTTTTTCTCGGCCTCTCGTTGAGCTGTCTGGCGACACTGTTTAGTCTTTGTTGGCTGTGAACTGATAAGTCAGTTCCTTTTGGAAAATACTGTCTGAGTAATCTGTTTGTATTTTCATTTGAGCCGCGTTGCCAGGGAGATTAAGGATCACAGAAATAAATCTGAATGTCTGTCGCTACAGTAAATCGGGTGTGCAGGCGATCATGTAAGCGCGATATTCAAGCTGGAACCTGCAATCATCAGTAAAATTCGTGATTTTGTAACACAAGCGGAGCTGAGATTGTTACCATTTTCCTCTCAGGTATAAACACAACGGATAAAGTAAATATGGAAATTATCCTAATGCGTCACGGTAAACCTGGCTTCACCGACACAAAAAAAGTAGCTGCCCATGAAATGTCCGAATGGATCGAGCATTACGACCTTTCAGATATCAGCGACAATCAACCACCCGAAGCCTGCCGGGTAATCGCGCGTAGGGCGCGGATGACCGCAAGTAGCCACCTTCCCAGAGCAATATCCTCTGGAACTACACTTAATTTAGAGCCTAAAATTGTGGATGACATTTTCAGGGAAGCTGAACTGCCAATATATCGTATACCTGTCCTCAGACTATCTCCTTTTAGCTGGATTGTTTTCTTTCGTCTAATATGGCTTTGTGGCATGTCAAAAGAGGCTGAATCTCTATCTATGGCGAAAAAGCGTGCCCGACGAGCCGCTGACATCCTGATCAATAATGCGAAAGAACACGATGGACCAATCCTCCTGATGGGACACGGGATTATGAATCGGCTTATAGCGAAAGAGTTAACATCATTGGGATGGAAAGAACACACCCGTGCCGGAAAAGGATACTGGAGTGCTGGCGTTTTTCAGCTTTCGTAGCAGTATGCAATAGCACAAAGTGGACTATTAAATTAGGCCAGGCTTTGTGCCATAGTTGTCTCAGAAAAAATCCGTTCTAATACTTATATAACAATGAGTTACCTGCTTAGTATGTTTTTTACATCATTGACCGGCAAACCCCGTATTCGCGGGTCAGGGAATCGTATCCCTTCCAGATGACAGAGTCGACGGTGAGCGAAAAGCTGCCGTTCAGGCTCGTATTGAGCCTGAGGTTATCTATGTAGTCGTGGTTTATCAGACAGATCGGCCAGCCGGGTAGTCTGATACAACCCAAGCTAGATCCAGATATCGTTTTCAGCGGTTCGTTCCCCACCTTCGTGTCCAGTATTCAGGACACCACAGGGTTCTATCATCATCATTTTTACCGTCATTTGGGCTGACGTTTTATGTTCTACACCTTTTGGTACAACGTAGATTTCTCCCGGATTAACGAGGACGTGGCCGTCGCGAAAATCGATACGCAATACCCCCTCTACTACAATAAAGGCCTCATCGGTTTCAGGATGTGAGTGCCATATAAAGTCACCCGCTATTTTCACGATTTTGAACTGATAATCGTTCATCTGCGCAATGACTTTTGGCTGCCAATGGGTTTCGAAAAGAGAGAATTTTTGTTCTAGATTTACCGGTAAAGACATGATGACATTCCTTAATGTTCAAGAAACGTCGAGGATAAATAAAGTCGCTGTGATGGTCTTGAACGATCGTGCAACTCAGGCCCTGTGGAGGTGAATGAAGGTTTGCCAACGGCCCGGAGAAATACCGTATGCCTTTATAAACTGCCGTGTCATATGACTTTGATCTGAGAACCCTGCCTCTAAAGCAGATTCTGCAAGTGACAGACCTGTCTGAATCAGATGTCTGCAGTATGCGAGACGGCGCATTGTTACATAGCGATAAGGACTCGTGCCAAAAAGTGCCCGAAAATCCCGGCTCAGGCTCCAGCGATCTTTACCACAGACGGTGGATAAGGTTTCCAGCGTAATGTTCTGGCTGAATTCAGATTGTATATATTCTCGCGCGCGCTCTGCAGACTGATAATCCACAAGGCAGCGACGAAAGCGTTGCCCTCCTACGACGGCCAAAGTCTGGGCAAGATCATAAAGTGCGTCCTCCTCTTCAAGGACATCAATAGAATCTTCTGACGCTTTTAACAGCGGTCCGGTGGCGGCAAAAAGCCGAGGATCCGCTGATATGCCACCTGGAATAAAGGGTAATGGTTTTCCGCCCAAAATTTTCTGAATTAACGCAGGTTCGATATATAGCATCCGGTACTGAAACCCTTCTGTCGTTCCTGCCTCTCCATCATGAATTTCATCCGGATGCAGGACTATTGTCCCGCCTGGTAAGCTGTGTTGTTTACTGTCTCGATAACGAAAGCTTTGCACTCCTGACAGTGTCCTGCCGATCGCATAAGTATCATGGCGATGGGGTTCATAACCATACCCACTGAAGTAGGCCTCCAGGCGTTCAATTTTTCCCGGCGTGTGTGCAACTCTGACCCAGTCTTTATTCGATTGTAAAGCCGACATGTGCGACACCTGTTTCCAGTTAACGATGAATTCCTACCATAACCGTACTGGGTGCGATTTTAAAAGGAGTAGATAAAAGCACTTTAGTCTCACGTTCAGGTTCTTTCTGCCTGCTGCCTCAAAAACTGCCAGCAACTTTGTTCAATCAGGGACTATAAGTAGTAAAAAAGCATAACCCTGCACATATGTCCGCTTTTGGCTGTGAGTTCTTCGTTTCATAGCAACGTCCCCCCTTGATTGAGGATAGCGTTGTGAACTCACAGCAGGAGCAGACCTTAATGTTTCTGATCCATAGACTTAGTTTGTAATCGTTTAAATTACTTTAACAGAAGCCGTATTCCCAGAAAGGCCATGACTCCCCCGCTTAATCTATCTATGAGCTTACGGTATTTAATGTAAGCCTGACGTGGCCCATCAGTGGATAATAAGTATGCAACGATGGCATACCAGAGCACATCAATAACGAATGCCATTATGGGCAGGATGATGTACATAACAGGCTGAATGTTTTTGCTAAGCGCTGCGGAAAAAATACTGGCAAATATCAGGGCGGTATGGGGATTACTGATTTGTGTGAACACACCAGTTAGAAAAGCTTTTGAGGCGCTGACTTCCTCAGTAACGGCCAAGTCGATAAACCTGTTTGAAGGGCGCCGAAAAATCTTTAACGCAAGCCATAATAGATAACAACCACCGGCAATCTTCAGGCCAGTGTAAAGTGATGGAACCAATGTCAGCAGGGTGTGAAGCCCCGCTAACGCAATGACAGCAAAGATAAGTGCACCAAAACCCATACCTACCGCCACAGATAATGCCGCCCGTCTTGAACTGGACATGGCCGTGCGAGCAACGAGAAGGAAGCTGACTCCCGGGCTCATCGCACCAAAAAGAATAGCAACGCCAATAGCAGAAAGCGCAATCAAATCATTTGTCATTTATGTTCTCCACAATACTAAACGTCAGTCAGTTTCGAATCACACACCTTATGAATCGTTCCCAATTGTCACCGTAACACAGTTTCAGCAGCATCCGCTCCTTACGCGCCAGAAGAAAGGATATCCGCGGTGAGAAAAGAAGAAACCTAATCTCGTACAAGCACCAGGGCTGCGGTTATATCAGCTTATTTCAGCGTGTTTTCTCTGAGGCGTAATTATTGTTGATAGCATAGACAGCGCATTTAGGTGCCCCTCTCCGTTGTTCCTTTGTACAGATACTAAGCGCCGTTGCAGCAGCTTCCTGACTGTTTCTGGCCCAGTATGCAGCGCCCCAGTCTCCGTCCGGATCGGTAGCAAATGCTTTTTCATATCGCTGCGTTGATTCATACTCGGAAAAAGCTTTTTTTCCGGCAACATTCAGGGCTGGCGGTTCAATGAGATTTACGACGGGAAGCTTGATTATCTCCTGGAAAGGCTGATGATTCTGCTCAAGAAAAGCGGCAACGGTATTCCACCAGAAACTCTCAGGCGCTGAATCCATAAAGACATGGCCATCCTTCCCGTAAGAAGGCATGACGATGAACTGAGCGGGGTTTTTACTCTGCTGATACGCATTAAACATTTCTCTGCCCATATCCGGGGGAAACGACTTATCATTTTTTGCATAAAGCCACAGCGAAGGAAGCTTTGCTGTTTTTCCGTATTGTTCATACGTTTTCATTAGCCCTGTCTTATCACAGAGGGATTTTCCGTCGATAGCCCCTCTGCCGCCATCGAAATTGATAACCGCCTTGACGCCTGGCGGATTCGTTGCGCCTGTTGCGATAGCAGCAAATCCACCGGCGGACATACCAACCAGCATCGCGTTATCAGCGGAAGCCCATGAGTTCCGGCGCACAGCCTCAAGCGCCGCAACCATATTTTGGACGTCCTGTTCTCCGGCCTGAAGATGAAAGGGCTGGATGCATGAGTGTCCTGTATATTCTGCAGCACCACTGGACTGACCATATCCCTCTCGCAGGACAACCACCGCAGCATACCCGTGGCGTGCAAACGCGATTGCTGTTGAAGAATATCTGTTTGGGTTAAGCGTCCAGCGGTCAAACTCGGCCGTACCGGTAGTTCCATTGGTGATTAACACGACCGGCAAAGGCTTCTTGCTAACCGGCCGTGTGACGAAAGCATCAAGTATCGCAGGCTGGCCATTATTTAAAGTGACAGACAGCGTCAGTGGTTCCCTGATCAGCTCGCTTATCTGTTGGTATTCGGCCGTGTCAGTTAAAGATTCTGCGTGCCCCGGTAAACTTATAATGAAGACTGTCAATGACAAAAAGAAAGATGCCGAATGGGTTATAAAACGATTGAACATCAGAAGGTATCCTTAATTAGCCTGGAGATATACCGCCTTGCAGTTGCGTACTGGCAGGTAAAAACGCTAACTCTGACAGCCCCCCTGTATTAATGACTTAAGATTCTTAATCCGCCAAGTGAGATGAAGAACATTAACGTAAGCAAATTTCAGAACAAAGCTGGCCTGTCTCTTTTTGTGTGTTTTTTTTATATTTACCCGGATCTGAGTTTTCATGCCGGCTTTTTTGTATTTATCACCCATTAGCTCCACTTACCCTGTGACCTTCCCCCGGAAAACAGTACCAGTCTAAACTGCACTGTCGTTACGTTACACGAATAAATGAAATAGGTGGGATAAACGCCGTGGATGAGCCAATGCTTACAGAAGCCCACATGTGAATGTGGGCTTCTGGTATTACTGTTCTCCGCCTTCCTTACCGTAGTAAAGTTTACCGAGTTTGATGAGCGGCCTGCCCTGCGATTTACGGTGCATATTGGTATCACGCAATGAATAGACGCAACCACAATACTCCTGCTGGTAAAACTGCTCGCGCTTGCTGATCTCAATCATGCGCGATGAGCCGCCCTGCTTACGCCAGTTGTAATCCCAGTACACCATTCCCGGATAATGGGCGGCAGCGCGTTGTCCACAATCGTTAATCTGCTGCATATTCTTCCAGCGGGAAATTCCGAGTGAACTGCTGATCACGCTGAACCCATGTTCCGCGGCATACAGCGCTGTACGTTCGAAGCGCATATCAAAGCACATAGTGCACCGAACACCGCGCTCAGGCTCCCACTCCATCCCTTTCGCACGTTCGAACCAGTTGTCGGTGTCATAATCCGCATCGACAAAAGGAACACCGTTTTTTTCGGCAAAACGGATATTCTCTTCCTTGCGGATGAGGTACTCCTTTTGCGGATGAATATTGGGGTTATAAAAGAAAATCGTGTAATCAATGCCCGAGGCCTGAATCGCCTCCATGACTTCCCCCGAACAGGGCGCACAGCACGAGTGCAGCAGTAGCTTGTCTGCGCCGTTCGGCAGCGTCAGTTGCGGGCGTTTAAAATCAGCGTTCTTCATAAATGGATTCTTTGGCAATAGTGAAACTTTCAGGAATTTTAGCATTCACATCGGCGATAACGAAATTAAGAAGTCACTGTTGTCGTTAGACAAATGAGACATAACATGCTCTGCTAAGATCGAGGTTAAAACATGGGTGAGCTGGAGGATAAAAATTGCTGATTCACAACGTATTCGGACGGCATGTTGGCGTCAAAAGAGTTGAGAATCACTGGCAGGTATTTCGTGCCGATATGACGGAAAGAAAGTTCTCCCGTCTGTACGATATCATCATTCCAGATGAGCTGACAGAAGCCGAGATCGCGGGATGGCTGGGCGATATTTTCCATGAGGCGGCCAGCACACGTCACCTCGATGTTACGCGCATCGAATAACCCACTTTGGGGCCGCCTAAACAGCTTTGAGCGAGGAACAGACATTCATTGGACTGTGGATTGCCCCCACCAGAGTGTCTATATAAACCGTCGCAATTTAGTATGCCGCCTGCTCAGTATCGTATAAATGGGGAAAATACCTTCTTCACGGCAACCTTACCGCGGGTTAACGGTGACCGGGCGTAATATATTGTGCAGGCTGCCACTTCCTTTCAGTGACGAACCATGCCGTTAACCTGCACACGCGGAAAAGAAAAATACCCCCGATGAACACTTACATCAGCCCATTGAAAATTATCGCCCCGCGCGAAGCGACTGAGGCGGAATGCCATACCCTCGAATAAACACCTCGCGCATATGCCGTCTGTCGCGAAAACCGGACTCGCGGGCAATAGCATCCAGCGACAGTCGGCTTTGCTCTATCATTAAACGTGCGGCTTCAAGCCGAAGCCCTTCAATTGCTTTTGCCGGCGACTTGCCCGTTTCCTGGCGAAAAAGACGGCTAAGCTGGCGGGCGCTCACATGAACCGCATCGGCTAGTATTTCCACCGTCAACGTTTTGTGCAGATTATTACGCGCATATTCCAGCGCGATTTGCAGACGATCTGAGCGAGGCGCCAGAGAAAGCATTTCTGAATGCTGGGTCTGACCACCAGAACGGCGCTGATTCATCACCAGACGATGCGCCACAATACGGGCAATGTCTGCGCCGAGATCTTTCTCCACCATCCCGAGTGCCATATCCAGCCCGGTGGTCATGCCTGCCGACGTCCAGATGGTGCCATCGATAATAAAAATACGATCATCTTCAAGCTGAATCGTGGGATGCTGCGAGGCCAGACTGTGTGCATGCGCCCAGTGCGTAGTGGCGCTTTTTTGCTCCAGTAGCCCGGCCTGGGCCAGCACAAATGCCCCGGTGCAGACCCCGGCAATCCGCCGCGCCTGGCGGGCGGTGGTTTGCAGAAAGTGAATCACGCCAGGACTGGCAGGGTCGTCCATTGGTGATAATACGCCTGCCACCAGCCAGGTATCCACCTGCGCTTCCTCGCTCAATTTTACGGAGTCCACGCCAATACCTGAAGAAGAGCGTACGGTTCCGCCATGTTCGGAATAGACCACGGACTGGTAAAACGGGCGATCGGCCACCAGGTTGGCAAACTCAAATACCGTCAGCGTAGACAGCGCCAGCATCTGGAAATGGTCGGCAATGATTGCGGGCAATAATAATCAGGTCATATCCAATGCGCGCCAGTCGGCTGGCGTAAATCGCACCGATACCGGTGGATGCACCCGTTATCACTGCGGTGCCTTTGGCTGATTGTGTTGCGAGACTCATTGCAGACTCCTTTCGGTCGCCATTGATTCGATGCGAGAATCATAAGTGAGAAAGAAGTGTCTTAAATGACGATTATGGTAGTTATTTGGGACATCTCAATGGCGGTGAAGAGTGGAAGCAGATATCGAGTACGCCACGCTTCTGCCATCGATCAGTAATGGCATTAATGATCACTCTCCCCTTCCCTCCGCCAGGAATCGCGAGCGTCCAGATATCTCCTCCACCGGTGCCGGGACTCTGTGGCGCGTCAAACGGTGAAAGCTACGAACTGAACGGCAGCACCAGAGGGCAGCAATGAGCGAGGAGCAGACGTTTCACTCAGGTCAGATGAGTGTTTCCAGTACATTGAACATGCCTACCCTGTAACAAACGTAATCTTTCTTTATCGTTCCAGGTCATTCAGCGCCAGTTGCAGATGATGCTCGATAAACTTTTCTTTGAGTGCGCTGTAGCGATGAGCATCGTTCTGACAGATCACTGCCGCCTCACGTTTAATATCCGCGTATTCTTCTGCAATATCTTTGTTTTTTATAAGATAATCGCGAAAAGCAAGATGCCTTAAAACCTGTATATCTCCAACCGCAAACGCATGCACTTGATGGCTACGCCGATCGCCGCCTTTAATGAAGTATTGACGACCTGTAATCCCGTTCTCACCACGCGCAATATATCCGACACGGGTCATGGCCGAGTTATCCAGCGCGCTGATATCGGAAACTTCAAGCAATATGTCAATGACTGGCTTTGCTGAAAGACCTGGAACTGACGTACTACCAATGTGATGGACATTTTCAGCCACCCCGCCGAGCACTGTCTTAATCAATAAACTTTCAGCTTCAAACAGTTGAGGCCATTTTTCATCGTATGGCACTACAGCGATTTTCCGCATAAATACGCCCTCAATTTCCTTGTCTTACCGAAAAAAATCCCGACGACGAACCTAAGCCGCTCCTGCTGCTGGCGTACCCTGATGGAAAACCAGAGTCCACCGTTCCTCCTCAGTGCGAAGCCAGCACGAGGAACGAAGTGATTCGCAGCTGCCGTCTTTATAAAAGGTTCTGTAATAAAGTATGGCGCAATCTTCTCCCATCCTGGTAAGGCGGAAATCGCTGCTGAGAATGGGCGATGGGGTTTTCTCACTTAACAGAGATGCTATCGTCTCTGCACGGTCAACTATCACGCCTGAACGGGTGATTTCCCGAAACTCGAGATGAAGGAGTCGCTCAAGCCATTCCCTGTCATTCCGCCTTGAGTGATGAAGGGTACATTCAAGCGCTTTGAGCTTTTCCAGGAGCATTGCGTTCTTCCTCATTAAATCCTGACATTAACATCATTGACAAGATTAGCCTTATGACGCAAGGCTATCCTTTAGCGCAGATCGTAGAAGTTCGGGAAAAGTGGCGCTGATATGAACAAGGAACAAAAGCGTCTAAGGCATGACTAACATCATGTTGTATTAATCAATGGGGAACAGATCAGGGGGATGTTGCCTTGAAACGAAGAACACATATCAAGTCATGTATATGCGTTCTTTTCCATCTGAGTGAGTTAACAATTAACCGGGTTTATTCCAAAGAGGTTTTTCAGATGCTGGAAGTATGGGGAAGGAAAACATCGTCGAACGTTCAGGCTTTAATGTGGTGTATCGGTGAACTGGAATTACCTTATCAACGATATGACGTAGGGCATAAGTATGGAGGAACAGATTCTGATGAGTTTTACCGGTTAAATCCTAACCGAACCATACCCGTTATCAGAGATAACGGGGGGCCGTCTTTCTGGGAGACAGGCGCAATCCTGCGATATCTGGCCTGTCGTTACGGGCGCGATACCTTCTGGCCAAAAGATTTACTGGAAAGAACGCATGTTGATCGCTGGACTGAATGGGCAAAAATCAGTGTTGCAATGAACTTTAATGAACCCATTTTCTGGCGAGTAGTGCGCACGCCTGCGCATTTGCGAGATCCTTCAACCATCAAAAAGGCTGTAGAATCTTTTGAAAAGCGCCTGATGATTGCCGAAACGCAGCTAACGCAACATCCATACCTTGCCGGTAAAGATTTTACGCTCGCAGATATACAATTTGGGCATGTGCTTTTTCGCTACTTCGACATAAATATTTCCCGTACAACGCTTCCTCAGCTCAGGAAGTACTATGAAAGTTTGCGACAGCGACCGGCATTTCGTGAGCATATTATGGTTTCTTATGATGAACTTAGGGTTTAGGGGGCGTATTGATGCCCGACTCATTGCTTCTCAAACGGTCATAAAGTGGTCATATAATCTTTTCAGACGCTAGCTCTGGAGCACGAGAGACGCCTTTATTAACATACTGAAGAGCCGAAAATGAGCATACCACCCAATGCATACGGGCTAATCAACACGCTGGAAAATACGGCGCAGTTTCTCAATCAACACGCTCTCTCCTGGATGATAATCGGAGGGGCGGCGATGGTGCTTTACGGCCGACCCTGTAAATAATTCTGTGTAATTGCCATCCGATTAAAGGTGGTCGCTCAGGC
>NZ_PIBO01000027.1:0-70391 GCF_002806725.1 Raoultella sp. T31
CGTACCGTGGTCAGGCAGGTCACGCCGCTGTCAATCGTGGTAAGCCCCGCTGCTCCGCTGCTCTCCCCGGTGGCGCTGCGCTTACCGGGGCTACGGTCGGAAGCCTGGTAGCCCGGATAAGGCGTTAGCGCCGCAATCCGGGTCGGGCGGGTCGTACCGGGTCAATCGTGGGCCCGGCAGGTCGTACCGTGGTCAATCGTGGTAAGCCCCGCTGCTTTCCCCGGTGGCGCTGCGCTTACCGGGGCTACGGGTCGGAAGCCTGGTAGCCCGGATAAGGCGTTAGCGCCGCAATCCGGGTCGGGCAGGTCGTACCGTGGTCAGGCAGGTCACGCCGCTGTCAATCGTGGTAAGCCCCGCTGCTCTCCCCCGGTGGCGCTGCGCTTACCGGGGCTACGGATCGGAAGCCTGGTAGCCCGGATAAGGCGTTAGCGCCGCAATCCGGGTCGGCGGTTCGCACCGTGGTCAATCGTGGTAAGCCCCGCTGCTTTCCCCGGTGGCGCTGCGCTTACCGGGGCTACGGGTCGGAAGCCTGGTAGCCCGGATAAGGCGTTAGCGCCGTAATCCGGGTCGGGCGGGTCGCACCGTGGTTAGCGTTTTTCAAGCAGCTTCTTCACGTCTTTCCCGTCCTGGGTATTTTTATTGCGCTCAATCCAGTCGTTAAGCCGCTGTCTGGCCTCATCCTGCAACTGCTTACGCAGCAACTGGTCGACCTGCAGGCTATAGCTCAGCGTTTGCCATTTGCCGTAGATACGCAGCGGAATCGAGGTCTGTTTGAGTCTGTCTATAAGCTTGCTTTCGCCTTTCCAGCCGCCCAGCACGCGTACGTTAAAGCGCATATCGCACTCTTCGTCCAGCAAATTCAGGTCGCCCTGCCCGGTCAGCGCCATCAAATCTGATTGCCCCTGCAGGCTTTGCAACGTGACCTGCCCCTGCGCCAGCTGCAGCTCGCTGCTCAGAGAATCCAGGCGGGTGGCGTTGTCGTAATTTTCCTGCGCCTGCACATTGGTGCTGCGCTCAACGGCCTGCTGCACCAGTTGCTGGAAGTTCAGCCCTTCGGTACGAGGATTCGCCATCTGTATCTGCGCATCCCCTTGCCAGTGACGACGGAAATCGTCGGCATCAATTCTTTCGCCGGAGAAATCCCCGGTTAAGGAGAGCTTACCGGTCAGATTAAGCGAATAGTTAAAGGCTTTCAGGATGGTGGCGATCTCAACGTTATCCAGCTTCGGCTGGAAAGAGGCCTGCGGAGTCTCCCCGCGCGCGTCGAGGGTGCCAGGCAACGATATCAGCCCGCCATCCAGCTCGCCCTGAAGCTGATTGATCGTCAGCAGCCCAAGCTGGTTGCTGATGTCGCTTTTCACCTGGGTAAAGGTCATCCCGCGCCACTGAAGCTGGTCGGCCGTCAGCGACAGATGGGCGGTAAATCCCCGCAGGCTAGTGTAATCTGCCTGGATATCGCTGTCGGCAATCACCGGGCGCAATCGCCTCTGCTGACCTTGCCCCTGCTTGCTGGCGCCAGAATCCGTCGCCGGCAAGCCGTGCGACAGCAGATTGTCGAGGTCAAGAGTGGTGGCATGAAGATTGAGATTCCAGTCGGCCCGGTCGCCTAAAATCACGCTGGCGTTGCCAGCAATCGTGCTGCCGTTCGCCGTCAGATTGAGGTTATCGAAGCTCAGCTTTTTCTCATCTTCCTGCCAGTTCGCCTGTAAACTGCCCTGCCCGCTCACACCATCAGCCGGCAACTCAGCGCCGCGCAGCTGCCAGTTAAGTCGCGAGATGTCAGCCTGCAAAGAGTGCGGATAGTCGCCGCCCTGCACCTCGGCGGAGAAAGAGAGCGCCAGATCGCGCTGGTCGCGGTTGATGCGCCCGGAAAAATCGAGCGTCGCGTGCTGATGTTCATCCTGATCCATCTGCAGACGAATATCGCGTACCGTCACCTGCTCGCCATCTTCATGCTGGAAAAAGAGGACGCTGTCCACCACCTGCAGCTGCCGCACATCGTAGGACCAGCCGCTGTCATCCGCCACCAGAGGCAGCGTACTGTCGTGAGGAACCACCGGCGCATCCTGACTGCGTACCGCTTCGGTCTTCGGCGTCAGCTGAATCACCGCGCCCTTGAGCATCACCTGTTTGACCTGCAGCTGATGGGAAATCAGCGGCAGCAGGGCGACATCAAGACGCATATTATCCGCACGCACCACCGGTTCAGCGGCGCCCGGCGCCGTCAGCGTCATGCGCCCGGAAAGAATACTCAGCTGCGGCCAGACGTGCCAGCGCAACGGGCCATCGAGTTCAAGCTGATAACCGCTACGTTCCGCCACCTTATGCACCATATAGGCGCGAAAATCGTTGGGATTAACCAGCAATACCAACGCGGTCAGCCCGGCGACAACCACCGCCAGCAAGATCATCAGCGTCGTCAGAATTCGTCTCATGGCACCCTCAGTACACCGCTTACGTTATCAATCCTTGTCGATTCGACTCGCCACCGCGCCCTGCTGGTCGCGATATTTGGCGTCTTCACGGCGGTTATAGGGCCGTGCCGCAGGGCCTGACAGCGGTTCAAAACTCAATGCGCCGATCGGCATCCCCGGACGCAGCGCCAGCGGCAGCTTGCCGGAGTTAAAGAACTCAAGCACGATGCAGCCTGACCAGCCAGGATCGATACGGTGAGCGGTGACGTGCACCATCAATCCCAGCCGCGCCAGCGAGGAGCGACCGTCCAGCCAGCCAACCAGATCGGCCGGCAGCGTCACCGACTCGTAGGTCACCGCCAGCGCCAGCTCTCCCGGATGCAGATAGAAGGCTTCGCCTTCCGGCAGCACGATCTCTTCGCTCATCACCCGATCCAGCGCCGCGGTCACTTCCGCTTTTGGCCCGCTCAGGTCGATAAAGGGCGCCGTGTGGCCGCGAAACGTGCGAAATTTATTCCCCAGCCGAACGTCTACGGTCGCGCCGTTAATACGTTCAACGGGCGGGCGCGGGCTGATAGATAGCCGCCCCTCATCCAACCAGGCTTCTATATCTCGGTCGCACAGACGCATGAGCTCTCTCCTTTATGGCATCGCGCCCCCACACCTTCCGGGGTTAAGGGCAATTTGGGTTCTCTTTGCACGTTACACAATTCGTCTGTGTTATTCAAAGAACTGACTGATTTTCGCCTTCAGAATATCAATCGCGATGCGGTTTTTACCGCCGCGAGGCACAATAATGTCGGCATACTGCTTGGAAGGGTCAATAAACTGCAGGAACATCGGACGAACCGTTTTCTGATATTGCGCCATCACCGAATCCATCGAGCGCCCGCGTTCATTCACATCGCGCTTGATGCGGCGCATCAGGCAGATATCCAGCGGCGTATCAACAAAGATAGAGAAGTTCAGCTCATTGCGCAGGCGAACATCGGTCAGCAGTAAAATCCCTTCGAGGATGATCACTTTTTTGGGTTCGATATGGATAGTTTCCGGCATACGCGTATGTTCAACGTAGCTGTAGACCGGTAATTCAATCGGCTGGCCGCTTTTCAACATCTGCAAATGCTGAAGCAGTAAACTGTGATCCATCGAGCTGGGATGGTCATAGTTCGTTTTAACACGCTCTTCCATCGACAAATGACTTTGATCTTTGTAGTAGCTGTCTTCCGGAATAACGCCAATATGTTCATCACCAACCTGTTCACGCAATTCGCGATACAGCGTGCTGGCGATAAGACTTTTTCCCGAAGCCGATGCGCCGGCGATACCAATAATGACGCACTGATGAGACGTATCAGTCATAACTTTTTTGCGACCTGATTAACCTGGATGTATATACACATAACTCTTCGAGCTGCCCCCGCGTGACCCGGCCTGCCGCCTCGCCCCTGTGGGGTTTGTTCAAAACGCTAACAGTTTTGAGACGCATCTCGAATAATTTCATGTATTGGAAGGGTGACGTTTGACCGTCAAACGCGGCAATTATAGGGATTTCAGCGCGTCGATACCAGTGATATGCGCCCCGCATGGCTATTCCTCAGTCGGCGCCCATCCTTCGCTATACCAGATATGCAACAGCGCATAAGAACGCCACGGCTGCCAGCGGCTGGCGTAACGCGCAATACGCGCCGGAGTCATACCGCTGAACCGCTGCTTAATCAGGTAATCATCCGCCAGAAAAATGTCCTTCGCCTGCCAGCCGCGCAGGGCAAAATAGCTGGCGGTCCAGCGGCCGATACCGGGCAGCGTTTGCAGCTGTTTCATCGCCGCCTCAATGTCGTCCGGCGCCTCCAGCGGCAACTGACCGTCAACCGCCGCCTGCGCCAGATGGATAAGGGCCTCAGCGCGTTGCCGCGACATGCCCACGGCTTTAAGCGCTAACGGATCCGCTTGCGCCAGGGTGTGCGGTTGCGGAAAGAGTCTGTATTCCGGTGCCTCCGCCAGCGGTTCGCCGTAAGCCGCCGCCACTTTTGCCGTCAGCTTCGCCGCCATCGCCACGCTGACCAGTTGCCCCAGTATCGCGCGCACCCCTTGCTCAAAGGCATCCAGCGATCCCGGCAGGCGCAGCCCCGGACGCGCGCTGGCCAGCGCGCCCAGCGTCCGGGCCACCTGATGCGGGTCACAGGCTAAATCAAACAGGCGCGCCACCCGGGCGTGGCACGCAGCGGCCACCGGCAGCAGGCCGTCAGATAAGGTCACGCGTAATCCCTGCGCCGCCAGATCGGGCTCAACCGTGATCAGGCCGCGATGGCCCGCCAGAGAAAAACTGCGGGTGTAACGCTCCTCGCTGAACGTTTCAATACCCGCCACCGCACGGGCGCGTAGAAAACCGAATATCCATTGCGGGTCGTAGGGGGAGTGCCAGGGTAACAGCGTCATCATTTCTCCTTCTTGAATTGCCTCAATGATAGACCCTCCACGTCCGGGCTACCTTGCTTTTAAATTCCTGTTGTCGCCGTGGCGGCAATCCGCTAAAGTCGCCCCCCTTCTTCACTGGCATGGGGATTTTTCAGGTCATGTTTATTGGTTTTGACTACGGCACCGCCAACTGCTCGGTTGCCGTAATGCGCGATAATCTTCCGCACTTGTTAACGCTGGAAAACGGCAGCAAGCTGCTGCCGTCAATGCTGTCGGCACCAACCCGCGAAGCGGTCAGCGAATGGCTCTATCGCCATCATGACGTGCCGACCAACGGCGATGAAAACCAGGCGTTGCTGCGTCGCGCCATCAACTATAACCGCGATGAAGACATCGACGTCCTCGACAACAGCGTCCAGTTTGGTCTGGCCTCGCTGCATCAATATGTCGACGATCCGCAAGAAGTCTACTTCGTTAAATCCCCGAAATCGTTCCTCGGCGCCAGCGGCCTGAAGCCGCAGCAGGTCGCGCTGTTTGAAGATCTGGTGTGCGCCATGATGCTGCATATTAAGCAGCAGGCGCAGACGCAGTTGCCGGAAACCATTGACCAGGCGGTGATTGGCCGACCGATCAACTTCCAGGGGCTCGGCGGCGATGACGCCAACGCCCAGGCGCAGGGGATCCTTGAGCGCGCGGCGAAGCGCGCCGGTTTCCGCGACGTCGTTTTCCAGTTTGAGCCGGTTGCCGCCGGGCTGGATTTCGAAGCAACGCTCAAAGAAGAACAACGCGTGCTGGTGGTCGATATCGGCGGCGGCACCACCGACTGTTCGCTGCTGCTGATGGGGCCGCAGTGGCGGCAGAAAGCCGATCGCCAGCAAAGTTTACTCGGCCACAGCGGCTGTCGCGTCGGCGGGAACGATCTCGACATCGCCCTGGCGTTTAAATGCCTGATGCCGCTGCTGGGGATGGGCGGCGAAACGGAAAAAGGGATCGCCTTACCGGTGCTGCCGTGGTGGAACGCCGTCGCTATCAACGATGTACCGGCGCAAACCGATTTCTACAGCAGCGCCAACGGTCGCTTGCTCAATGATCTCCTGCGCGATGCCCGCGACGGCGATAAAGTCGCGCTGCTGCTGAAAGTCTGGCGCCAGCGCCTGAGCTACCGCCTGGTGCGCAGTGCCGAGGAGAGTAAAATCGCCCTCTCCGCGCAGGAGCAGGTGACCACCGGACTGCCGTTTATCGGCAATGAACTGGCCGCGGCTATCAGCCAGCAGGGGCTGGAAGCCGCGCTGAATCAGCCGCTAACGCGTATTATGGAGCAGGTTCAGCTGGCGCTGGACAACAGCCGCGAAACACCGGATGTGATCTACCTGACCGGGGGGAGCGCCCGCTCACCGCTGATTAAGAAAGCGCTGGCGGCCCACCTGCCGGGTATCCCGATCGCCGGCGGCGATGATTTTGGCTCCGTGACCGCCGGTCTGGCCCGCTGGGCGCAGGTCGTCTTTCGTTGATGGATGCCGGGGGCGGCGTCCCCCGGCAGGCAGCTCAGCCGTCGCTCTCCGCGAAACGCCCGGATCTCCGCCGCCCTTTGCTATAATGGCGCTTTCACACTACAAAGGGTGCCTGAATGGAACGGCTGGATTGCGATCGGATGTTTGTCGCGGTAATGGAAACGGGCAGTTTTACGCTCGCCGCACAGCGCTGCGGTACGAGCCACGGCCAGGCCTCAAAACTCATCTCCCGTCTCGAAAGCGACCTTGGCGTACACCTGCTCAGACGCAGTACCCGCTCGCTGACGCCAACCGATGTTGGCCTCGCCTATTATGAGCGTATCCGCCAGCTATTGATTGATTTCGATGAGCTCAACGACTCGGTCCGCAACATCTCCAACGCCCCTGCCGGGCAGCTGCGTATCTCCGCCCCCGTCACCTTTGGCACCACGCAGCTGGCCCCTCACCTGGTGACCTTTGCCCGCCGCTATCCGGATATTGAACTGGATGTCAGTTTTTCCGACCGGCTGGTGAACGTTGTCGATGAGGGTTTCGATCTGGCCCTGCGGATCGGCAATTTAACCGACAGCACCCTGTTCGCCCGTCGCCTTTGCCCCGTACGCAGCGTGGTGATTGCCTCGCCGGAATACCTGGCCCAGCGGGGCGAACCGCAAAGCTGGGAAGCGCTTAGCCAGCACGATTTGATTGTCGATACTAACTTTCGCGATCCCTGGCACTGGCCGTTTCTCGATCAGCAGCAACAGCTGCATTCCCAGCCGGTGCGCGGAAAGATGAAATTTTCCAATGCCGAAATTTGCCTTGCCGCCGCCTGCGCCGGGCTCGGGATCGCGCGCTTGCCGTTTTTTATTGCCCGCAAAGCGCTGGATGAGCGCCAGGTTGTGCCGGTGCTGGCCGCTTATGAAGCGCCGCCGCTGGCGCTGTTCGCCGTGTTTCCGCCCGCGCGCTATCTGGCGCATAAATCACGGGTGATGATCGATTTTCTGGTGGATATCTTTTCCGCCGCGCAAGAACGGGTGAAGTATTAAGCCTTATTATTTCCAATATAGAAATAAATATGCGCGTTTTAACGGGATAATCCACAAAAAAGAAATAGTGTACAGTCCTTCAGTCAACTGAAAATGAGGACTCCACCATGTTCGATCAACGCACCACCCCTTATGCTGCCCTGGTCATGCGCCTTGCGCTCGGTATTCTTTTCCTCGCGCATTTTAGTCTCAAGTTTTTCGCCTTCACCCCCGCCGGAACCGCCAGGTTTTTCGTCTCGCTCGGCCTTCCCGGCTGGCTGGCCTATATCACCATGGCCGTTGAATTCTTCGGCGCCATCGCCCTGATTCTGGGAATTTATACCCGTATCGTCGCCGTGGTGCTGATCCCCATTTTATTGGGCGCGATTTTCACCGTTCACGGCCCGGCAGGCTTCTTCTTTACCAACCCCAACGGCGGCTGGGAATTCCCGGCATTGTGGATTGTCGGCCTGCTCGTCCTGGCGCTGACCGGGGATGGTAAATATGCGTTAAAACCAACGTCGGCAAAACGTTAACGAGGTCGCTATGCTCATCGATGGAAAATGGACCGCCGACTGGCACCCGGTACAGGCAACGGATAGTCGGGGCGGTTTCGTGCGTCAGACCTCCAGTTTTCGCCACTGGGTCACGCCGGATGGCGCCCCCGGCATCACCGGTGACGGCGGATTTGTCGCCGAACCCGACCGTTATCATCTGTACGTCGCGCTGATTTGCCCGTGGGCCTCCCGCACGCTGATTGCCCGTAAACTCAAAGGGCTGGAGGCGGTGGTCAGCGTATCGGTCGTCGAGCCCTGGCTGCTGAATGAAGGCTGGCATTTTGGCGACTACCCTGGCGCTGACCGCGATACGCTGAATAACGCCGAATGGGTTCATCAGCTGTATACCCTGGCCGATCCCCACTTTACCGGGCGCGCCACGGTCCCGGTGCTGTGGGATAAACACACCGGGACCATCGTCAACAACGAGTCTGCCGATATCGTACGGATGTTGAACAGCGGCTTTGGCGAACTGGCCCGTCACGATATCGATCTGTACCCGCAGGCGCTGCGCGAAGAGATTGACGGGCTCAATGCCGAAATTTATCCGCAGCTCAACAACGGCGTCTATCGCGCCGGGTTTGCCACGACCCAGGAGAGCTATCAGGACGCCGTAAGCGATGTCTTCTCAATGCTCGATAGGCTGGAGCAGCGCCTCGCCACCCGCAGCTACCTGTGCGGCGAGGCGTTGACCGAGGCGGATATTCGCCTGTTCGTGACCCTGATTCGTTTCGATGCCGCCTACCACGGCCTGTTTAAATGTAATCTCCGTCCCCTGACGGCCTACCACAATATTGACCGCTATGTACGCGATCTGCTGGCAGTTCCGGGTATTCGTGAAACGGTCAGTCTCGATCATATTAAGCAGGGCTATTATTCCATTAAGGCGCTGAACCCCAACGGTATTGTACCGGCAGGGCCAGACCTGAGCCGCTACGGACTTTAAGCGAGTCGCAATGAACAAGACACTGATTATTTTGCTCCACGGCGTCGGTAGCCGCGGCGAAGATTTACAAGGGCTGGGCCATTTCTGGCGTCAGAATCTACCGGAGGTGATGGTCGCCACGCCTGACGGCCCAGACGCGTTTGATATGGGGCCGGGTTATCAATGGTTCAGCGTCAACGGCATCAGCGAAGCGTCGCGCGCTGAACGTATCGCCAGCGCGCGCGGCGCCTTCAACCGCACCCTTGAAGAGGTGATGGACAAGCATCATATTTCCCCTGATGAAGATCGGCTGATCCTCGCGGGCTTCTCCCAGGGGGCGATTATGTCGTTGGATGCGCTGGTCAGCGGACATCTGCCGCTCGCCGCGGTCATCTCCTTTTCCGGACGCCTTGCCTCCCCGCAGCCCTGGCAGCCGGTTTATGGCACGCCCGCGCTGCTGGTCCACGGCAGTAACGATCCGGTCATCAGTCAGACCGAGAGCGTAAACGCAGCGCGCAAACTCGCCGCCCTCGGCGTGGATGTCGATACCTACTTCGAGCCCGGCGTCGGTCACACCATCACCACGAATGGCGCCATGAAAGCGGCGCACTTTTTAACCCCGCTGCTTCAGGCTGAATAATATTCATCGCGTTAAATACACGTCAGCCGACATTGATCGCTAAAAAGTCCTGCACCTGTTTTTCACGACATAGCGTGCAGAACTTTTTTAATCCGTCAGACCCGCCCGCCCGCTATCACAAAATCGAACTATCACAAAATCGTATCCTCCGGTTCACCGCGCTGTGGTATACCGATGCCGCCACCGCTATTCGGTTTGTTGCCTTTAGCGGCGCAGGTCTGGCCAGTATCGCGCATGACAGATAAGGCTGGAATAATCTCGCGCACGTCAGCAAAATGCCTCACCGTCCGGACCTAAGAATTTTCCTAGAATCAGGGAGGATTGGCGATGCGGGTTATAAACGCGCTGACTATTTAAATCGAACTCATATCGTAAGAGATGCCACAAGGGGGAGTGATTGAATCACGTGTGCGCTGTTATTCATTCTGCTCGGGCGGCGGGCTGGCTCCGCGCCACTTTTCGGCTGTGTTGCGGCCTGTTTATTTTCTTCCAGATGTCCGGGCCGCTTCATGCCCAGGTGCGCCAGTTTGGCATTGATATTCCCGTCCATGGGTATGCCGACGCCACCGGCAAGATGACGGTAGATGAATTTATCGCTTTACCCGCGAGTGCGCTGACTACCGCGCAACGCATTCCCTCATTTGGCTACTCGTCAAAAGTTTACTGGCTCAAAGCTTCGTTACCGGCGGCGTACTTCAGCGGGGAGCAGCGCTGGCTTCAGCTCGGCCCCTCCTTTATCGATCATTTCAGCGTTTTCTACCGCCCTTCAGCGCAAGGCGGGCCATGGATTAAAAAAGAGTTTGGCGACCGTTCATCGGCCAGGGAGAGCGATCTTGACTATCGTGAAAGCGTCCTGATTTTGCCGCCGCCCCCGGCGGCGACAGGTTACGACGTGGTGTTCCGCATTCAGAGTAGCAGCACCCTGCTGCTGCTGAGCACACTCTCTTCGCCGCAGGAGTTTCTCCAGTCCGCGACCCGGGATACCGCATTCTGGAGCTTTTACTTTGGCCTGGCGGTGATTGCCAGCGGCGTCGCTCTGTGGCTCGCCGTTTTATTGCGCCGCCGTTTACTGTGGGGGATCTGCCTGTTTTCCCTCAACTATCCGCTGGTGGCCGCTCTGCACGGCTACCCGGAGTGGTTTTTCGGCAACGCCGTTCTCCGGATCCAGGACGCGATGATCAGCTACCTGTCGCTGCTCAGTTACGCTACAGCGCTGTGGCTGCATAGCGAGGTGTTTGATCTTAAGAACAATATGCCGCGCTTACAGCGGATACTCGTCGCGGCTATCGGTTTAAATATGCTCCTCCTCGCCAGCATTCCACTGGACTTTTACGGACTGGCTATGCAAATTGAGGCGGGGATCTTCTTTGTCGCCGCCCCCGTGCTGCTGGTGACCTCATGGGCGCTCTGGCGACGAAAAGCCATTGACTGGAATACATTCCTGTTGGGGCTGCTCCCGCCGGCGTATGTTGTTGCCACCGCGCTGGCACTGTTATCGATCCATGGCATCATTCCCTTTCACAACGCGATTTACTCCATCTGGCAGTACGCGCTGATTGTACATATCATCGCCGTGCTGATTATTGCGGTCCTGCGCGTACGGGCCGAAAACCGCAGGCTGGTGCAAAAACAACAGCTGACGCGCGAACTGCGGATCGAGCGCGAAGCAAGCTTTCATCAACGTCAGTTTATGGGCATGGTGGCACATGAATTCCGAACGCCGCTCTCGGTTATCCAGGCCGCGCTGGAGAACCTGCGTCTGTGCTCCCCGGAACCGGCGCAACGGCCGCGCCTGGAGCGCATGCAGCGCGCCACCACACGCCTGGTTCAGTTAACCGATAATTGTCTGGCCGATGCCCGGCTCTCCTCCAGTGCGCTGCATGTGGATAAACAAAACGCCGATCTGCTCTCGGTTATCCGCATGGCGGCCACCGTCGTTGAACTCTCGGCCAATCATTATCTGACTATCACGCTGGACGGGCACAGGGTCGACTCGACGACCCGTTCGCCGCCGCTGTTTGCCGACAGCGCACTGCTGTGCATTGCGCTGGCCAACCTCCTGGACAATGCGGTGAAGTACACGCCGTCCGGCGAGATTGCGATCGCCATTCGCCCGCAGGCGGAGCGCTGCGAAATCGGCATTCGTGACCACGGGCCCGGGATTGCCCTTGATCATGTTGACCAGATTTTTGAGCGTTACCGGCGCGGCGTCGTCTGCACCGCGACGCCGGTTGGCACCGGTCTTGGGCTGTATGTCGCCCGACAAATCATCCAGGCTCACGGCGGTGAGCTTTGGCTGGCAGTAAACGGTCCGACGGGATGCGAATTTACGCTCACGCTTCCCCAGGATGCCCCACCACAGCAAAAGGGTAAATCATGACATTACGCGTCGCCATCATCGAAGATAGCGCCGATCTCCTTGATGAACTGCTGGCCTTCCTGCGCTTTCGCGGCTTCAGCGCATGGGGCGTACACAGCGCGGAAGCGTTCTGGCGGCAGCTGCATCGCGATCCGGTAGACATTGTGCTGGTTGATATTGGCTTGCCCGGCGAAGACGGCTTCAGCGTTCTGGAGTATCTGCATGAGATTGGCGAGTACGGGCTGATCGTCATGACGGCCAGAGGGCATGAGCAGGATAAGCTGCAGGCGTTCAATCTTGGCGCAGACTTCTATCTCATCAAGCCGGTGAATTTTTCCGTTCTGGCGGAGACCATTGATTCGCTGGGCGCCCGGATTGTGCAGCAAACCCCCGCCCCCCCTGTCGCGGCCCCCGTCGACGAGAAGGCCGCCTCTTCCTCCTGGGTACTGCAGCCGGAAAGCCTGTTGGCGCCGTCCGGCATCTCGCTGCCGCTGACCCAGCAAGAGCACCGGCTGATAGCGCGCTTAATGCGTAACCCCAGCGAAGTCTGTCGCAAGGTCGATCTGCACGCCTATCTTTTCCCCGATGAAGATGAGGCGGAACTGCACCGCATTGACGTGGTGATCAGCCGGCTGCGCAACAAGGCGAGGCTACACGGTATGACCTTGCCCATCCGGGCCATTTTTGGCAAAGGTCTGGCGTTTATTCCCTGAGGGTCCTCACCGCCGTCATACGACCGGCGAGAGGCATTCTCCGCCAGCTCGATCATCCATACGTTATTTACTTTGCTATTGTTGTTAATTTTTCTCATTTTTTGAGAGAAATGAGAGAAATGAGACTGACAGTACATTAAGAATTTTCTTACATTGACCTTATACCGCAACGGTAGCGCCCAAAATTAGCCATGCGACGAGAGGGGAACCGCGCCCGCCCTTTCGTACTAGCCATCTTGCGGACAGGCCGGGTTTCACTCTGCCAGGGTTGGGTTCCAGGCGGCGATGTCGCGCGAAAATTTTACGCGGCAGACGCCGCGACGACAGCAGCAGCTTCACGCGGAATAACAGAATAATAATATTGGCGTTCGCGCTGATGCATATTTATCACAGCACAAAACTCAGTTAAGGATGATCCATTATGGCTTTGCAAACGTGGCTGGCTTTATTGCTATGCCTGTTTTTCTTCGGCATCTCCGTTTATAGCTTTATTTCTTACATAAAAGACAGAAGAAAACAGAAAATCCCCTTCGCCGACCGAAAAATGCGAAGGAAATAATCATGGCAGAGCTTCTGCCTCTCCCGTCGTGTTGATGAAAGGCCATTTTCCGTTCATCAAATACGATATTCCCGATTCACGGCAATTGCCGTAAACGCCAGAAAGGTTACTCGCAGCATGGTATTATGTTGATGCCGCCGGAAAGTCACGCCATGAGAAAAATAAGCATCGCGATTATCAGCCGAAACACCTTCCTCAGGGCGTCGCTAATGGCAATTGTCAACGATCTCACCCGGACCTGCGACGACCTGACCATCGGGTTTAGCGGTCACTCAAGCGAATTGTCCGCTGCGGACATTATCATCGCTGAGATTCTCCCGGGTGAGATTCATCTCTGTAATACCAGTATTAAAAACCGTAAACAAAACAGTTCGGTCATCATTTTGCATAGTTATGATGAGCTGCCGGAAAAAACGCGGATCGTCAATTGCCTGAAAGACGTTACCTTCGTTCCGGTCAAAGCGGTCAATATTGACAGCCTGCGTGAAATTATTGCCAGGGCGCTAAAGAAGAATGAACAGCCGGAATCAAAACGGGCGGTCGATTCAGCATCAATATGCGCCAACTGCCCGCACAAAAGCCTGTCGCCTTCGCAGGTCGTCGTTGCCCATGGTCTGATGAATGGTTTTGATATTGGTAAAATTTCCGCACTGCACCAGATTAGCCCGAAGACCGTTATTTATCATAAGAACCAGATCATGGAAAAATATGGGCTGAATAATCATCATGACTTCTTTCAGTTCATTAGCGTGTTAAAAGAGCGCGGCTAAGATCAATCAGCGCGATACGGGACAGGATTAAAAACAGTGAAAATTCGGAATTCGCCGGGTTGCTCAGGTTATCCGTTCTGAAAACAATCTTATAAGCGGGAAATAACTTCTCATGCCGCGCAATTAACCGGTAAAATTATCCCACACCCGGGTATAAAGATACTGCCGCGTATTTTTGTACCATGAAAATAAGACGTTAATCGCGGGTGATATTCTTTCGTCACATTGCCCCTTGCGTGCCTGTTGGGGGCCTCTTTTTCCGCAACCGGCGGAAAATACGCCCCCCGCGAAGAGGGCGTTGAGCTATCAGGCCTGCGCCTGCTGAGGCTCCGCTTCCGGCTCCTCTTCCTCTAACAGCCCTTCGTTTTTCGACAGCATCGCCGTAGCAATGCCATTGCCCAGCACATTGATCGCCGAACGGCCCATATCAAGGAAATGGTCGATGCCCATCAGCAACAAAATCCCGGCGACGGGAATATTGAAACTCGGGATCGTGGCGGCAAGTACCACCAGCGCGGAACGGGGAACCCCGGCAATCCCTTTTGAAGCCAGCATCAACGTCAGCATCATGACGGTAATTTCGCTAAAACTCAGCTGGATATTATAAGCCTGGGCAATAAACATTGAGGCGAACGAGCAGTAGACCATCGACCCCACCAGGTTAAAGGAGTAGCCAATAGGCAGCACGAAGGAGACGATGTTGCGCGAGCAGCCAAAGCTGACCAGCCGCTCCAGCGTCTTCGGATACGCCGCTTCCGAGCTGCTGGTGGTAAAGGCCACCAGCACCGGATCTTTGAGCATATTGAGCAGGCGGAAAACCTCTTTTTTCAGCACCATATAGCCCACCGCCAGCAGCGCCGCGCTGGTAAGCAGCACCGCCACATAGTAGCCGCCAATAAAGGAGGCATAGTTAAGCAGAATGCCCATCCCCTGTGAGGCGATAACCGACGAGATCGCGGCAAAAATCGCTAACGGCGCCACGTACATCACATATCCGGTGACCTTGAGCATGATATGCGAGACGACATTCAGCGCAGCGACCAGCGGCGCGTTGAATTTTTCCCCCAACGAGGCCCCGGCAATGCCGAAGAACATCGAGAACACTACGATTTGCAGAATTTCGTTGTTCGCCATCGCCTCGGTAATGCTGGTCGGGATGGTGTGAGACAGGAATCCTTTCAAGCTCATTCCGCTGACCGCGAGGCCGGTATCAACCGACTCTTTCGGAATCGCCAGGTTTAAGCCCGCGCCGGGATGTTCAATGGTCACAATCACCAGCCCGACCAGAATAGAGAGGATCGACGAAGTGATGAACCACACCATCGCCTTGCCGCCTACTCGTCCGATAGTCGCGGTTTCTCCCAGACGCATAATCCCCACCGTCAGCGTGCTGAAGACTAATGGCGCAATCACCATCTTAATCAGTCGTAAGAACATGTCGGTAAAGAGCGTGATATTTTCTGCCCATGCGGTAATCGTGCCCGGAGAGGCATACGCATGGATCACTGCGCCGGAAAGGATCCCCAACAGCATGAAAATAACGATAAACAGCGTAAGTTTGTTTGCACTTGCCACAAAAAAGAACCCCTGATTTATTTAATGTATTGATTTTAATGCACATATGTTTTTTTTATACGAGTGCATTAAACATTCACCACATAAATTGAATAAAAGACGCCAGGGTTACAACTCTTTTTTAGTTATTTATCTCGATAGTTGAAGCAAACCTTGACACATATCAATCCCGTTCAGGTTGTCAGGTTTTGCGCGGCAGGACCGTCAGCGGCGATGAAAAAAGCGTCGGCGACCGGGGCCGACCGACGCGAGAAGGCTCAGTTTTTCACGGTATCTTCGAGGAAGAAGCGACCCAGCGGATTCTGATAGAAACCGCTAATATTTTTACGACTGACGTTGCGGTACGGGCTGTAATACAGATCGATCCAGTTCACGTCTGCCTTCGCCATTTTCTGCAGCTCGATATACATCTGCTCCCGCTTTTTACTGTCCATCTCCACACGCGCGGCGGCCACCAGCGCTTTGACCTGCTCGTTATGGTAGCGGGTCATATAGTTCATGTTGGCGTCATGCCCCAGCACAAAGGTGGTTTTCTGATCGGGGTCGAGGATATCGTTAGTCCAGTACATCACCGAAATATCGTAATCTCCGGCCACCAGCATATCCCAGCTCTGACTCGGGTCCACTTTTTGTAAATTGACCGTCACCCCGGCTTTCGCCAGCTGCTGCTGGAGTAAAATAGCGATTTGCTCATCCACTTCATCCCCGGCGTTCACCACATAGTTCAGCTTCAGGTCGGCGGCCCCCGCCGCTTTCAGCATCGCTTTGGCCTTTTGCGGATCGTATGGCCGACGGAGATTGTCCGCGTAGTGATAAAGCGCTCCGGCGGGAATGTAGGAGTTCGCCACCTGACCATAGCCAAAGGTCACGGTCTTGACGATAGCGTCTTTATCAATGGCAAAATCCAGCGCCTGGCGCACTTCCACTTTGCCCAGCGCGCCATGAGAATGGTTAATCAGCAGATGATCTTCGCGGGTTGACGGGTCAAGCTCCACCTTCAGGCTGGCGTCCTTTTGTAAGGATGCAATCCGCGAGAAAGGCACCGTCAACGCGGCATCCAGTTCGCCCGCCTGCACCTTCAGCATGCGGGTATTATCATCCGGAATGGTTAACCACTCCACGCCATCAAGACTGACGTTTTTCGCCTGCCAGAAGTTGGGATTCTTGACCAGCACGATTTTTTCGCCGCGCAGCCACTCCTTGACGCTAAACGCGCCGGAGCCCACCGGTTTTTCGGCAAAAGCCTCCTCGCCTTCCGCTTTCATCGCCTGCTGCGAAATCACCGACGCATTCGGCAGCGCCAGTTGCGATAAGAAAGGGGCTGAAGGCGATTTCAGCGTCACCACCAGGGTTCGCGGGTCCGTTGCTTGCGCCTGCGCAATAATGCTGTAGGAATCGCGCCACAGCGATCCCGCATCGTCGCGGATACGCAGCAGGCTAAAAGCCGCATCGCTGGCGGTCAACGGCGTCCCGTCCGAGAATTTAGTCTCGCGAATTTTAAAGGTATAGACCTTGCCATCCGCGGAGATAGTCCAGCTTTCGGCCACGCCTGGCTCCAGCTTCGTCCCCGTCTTATCCACCCGCACCAGCGGGTCGAAGACGTTGGAAAAGACCCAGTTATCGGCATTCTGCGCCGATTTTATCGGGTCAAACGTGGTGCTGTCCTCACGGCGACCGATGGTCAATACGCCCGCCGCCTGCGCCATTTCGCTGACCACGCTCAGCGCCAGAAAAACGCTCGCCGCCAGTAACTTAACATGTCTGTGCTTCATCAAAAGATCCCCCTGTCAAAGGAAAAACGGTCTCATTACCCGTGTGGTTGAGTACGCAGGCATATGCGCGATCGGCAATCTGCCGGGTTGGTGGTGGTGCGCCGGTGCGACACGGCACCTGCGCATAAGGGCAGCGCGGATGAAATGCACAGCCTTGTGGAACAGCGACGGGACTGGGCGGCTCGCCCCCCAACCCACTCTTCGGCAACGGCTTATCGGGGTCGATCTCCGGGATTGCCGCCACCAGCGCGGCGGTATAGGGATGCAGCGGTCGGCTGAAAACCGCTTCCACCGGCCCTTCTTCCACGATACGCCCGAGATACATCACCGCGACGCGATCGCAGAGCCGACGCACAATCGCCAGGTCATGCGCGATAAACAGAATCGCCAGCCCCATCTTCTCCTGCAGATCCATCAGTAAATTGACGATCTGCCCCTGAATAGAGACATCCAGCGCCGCGACGCACTCATCGGCGACGATCAGCCGCGGCTCCATCGCCAGCGCTCGCGCTATACCGGCGCGCTGGCACTGGCCGCCGCTAAGCTGCGCCGGTTTGGCGCTGGCCTGCTGCGGACGCAGGCCGACTTGAGTGAGCAACTCCGCGACTCGCTGCGCGACCGCGCCGCCCGGCACCTTTTGATGAACCCGCAGCACCTCGGCGATGCTTTCCCCGATGGTCTGACGCGGGTTCAGTGAGCCGAAGGGGTCCTGAAAAATCATCGCGCTTTGCTGGCGCAGACGGGCGATATCGCTGGTTAAGCCATGCGTAATTCGCTGACCATCGAAGCGCACCTCTCCGGCGGTCACCCGCTCAAGCTGTAACAGCGCCCGACCCAGCGTGCTTTTACCGCTGCCGGATTCGCCGACCAGACCGAGCGTCTCGCCGGGATAAATTTGCAACGAAACCTGACTGACGGCATGCACCGCCCGTTTCGACAACCCGCATCCGCCGGAAAGCGGAAAGGTAACGGAAAGATTATCGGCCTCCAGCAACGGCCAGTGAGTACGCACCATTATTCCTCCCGCCGGACGAGCGTCGGCAACATGTGATGACAGGCCGCCGCATGACTGTGGCTATCCTGCCCGTAAGCCAGCGACGGCTGGTGCAGGCAAGCCTCATCGGCGCGGTGGCAGCGTGGGTGAAAGCGACAGCCTGACGGAAAATGGTCGGCGACCGGCGGCTGGCCGTCGATAGTCGTCAGCCTCCCCCGCCCGCCTTCGCTGACCGGCTGGCAGTCGATAAGCCCGCGGGTATAGGGATGCAGCGGCCCGGCCAGCACTTCGCGCTTACCGCCGACCTCACACAACCGACCAGCGTACATCACCGCAATGCGGTCGCAGGTTTGCGCTACTACGCCGAGATCGTGGGTGATCATAATGACCGCCAGCCCCAGCTCGGCGCGCAGGTCGCTGAGCAGGCGCAGAATCTGCATCTGCACGGTCACGTCCAACGCCGTCGTGGGCTCATCGGCAATCAGCAGCGCGGGCTCCGGCGCGAGAGCGACGGCAATCATCGCCCGCTGGCGCATGCCGCCGGAGAATTCATGCGGATAGTTATTGAGCCGGTTTTGCGGGTCGGGGATCCCCACCTGCCGCAGCAATGCCAGCGCATCCTCCCGCGCCTGACGGCGGCTGGCGCCGAAATGGAGGCGGCGGCTTTCGGCAATCTGTTCGCCGATGGTCATCACCGGATTAAGGTGGCTGGTTGGGTTCTGAAAAATCATGCCGACCTCCCGCCCGCGCACCGCCGACATGTGGTCGTCGCTCAAGGTCAGAATATCGCGCCCGTTCAGCACAACCTCGCCGCCGGTAATCCGTAACCCGGCCCCCGGCAGCAGACGCATCAGCGCCCGACAGGTCACGGTTTTACCCGAACCGCTCTCGCCGACCAGCCCCAGCATCTCTCCGGCGTCGAGACTCAACGAGACGTTGTCCACCAGCGCCAGATCTGCGCCGCGCATAACCGTCAGATTGTTTACCTTCAGCAGAGTCATCCGCGCGCTCCTGATTTATCGCCCAGCCCGTCGGCCAGCAGGCTAAACCCCATCGCCAGCAGCACGATGGCCAGTCCGGGAAAGGTGGTTATCCACCATGCGGTGGTGATAAAACTCTGCCCCTCCGCAATCATGACGCCCCACTCGGCGGTAGGCGGCTGCACGCCAAGCCCCAGATAGCTCACCGAAGCCCCGTTAAGCAACACCAGCACGCAGTCGGACATCGAAAAAACAATCGCCCCGCTCAGCGCATTCGGCAGCAGATGACGAAATAAAATCCGCGGGTGACCATAGCCGAGGCTGCGGGCCGCCAGAACAAAATCGCGCTGCTTTAAGGTCAGTACCTGAGCGCGTATCAGCCGGGCGTAGGAAACCCAGCCCACCAGCGCCATAGCGATATAAAAACTGCCCAGTCCCGGCCCGAGGACGGCGATGATCGCCAGCATCAGTACCAGAAACGGAAAGGCCAGCACGATATCAATGATGCGCATGATCAGCGCATCAACGGCGCCGCCGGCATAGCCAGAGAGCGCCCCCAGGGTGGTGCCGAGCATAAAAGGAAACAGCACCCCCAGCAGGCAGATCTGCAGATCCACCCTCGCCCCCCACAGCACGCGGGAAAAAATATCGCGGCCAAAGTTATCGGTGCCGAACAGATGCGCGCCGCCCGGCGGCAGCAGGCTGGAGGAGGCATCCTGGGCTATCGGATCGAACGGCGCTATCCACGGCGCCAGACAGGCGATGAGGAACCATAAACCGACAATCGCCAGCCCGAAATATAACGCCTGCTGGCGCGGGATGACCCGCTGACGCAGACGGGAAAAAGTCGCGATCGCTTTCATAGCTTTATCCTCGGGTCGAGAGCCACGGTCAACATATCCGCCAGCAGGCTGACCGCCACGGTGGCGAGGGCGAAGACCATCACTACCCCCTGGACCACCATGTAGTCACGGCTAAAAATCGCCTTGATCAGCAGTTGGCCGAGGCCGGGGATGGCAAACACGCTTTCGATAACCACCGTACTGCCGATGAGCCAGCCGATATTCACCGCCAGCAGATTGATGGTCGGGACCAGCGAATTGGGTAGCACGTGCCGCCAGAAAATGCGTCTTTCCCGCTGTCCACGCGCCCGCGCCGCCACCACATAGTCGCTACTCATCTCCATCAGCAGGCTGGCGCGCAGGTTACGAATCAATACCGCCGAGAGAGCCAGCGCCACGGTCAGACACGGCAGCGCCATATGGTGCAGTTGGTCAAAGAAATCGCTGCCATAGCCGGAGACCGGAAACCAGCCCAGCGCGATGCTGAACAGCAGAATCAGCATAATGCCGAGCCAGAACGCCGGAAAACCCAGCCCGGCGGTGGTAAAGAGGCGGATCAGCCGATCGGCGAGACGTCCACGCTGGCGGGCGGCAATCGCGGCCAGCGGCACCGTCAGAACGATAGCCAACAGCACGCTGCCCAGCACCAGCCACAGCGTTGGCTCAAGTCGGGAAGCAATCAGCTTGAGGGTGTCGACCCGATAGACGATGGATTTTCCCAGCTCCCCCTGCAACAGATTGCGCAGGAAGTAGCCGTACTGCACCCACAGCGGTTCGTCGAGGCCAAACTGCGCGCGGATACGCGCCAACGCCGCCGGGGTGCTCCGCGTCCCCAGCAGAATGCGCGCCGGATCGCCGGGGATCGCACGCACCATCATGAAGGTAATCAGGCTGATGCCTAACAGAACCGGGATCAGTTGTAGCGGACGAAACAGCAGAAAGCGGTAGCGATGCATCAACGGCCTCCTGTATCGCGCTGGCGTGCCAGAAAGTCGAGCAGCACCGGGTAGTAAGCCTGCGGCTCTTCATAAAACGGCATATGGCTGCTGTTGGCAAAAATCGCGATTTCGGCATTCGCTAGCCCCTGCTTCATTTTCAGGGCGCAGGCGGGAGTGAGTTCATCATGCTGGCCGCTGGTTATCAGGCACGGCGCCCGGATTAAGCTCAGTTCGGCGCTGCGATCCCAGGCTTTTAAATTACCGGTATAGAGGAATTCGTTCGGCCCCTGCATGGTGATATACGGTGCCATATTCCAGTCCTCCAGCGAGCGTTTAACCGGTTCGGGCCAGACATCGAGACGGCACACATGGCGATAATTCAGTAAGGTAATCGCCGCCTGATAGGCCGGATGATCCAGCCAGCCCAGCGCTTCATAGCGCTGCATCATGGCGACGGTTTCTGGCCCCAGCGCGCCGCGCAGACGGTTAAGCTCCTGCACCAGATGCGGCATATCGGCGACGGTATTTTCCAGAATCAGCGAGCGAATTGCGCCAGGATGGTGCAATGCCACTTCAATGGCCAGCCATCCGCCCCACGAGTGACCAAGCAGATGCACCTTGCCGAGCCCCAGCGCCTGACGAACGGTTTCCACCTCCCGCACGTAGCGTGCCATGGTCCAAAGGCTGACGTCATCCGGCCGGTCCGATTTCCCGGTCCCCAGTTGATCGAAGGCGATCACCCGATAGCCGTGCTGTTTCAGGCAGGAGTGGGCCTCGCGCAGATAGTCACAGGGTAGCCCCGGCCCGCCGTTGAGGCAGAGTACGCACTCATCGCCGTCGCCAAATTCCCAGGCCACGACGTTGTATCCGTCTACCGCAATGTTATGGCATCGATCGGCCGTTATTTCACTCCACATGGTCTATTCCTCGTCGTACAGGGCTGGCTACTGGCGTTGCGTTAACGCTAACGGCATCGCCGGAAGCTGAACAGTTAGCAAAAATACTAGTTTTACGCCGCGCCGGTACGGCATCGGAATTGCATACCTCACAGCGGGCGAGTGACGGATTTGCACAAATCATGCCCGTAGCAGGTCTCGTTTTTATGTGAGGGGGGTTATATGCGACTGGAGTTTGAACGCCCCGGCGGCGTGCAGGCTGGCAGCCTGGATGAGGCATTCGGCGGGCTATTTCAGCAAACGCGAAAGCTGGGGTTTGACGCGGTTATTTACGACTACACCCCGGTCCCGCGCTCTCTGGAAGGGGAGCTGATTACGCCCTCGCTGCTCAAAACGTGCAATGTGCCGGAAGATATGCGTCAGCTATGGTGCGAACGCGGCTATTACCAGCTTGATCCGGTGCAGCATTGCGCGCTGGAGAGCTGCGCGCCCTTTATCTGGTCCTATCAGCGCCCGGACAGCAACATGCTGCGCGGCAGACTGGACCCGCATACGACCGCCGTCACCCACTATATGCGTGAACACAATATGCCCTGCGGCGCCACGGTTCCCCTGCATCTGCCTAACGGCGGTTTCGTCACCCTGACCGGTATTCACACCGATCAGCGTCAGGAGCCGGAAATCAGCGCCACTCTGGCGCAGCTGATGCTGCTTGCCCATCAGTTTCAGGAGACGGCTTTTCCGCTGTTCGACAGCACCATGCTGACCTGCCGTCACGTGAAATTAAGCAACCGCGAGCGCGAATGTCTGGCCTGGTCCGCCGAAGGGCTCACCGCCAAAGAGATCGCCCGCAAGCTCCATCGTTCGGTGGCGACGGTGACGTTGCACCTGAATACCGCAGCGAAAAAACTGGGCGCCAGCAACCGCGTACAGGCGGTGGTTCGCGCCCTGCATTACCGCCTGCTCGACAGCCAATAACTAGCATTTTTACTAGTGTTCAGCTTCGCCGATGACCCTTTACCCTGAAAGCCGGTCCATTTAACAGGGTAAAGATCACTCATGTATACCATTCGCGAAGGCTATGCCCCGTTTCGGCAGTATCAAACCTGGTTTCGTATTTGCGGCAATATCGATAGCGGACTGACGCCGCTGGTCGTGGCCCACGGCGGGCCGGGGTGTACGCACGATTATGTCGATGCGTTCCGCGACATCGCGCTGAGCGGACGAGCGGTGATCCACTACGATCAGTTAGGCAACGGGCGCTCAACCCATCTCCCGCAGCAGCCTGCCGACTTCTGGCAGCCGGCGCTGTTTCTCGACGAGCTGGATAACCTGCTGCGACACCTCAATATTGCCGATAATTACGCCCTGCTTGGTCAATCGTGGGGAGGGATGCTGGGCGCGGAGCACGCGGTGACGCAGCCAAAAGGCTTAAAAGCGCTGGTTATCGCCAACTCCCCGGCCTCAATGGCGCTGTGGCTCCAGGGGGCGGCAGAACTGCGGGCGCAGTTGCCCGCCGATATCCAGCAAACGCTGTTGCAGCACGAGGCCGCCGGGACGCTGGACAGCGCGGAATATAAGGCGGCAAGCCAGGTCTTTTATCAACGCCACGTCTGCCGGCTTGATCCCTGGCCGCCGGAAGTACGGCGCACCTTCGATGCGATGGACGCGGACCCGACGGTCTATCACGCGATGAACGGCCCCACCGAATTCCACGTTATCGGCAGCATGAAAGCGTGGACTATTATCGACCGCCTGCCGCAAATTGAGGTCCCGGTGCTGCTGATTTCCGGGCGTTACGATGAAGCCACGCCGGAAGTGGTACAGCCTTTTATGGACCACATTCCTGATGCCCGGTGGGTCATTTTCGAAGCCTCAAGCCATATGCCGCATGTGGAAGAGCGCGAACTGTGCATGAAGACGGTGAGCGACTTTCTGGCCCGTTCGATATCAAGGCCGCCGGTTTAACCAACGGGTCACATCGCCAGCCCGCCGCCTCCGGCATAACTCTGCCTGCCGACGATTTTCATCACCTCAGCGCCAAAGGTGACAAAAGGCGCCCGACGGCTGGCGTAGATCAACCCGCCGGTCTGCGGGCGGACCGATTGAATCATATCGGTGAGCGGATCGATAATCTCGGCCACCACCTCATCGGCGCTGACCCACTCGCCGGGTTGTTTCAACGCTACGAAGATCCCGCTCGCTGGCGCGGTCACTATCTCTCCCGCCGCAAACGGCAGCATCAGCGTCTCCTGCTGCGGAACAGGCTGGACTTCGCCCGCCAGCACGCCGCGATATTGCAGATAACGGTACAGACGTTCAGCGTCCTCACGGGCCAGCGCATGATTCACATCCTGCTGACCGCGCAGCTCCACGGTCACCGCCATACAGCCAGGCTGGCCGTGCTGCCATTGCGGAGCGCGCGCCGCCAGACGATGCCAGGGCAGCCCGCAGGCTTCATCAAACGAGTTGCCGCCGCTCTCTTGCGACAGCAGTACCGTTTCAATACCTAAAAAGGCGGCCATCACCCCGGCCTCTGCCTGCCAGGCCGGATCGGCGTACAAATGCAAAATGGCCCGATCGTCACAGTGCAGATCCAGCACCACATCGGCATCACAGGCCAGGCTCAGCAGATGGTGGCGTAACGCCTGAACTTCGCTGCGCTGCGGTTCGGCGGCCAGCGCCTCGCGCATCGCCGCGCGGACCTGCCGCAGGTACGCTTCGCGGGTCTGCGGGGCATCGGCGCCGAGATAGCGCTGCGCAAGGTGGGCGAGGTCGGGAAAATCGCGGTTGAAGTTGCGGCCGCTGGCGAGATCAAATCGTCCGATCCCGCCGTTGAGCACGACCTGCGCCAGCCCCGGCGGGTTAGCGACCGGCACGAGGATAATCTCACCGCGCAGCTCGGCGCGCCGTTCCGCCTGGTTAAGTAATCTTTTAAGATAATGCAGTACCAGCATGCCCGGGATTTCATCGGCGTGCAGCCCCGCCTGCAGATAGATTTTCTCTCCGCGGCCGGGTTCGCCAAAGTGAAAATGGGTTAATTGCCGCTGCCCACTCAGCGCATGTTCGGGTAAGGTATAGTGTTTAATTTTCATTGGACGTCCTATCTGTGGAAAAGAAAGCCCGGCTCGACCGTATCGATCATAAGATCCTTGAAATCCTGCGCCGGGATGGCCGCATTTCTTATCAAAAGCTCTCGGAGCAGGTAAACCTCACCGCCCGTCCCTGCCTGGAACGCGTACGTGGCCTTGAGCGCGACGGCATTATCCGCGGCTACAGCGCGGTAATTGAACTCCCGGAACCGGAACATGCTTTCGTGGTGCAGGCGCAAATTGCGCTGGCCGACCATGGCCGCTCACAGCCGGTCTTTGAGCAGGAGATGCGCCAGACGCCGGAGGTGCTCGACTGCTGGCTGGTCAGCGGCAGCTTTGACTTTCTGGTGCGTATCGGCTGTCGCAGCATGGCGCACTACTGCCAGCTGGCCGACGGCTGGCTGACCAGCAAAAAATTTCGCATCGATAAAATCGTCACCCTGACGGAACTGCAGTCCATCAAACGCTCCTGATCAGGGGCGCTTGATAAACGCCAGCCAGCGTCGTTCCGCCCGCGAAAAGACGAAAATCAGCAAAAAGGTGCACACTAAATAGAGCGCGGCGGCCATCAGGAACGGGATAAACGGCGAGTAGGTGATGGCATAGAAAGCGCGCGCCACGCCGGTGATATCCAGCAACGTCACGGTACTGGCCAGCGAAGTGGCGTGGAGCAAAAACACCATCTCATTGTTCAGCGCCGGAATCCCCCGCCGCAGCGTAGCGGGCAGCACCAGTCGGCGAATAATCTGCCACTTAGTCATACCATAGGCTTCCCCGGCCACCCACTCCTGGCGTGGAAACGTCGCCATCATCCCCGCCAGCAATTCCGCGACGTAGGCCGCGGTGTTCAGCACCAGCGCCAGGGTGGCGCAGAAGGTGGCGTCGCGGAACAGCAGCCAGAACGGCCGATCGTTTTGCCAGCCCAGCTGGACAATATCGAACTGAGACAGCCCGTAATAGATAAGCATCAGCTGCAGATAAAGCGGCGTGCTGCGGAAAAACCAGGTAAAGCCGCGGACGGGCCAGGCCAGCAGGCGCGGACCGTAGACCTGGCCTATCGCCAGCAGCACCGCCAGCACCATTCCAGGCGCCAGGGAGAGCAAAAACAGCTCCGCCGTCATCGCCAGCCCGCTCGTCGAACCGTTGCCGTCGCTCCACAAATAGCCCGGTACCGCCTCGATAAAGGTCTGCAGATTCATTGCGTCGCCCCCGCCGTTGACGAACGCAGCGCGTAGCGCTTCGCCAGACGGCTAAACAGCCAGCTGGACAAGGCGGTGATGACCATATAAATCAGCGAGACCAGGAAGTAGAACAAAAAGGGTTTTTGCGTGGCGCGCCCGGCCTGTTCCGCCAGCCACACCATATCTTCTAAACCGAGAATGGAGACCAGCGCCGACGCTTTCATCAGTCCCAGCCAGTTATTATTGATGCCCGGAATGGCAAAGCTCAGCATCTGCGGCAGCATGATGCGCCGGAAGACCAGCCACGGCCGCATGCCGTAGGCTTCAGCCGCTTCGGTTTGTCCGCGATCGACGGTGAGAAACGCGCCGCGAAACGTCTCGGTGTAATAGGCCCCAAACACGAAGCCAATTGCCAGCACGCCGGAAATAAAGGTATTAAAGCGCACCGGCCCAACTCCAGCCAGCGACAGCAGGGCGTTGACCAGCATCTCGCCACCAAAAAACAGCAGCAGCATAATCACCAGCTCCGGGATGCCGCGCACCAGCGTGGTATAACCGGTGGAAAACCACCGCAGCCAGCGCGGTCCGAACAGCTTAATCAGCGCGTTCACCAGCCCCAGCAGCAGCGCCACCAGCAGCGAGACCAGCATCACGCACAGCGACACCCCCGCGCCGCGTAACAGTAGCGGTAAATAATCTGCAACCATATTCTGTCTTCCACCCGTGGCGTAAAGGGGCGCCGGTCGCCGACCGCGCCCTCCCCTTTACGGCTTAATTGCCGTAGATATCGAAGCTAAAGTACTTTTTCTCAATCGCGGCGTAGGTGCCGTCGGCGCGGATTTGCTTGATGGCCTCGTTGAGAGCGTCGCGCAATGCCGGATTGTCTTTATTGACCGCAATGCCGACGTCAGACGAAATGCTGCCGTCGCTGATGACCGGACCGGCGAAGGCGAATTTTTGCCCGCGCGGCGTGTCGACAAAGCTGGTCGCCGCCTGGATATTGTCCTGTAAGGAGGCATCGATACGCCCGGAGAGCAGATCCAGATAGACGTTGTCCTGGTTGGCGTAGCCCACGATCTTCACGCCGTGACCGGCCCAGTGGCTTCTGGCGTAAGCTTCATGCGTCGAGCCGGTTTGTACGCCGACGGTCTTGCCCTTGAGGCTGGCGGCATCCGGCAGCAGCGGGCTTCCCTTGCGCGCCACCAGCTGCGCCGCGCTGCGATAGTAGCGGTCGGTGAAATCCACTTCCTTCTTCCGCTCGTCGGTAATATTCAGCGAAGCAATAATTGCATCAAATTTATGTGCGTTCAGCGCGGCGATCATACTCTCAAACGGTTGCTTGACGAAAACGCACTTCGCTTTCAGCTGCGTACAGAGCGCGTTGGCAATATCAATGTCAAAGCCGGTTATTTCGCCGCTGGGCGCCAGCACGTCAAAGGGCGGATAGCCGCCGTCAACGCCGAAGCTGATGGTGTCGAACTGCTGAGCGGCCAGCGGCGCGCTCAGGGCCATACAAGCCAATAACGCGGCAATACGTGTTTTCATATCTGTTACCCCTGATGTCAACGACGTGGCTAAAAACGCAGTGAAAGGCAGGTCAGGCCGCCATCCATTTTCTTAAATTCGCTGGTGTCGAGCTGCACAACCGGCATCCCCAGCTTGCTGATTTCGCCCAGGGTATAAGGGTACCCCTGAGGCGTAATTAAGGTGTCGTTAATCCAGAGCGTATTCCCGGCATACGACTCTTCTTGCGGAATAACGATGGTATTGAACCCGCTAAACGCCGGGTGATTGACGTAGTCTTCTGTCAGCAGCAGCGTATTGCGTCCGACATAGTTGACGATCGACTTCAGGTGCAGCCCGGCGCTCACTTCAATGGAGGTCACCTGATAGCCATGCGGTTCAACGGCGGCCGCAAACTCGCGGATCCCCTGTTCATCGGTACGCGCGGTCTGACCAACAAAAAACTGCTTACCCACCAGCAGCACGTCACCGCCGTCCAGATGACCCCGCTCGCTCATATGCGCCAGCGAACGAAAACCGGCCAGCACCGGCGCTATCGAGGCCACTTCCCCCTGGCGACTCGGCGCTCCGGGATGGGTGATGACCGCCAGTTCCGGCATGACGACCGCGGTATCTTCAACAAAATGGGCATCCGGATAATCCGCTGCCGCAGGCAAGACCGTCACTTTCAGGCCGAGCTGCAGCAAGGTGTGCACATAGGCGAGAAACTGACGTGTGGTGCCGGCAATATCCGGCGCGCCGAGCCGGGCGGTGGTTTGTCCGGCGGCACAGGTTGCGGCCGGCAGGCGGGCGATAGCCTGGGTAAAATGCATAGAGAACCCTCAGGTGACGAATGATCGTTGTTGTTCCCGCCAGGCTGGTAAAGCCACGGGTTTTCTTGATTATCAAACAGATGTTGTCACCAGTCCGGCTGAATAGCCGGCCACGGCGGTCAATTTACGCTGTATATTGCCGGGGAAACGACGCATTCCGCTGTCGGATAACGGTCTCTTGCCGCAGGCTAATCCCGTACGCCAGGCGCCGGGTCGGAGGGAGGGACGGAAAGGAGCAGCGCGGTGAGTTTGTCGATGGGCATCGACCGGTAAAAATACCATCCCTGAATTAACGCATTTTCATCGAAGGATTTGACGAACTCAAAATCAATTTTACTTTCCACGCCTTCGAAAACGATCTGCTTATTCAGCCCGTAGACGACATCAAGAATCGAGGTCAGGATGGCTCGTTTATACTCATTTTTAAGGCCGTTGACGAAAAACTTATCCAGTTTTATCTCATCATAAAACACTTCGGTTAACCACTGCAGGTTTGAAGATCCGGTGCCGAAATCATCGAGGGCGATGCGCAATCCGCGGCTCTTCGCCTGTAATGAAAAGTCCGCGATTTTTTTATAGTATTCGCCGCTTCTTTCGGTTATCTCAATTTTAATCTGCTGGGGTCGAATGCCGTTACGTTGCAAAATGTGCAGAAGATTATCTAAAAACAGCGGGTCGTTAATTTCATATTTGCCGATATTTATCGCGAGGGTAAACTGCGCGTCGGCGTGCAGAATGGTTTTCAACTCGCTGGTGGCCTTCTCCATCACCAGCTTAGAAATATCGGGGTATACATTCAGCTGTTCCGCCATTGAAATAAACAGTTCCGGGGAGACCTGGCCAAAGACCGGATCATACCAGCGAACCAGTGCCTCGACGCCGACCACCCGTTCGTTTTTAGCGCGCACCAACGGCTGATACTCCATATAAATACGCTGCTTAACAATCGCTTTTTTTAAGCGATACTCCAGCGACCGCCGTTCGCTGAGATAGCTCAGAATCGAATAGAAGAACGCGGCACCGAGAATAAAAGCCGTCCCGGTAATGAGCGCGATAAGGAACGGAGAGAGTGAGAAAAACCCTTTTTTTCGCTGCGTCAGATGGCTGCAAATATCGTATTTACTGCTGCATAGGTTAACGCTTATCGACGGCTTGGCCACGGATTTCACATCATTCAGAAAAATGTGATCGCCATTGAAACTGGTTAACGAAAAATTAAAGTCCTGGTGGCGTCGGGCAAAGGCGCTAAAGGCAAATGTCGAGGTAAAGGAAACAATATTACCCTGGCGGCTCATATCCATAATCACACCGTACGGGAGATAATTCTCTACGCCTTTGTAAACGCTATATCCATTTGCTACGACATATTTCTCGGCGGGCATCGGCAGCGGTTTATCCAGCATCCCCCAGTTGGCGGTGCAGGCCAGCTTATCGTTCTCCACGATGCCAATATCTTCCACGCTGGCATACTTCCAGATGACCTCCCGCAAGGCGGCGATCGCCTGCTTGTTACAACCATCAAGATGCCGCCGCTGCGCATGATGAATAGCAGACGTGATTTGCGTGGTCACATCTTCGGCATGCGTGAGGAGTTCCTGGCTCAGCGTCTCAAGCTGAACGCGCTGGTTGTTTAACATGACCACATTGGTCAGCAAAACGGAAACGAGCACGGTCACACCGCCGCCCGCCAGCAGCCATTTCGTCTTCTGGATAAGTTTCATCGTCTCTCCGCAATCCCTGGTGGATACCGGTTTGCGTTGCAAATCCTGACACCCGACGTACCCGTCCCTGCAGTACAGACCTATCGTGTTGATAATAAGGGCGTCGGAGCGGTTATACCAGAAATGAAAAGTCGCTCCATCCAGGCCGGGCTGCGAGAAAACGCGCGGACAGCGACGAATACCTGACCCGACGCCCCGTTTTTTTAGCCTAACCGGCTCATCGAAAAGCATTTTATCCAGACATATCTCAACAGTCTTTTCATAATTCCTCCATTTTTGCGGGGCGTTTGGTCACTAAACTAGTATCATTTCGCGAAACGTTTCAGGATGAGATAGCAAATACATGAAAGGCAGCCATACACTCCGTTGGGGCACCGCGCTGGCGGTCATCGTCATTGCCGGTGCCGGGTACTGGTTCTGGCAAAGTCGTGAAGCGACCAACGCTACGCCTGCGGCGGCGAATGACTCACCGCGGCAGACGCCAGGCGGTCGCCACGGTCGCTTCGGCGCGGCCCTGGCGCCGGTTCAGGCAGCGACGGCCACCAGCGAGTCGGTGCCTCGCTATCTCAGCGGCCTCGGTACGGTGACGGCGGCCAATACGGTGACCGTTCGCAGCCGGGTGGCGGGTCAACTGCTGGCTATCCACTTCCAGGAAGGCCAGCAGGTCAAAGCGGGCGATCTGCTCGCCGAAATCGACCCCAGCCAGTTTAAAGTCGCGCTGGCCCAGGCCGAGGGCCAGCTGGCGAAAGACAAAGCCACGCTCGCCAACGCCCGACGCGATCTCGCCCGCTATCAACAGCTGGTGAAGAGCAACCTGGTTTCACGCCAGGAGCTGGATACCCAGCAGTCGCTGGTTAGCGAAACGGAAGGCACCATCAAAGCCGACGAAGCCGCCGTCGCCAGCGCCCAGTTGCAGTTGAACTGGAGCCGCATCACCGCGCCGATTGACGGCCGCGTGGGCTTAAAACAGGTGGATATCGGCAATCAGATTTCAAGCGCCGATACCACCGGCATAGTGGTGCTCACCCAAACCCATCCGATCGATGTGGTCTTCACGCTGCCGGAAAATGATATCGCCACGGTGGTGCAGGCGCAGAAAGCCGGGAAACCGCTACAGGTTGAGGCCTGGGATCGGACCAACAAACAAAAAATCAGCGAAGGGTCCCTGCTGAGTCTGGATAACCAGATTGACGCCACCACCGGCACCATCAAACTGAAAGCGCGCTTTAGCAATCAGGACGACGCCCTGTTCCCGAATCAGTTCGTTAACGCCCGTATGCTGGTGGACACGGAACAGAACGCCGTCGTCATCCCCACCGCCGCGCTGCAAATGGGCAATGAAGGCCACTTCGTCTGGGTACTGAACGACGAGAACAAAGTCAGCAAACACACCGTCACGCCGGGTATTCAGGACAGTCTGAAAGTGGTGATTAACGCCGGGCTGTCGGCGGGTGACCGGGTGGTCACTGACGGTATCGACCGTCTGACCGAAGGGGCGAAAGTGGAAGTGGTGGAGCCGCGCAGCGCGCAGGCCGCGCCGGTAAAAGCCACCAGCCGTGAATACGGCCAAAAAGGAGCGCGCTCCTGATGCAGGTCTTACCCCCGAGCAGTACGGGCGGCCCTTCCCGACTGTTTATTCTGCGCCCGGTCGCCACCACGCTGCTGATGGTGGCGATTATGCTGGCGGGGATCATCGGCTATCGATTCCTGCCGGTTTCCGCCTTGCCGGAAGTGGATTATCCGACCATCCAGGTGGTCACCCTCTATCCTGGCGCCAGCCCGGACGTCGTCACCTCGGCGATTACCGCGCCGCTGGAACGCCAGTTTGGCCAGATGTCCGGCCTGAAGCAGATGTCGTCGCAAAGTTCCGGCGGCGCCTCGGTGGTCACGCTCCAGTTCCAGCTGACCCTGCCGCTGGACGTGGCCGAACAGGAAGTGCAGGCCGCGATCAACGCCGCCACCAACCTGCTGCCGTCTGACCTGCCGAACCCGCCGGTGTACAGTAAAGTCAACCCGGCCGATCCGCCAATCATGACCCTCGCGGTCACCTCTTCCGCCATTCCGATGACCCAGGTGGAAGATATGGTGGAGACCCGCGTGGCGCAGAAAATTTCCCAGATTTCCGGCGTCGGGCTGGTGACTCTCGCGGGCGGCCAACGCCCGGCGGTACGCGTGAAGCTCAATGCGCAGGCCATCGCCGCGCTGGGGCTGACCAGCGAAACCATTCGCACCGCCATCACCAGCGCCAACGTCAACTCGGCAAAAGGCAGCCTTGACGGCCCTTCCCGCGCCGTGACCCTCTCCGCCAACGACCAGATGCAGTCGGCGGAAGATTATCGCCGCCTGATAGTCGCCTGGCAGAACGGCGCGCCGATTCGTCTCGGCGATGTCGCCACCATCGAGCAAGGGGCGGAAAACAGCTGGCTCGGCGCGTGGGCGAACAACCAGCAGGCGATCGTCATGAACGTTCAACGCCAGCCGGGTGCGAACATCATCGCCACCGCCGACAGCGTGCGTCAGATGCTGCCGCAGCTGACGGAAAGCCTGCCGAAATCGGTCAAGGTGCAGGTCCTTTCCGACCGCACCACCAACATCCGCGCGTCGGTGAGCGATACCCAGTTTGAGCTGATGCTGGCGATTGCGCTGGTGGTGATGATCATTTACCTGTTCCTGCGCAACGTCCCGGCGACCATTATCCCCGGCGTCGCCGTCCCGCTGTCGCTGGTGGGCACCTTCGCGGTAATGGTGTTCCTCGACTTTTCGATCAACAACCTGACGCTGATGGCGCTCACCATCGCCACCGGTTTCGTCGTCGATGATGCTATCGTGGTTATCGAAAACATCTCGCGCTATATCGAAAAAGGCGAAAAGCCGCTCGCCGCCGCGCTGAAGGGCGCCGGAGAAATCGGCTTTACCATCATCTCGCTGACCTTCTCGCTGATTGCGGTGCTGATCCCGCTGCTGTTTATGGGCGATATCGTCGGCCGGCTGTTCCGCGAGTTCGCCATCACCCTGGCGGTGGCGATATTGATCTCCGCCGTCGTCTCGCTGACGCTAACGCCAATGATGTGCGCGCGGATGCTCAGCCACGAGTCGCTGCGTAAGCAAAACCGCTTCTCGCAGGCCAGCGAACGCTTCTTCGAGCGGGTGATCGCCGCCTATGGCCGGATGCTCAGCCGGGTGCTGAATCACCCGTGGCTGACCCTGAGCGTGGCCTTAGGCACGCTGGCGCTGTCAATCATGCTGTGGGTCTTCATTCCGAAAGGCTTCTTCCCGATTCAGGACAACGGCATTATTCAGGGGACGTTACAGGCTCCGCAGTCCGCTTCATTTGCCAATATGGCACAGCGCCAGGAGCAGATTTCCGCCGCGATCCTCAAAGACCCGGCCGTCGAGAGTCTGACCTCCTACATCGGGGTGGACGGCACCAACCCGGCGCTGAACAGCGCCCGCCTGCAGATTAACCTCAAACCGCTGGATCAACGCGCCGACCGCGTGCAGACCGTGATTACCCGCCTGCAAAAAGCGGCGGACGGGATCCCCGGCGTCGAGCTCTACCTTCAGCCGACGCAGGATCTGACTATCGATACCACCGTCAGCCGGACCCAGTATCAGTTCACCCTGCAGGCGAACTCGCTGGATGCCCTCAGTCACTGGGTGCCGCAGCTGCTGGCGCGTCTCCAGGCGCTTCCGCAGCTCTCCGACGTCAGCAGCGACTGGCAGGATCAGGGCCTCGCCGCTTATATCAAAGTCGATCGCGACAGCGCCAGCCGTCTCGGCATCAGCATGGCCGACGTCGATAACGCGCTGTATAACGCCTTCGGCCAGCGGCTGATCTCGACTATCTACACTCAGGCCAATCAGTATCGCGTGGTACTGGAGCATGACACCCGCGCGACGCCGGGACTGGCGGCGCTGGACAACATTCGCCTGACCAGCAGCGGGGGCGGCATCGTGCCGCTGAAGTCCATCGCCAGCGTCGAGCAGCGCTTCGCGCCGCTGTCGATTAACCATCTCGATCAGTTCCCGGTGACCACCATTTCGTTCAACGTCCCGGATAACTACTCGCTGGGCGATGCGGTCGACGCCATCCTCGCCGCCGAACAGGCGCTGGATTTGCCGACCGATATCCGCACCCAGTTCCAGGGCAGCACCCTCGCCTTCCAGTCGGCGCTCGGCAATACCGTCTGGCTGGTGGTGGCGGCGGTCGTGGCGATGTATATCGTGCTCGGCGTGCTGTATGAAAGCTTTATTCACCCGATTACCATTCTCTCGACCTTACCGACCGCCGGCGTCGGCGCGCTGCTGGCGCTGTGGCTGGCGGGCAGCGAGCTGGACGTGATCGCCATTATCGGGATTATCCTGCTGATCGGTATCGTCAAGAAGAACGCCATCATGATGATCGACTTTGCGCTGGCCGCCGAACGCGAACAGGGCATGCCGCCGCGTGAGGCGATTTATCAGGCCTGTCTGCTGCGTTTTCGCCCGATTCTGATGACCACACTCGCCGCTCTGCTCGGCGCGCTGCCGCTGATGCTGAGCACCGGCGTCGGCGCCGAACTTCGCCGTCCTCTCGGTATCGGGATGGTAGGCGGCCTGATGCTAAGCCAGGTGCTGACGCTGTTCACCACCCCGGTTATCTATCTGCTCTTCGACCGCCTGGCGCTGTATATCAAAAGCCGCTTCCCGCGACATGAGGAGGAGGCGTAAATGAAGTTTTTCGCGCTCTTCATTTACCGCCCGGTGGCGACGATTCTGATTTCGCTCGCCATCACCCTGTGCGGGGTGCTCGGTTTCCGCCTGCTGCCGGTGGCCCCGCTGCCGCAGGTGGATTTTCCGGTGATCATGATCAGCGCCTCGCTGCCCGGTGCGTCGCCGGAAACCATGGCCTCGTCGGTGGCGACACCGCTTGAGCGCTCCCTCGGCCGGATCGCCGGCGTGTCAGAAATGACCTCCACCAGCTCGCTGGGCAGCACGCGCATCATTATGGAGTTTAATTTCGACCGCGACATCAACGGCGCCGCCCGCGATGTGCAGGCGGCGATCAACGCCGCGCAAAGCCTGCTGCCGAGCGGCATGCCGGGCCGCCCGACCTATCGCAAGGCCAACCCCTCCGACGCGCCGATCATGATCCTGACGCTCACCTCGGATACCTACTCGCAGGGCGAGCTGTACGATTTTGCCTCGACTCAGCTGGCGCAAACCCTCTCCCAGATTGACGGCGTCGGCGACGTCGACGTGGGCGGCAGTTCGCTGCCTGCGGTACGCGTCGACCTCAACCCGCAGGCGCTGTTTAACCAGGGCGTTTCGCTGGACGCCGTGCGCACCGCTATCGATAACGCCAACGTGCGTAAACCGCAGGGCGCGCTGGAGGACCACAGCTCGCGCTGGCAGATACACACTAACGATGAGCTCAAAACCGCCGCGCAATACCAGCCGCTGATCGTGCACTACCGCAACGGTGCGGCGGTACGCCTTGGCGACGTCGCGCGGATCAGCGATTCGGTGCAGGATGTGCGCAACGCCGGGATGACCAACGCCAAACCGGCCATTTTGCTGATGATCCGCAAGCTGCCGGAAGCCAATATTATCCAGACGGTGGACAGCATTCGCGCCCGCCTGCCGGAACTGCAAAAAACCATTCCGGCGGCGATCGACCTGCAAATCGCCCAGGACCGCTCGCCGACCATCCGCGCCTCGCTGGAGGAAGTCGAGCGGACGCTGGTTATCTCGGTGGCGCTGGTGATCCTCGTGGTGTTCTTGTTTCTGCGCTCCGGGCGGGCGACGCTGATCCCGGCGGTGGCCGTTCCGGTTTCGCTGATTGGCACCTTCGCGGCGATGTATCTCTGCGATTTCAGCCTCAACAACCTGTCGCTGATGGCCCTGACCATCGCCACCGGCTTCGTGGTCGACGATGCTATCGTGGTGCTGGAAAATATCTCCCGCCATCTTGAGGCCGGAATGAAGCCGCTGCAGGCGGCGCTGCAGGGGAGCCGTGAAGTCGGTTTCACCGTGCTGTCGATGAGTCTCTCGCTGGTGGCGGTTTTTTTACCGCTGCTGCTGATGGGCGGCCTGCCGGGGCGATTGTTACGCGAATTCGCCGTCACCTTATCGGTGGCGATCGGCATTTCGCTGGCGGTCTCCCTGACCCTGACGCCGATGATGTGCGGCTGGCTGCTGAAGCGCGGCAAACCCCACGAGCCGACGCGCAAGCGCGGGTTCGGCCGCCTGCTGATCGCCGTGCAGGGCGGCTACGGTAAATCGCTGAAGTGGGTCCTCAGGCACAGCCGCGTGACCGGTCTGGTGCTGCTGGGAACCATGGCGCTCAGCGTCTGGCTCTATATCTCAATTCCAAAAACCTTCTTCCCGGAGCAGGATACCGGCGTGCTGATGGGCGGCATTCAGGCTGACCAGAGCATCTCCTTCCAGGCAATGCGCGGCAAACTGCAGGACTTTATGCAGATCATTCGGGAAGATCCGGCGGTGGATAACGTCACCGGCTTTACCGGCGGCTCACGGGTCAACAGCGGGATGATGTTTATCACCCTCAAACCTCGCGACCAGCGACATGAAACGGCGCAGCAGATTATCGACCGGCTGCGTCAGAAACTGGCGAAAGAGCCGGGCGCCAACCTGTTCCTGATGGCGGTGCAGGATATTCGCGTCGGCGGCCGTCAGGCCAACGCCAGCTATCAGTACACCCTGTTATCGGACGATCTTTCGGCGCTGCGCGAATGGGAGCCGAAAATTCGTAAAGCGCTGGCCGCGCTGCCGGAGCTGGCGGACGTCAACTCTGACCAGCAGGATAACGGCTCTGAGATGGATCTCATCTACGACCGCGATACCCTGTCGCGCCTCGGGATCAGCGTCAAGGATGCCAACAATCTGCTGAATAACGCCTTCGGCCAGCGGCAGATCTCGACGATTTACCAGCCGCTGAACCAGTATAAAGTGGTGATGGAGGTCGATCCGGTGTATACCCAGGACGTCAGCGCGCTGGATAAGATGTTTGTGATCAACAGCGCAGGCAAGCCGATCCCGCTCGCCTATTTCGCCAAATGGCAACCGGCCAACGCGCCGCTGTCGGTCAACCACCAGGGGCTGTCGGCAGCGTCGACGATCTCCTTTAACCTGCCGACCGGTCAATCGCTGTCGGAAGCCAGCGATGCCATCAACCGCGCGATGACTCAGCTTGGGGTGCCTTCCAGCGTGCGGGGCTCCTATGCCGGTACCGCGCAGGTCTTCCAGCAGACCATGAATTCGCAGGTCATTCTGATTCTGGCCGCCATTGCGACAGTCTATATCGTGCTCGGGGTGCTGTACGAAAGCTATGTCCATCCGCTGACCATTCTCTCCACCCTTCCCTCGGCAGGCGTGGGGGCGCTGCTGGCGCTGGAGCTCTTTGGCGCGCCGTTTAGCCTGATTGCGCTTATCGGCATCATGCTATTAATTGGTATAGTGAAGAAAAACGCCATCATGATGGTCGACTTTGCTCTCGAGGCGCAGCGTAACGGCAATCTGCCGCCGGAGGAGGCTATCTTCCAGGCCTGCCTGCTGCGTTTTCGCCCGATTATGATGACCACCCTCGCGGCGCTGTTTGGCGCGCTGCCGCTGGTGCTCTCGGGCGGTGACGGTTCGGAACTGCGTCAGCCGCTGGGGATAACCATTGTCGGCGGACTGGTGATGAGTCAGTTGCTGACCCTCTACACCACGCCGGTGGTCTATCTGTTCTTTGACCGTCTGCGGTTGCGTTTTTCGCGAAAAGTCAGCCAACCGGTAAGCGAATAACATGACAGAACTGCCCTCCAGCGTGCGCTGGCAATTATGGATAGTGGCTTTCGGCTTCTTTATGCAATCGCTGGACACCACTATCGTGAATACCGCCCTCCCCTCGATGGCCAAAAGCCTTGGCGAGAGCCCCTTGCATATGCATATGGTTATCGTCTCCTACGTGTTGACGGTGGCGATTATGCTGCCCGCCAGCGGCTGGCTGGCGGACCGGGTGGGGGTACGCAATATCTTTTTTAGCGCCATCATTTTGTTTACGCTCGGGTCGCTGTTTTGCGCCCAGGCCGCAACCCTCGATCGACTGGTGCTGGCCCGCGTACTGCAGGGCGTCGGCGGCGCCATGATGGTGCCCGTTGGCCGCCTGACGGTGATGAAAATCGTGCCGCGCGCCCAGTATATGGCGGCCATGACCTTTGTGACGCTCCCCGGCCAGGTTGGGCCGCTGCTTGGCCCGGCTCTCGGCGGCCTGCTGGTGGAATACGCCTCCTGGCACTGGATTTTCTTAATCAATCTGCCGGTAGGCATTATCGGCGCCATCGCCACCCTGTGGCTGATGCCGAACTACACCCTGCAGACCCGGCGCTTCGACATTTTTGGCTTTATCCTGCTGGCACTGGGGATGGCGACCTTAACCCTCGCGCTCGACGGTAAAAAAGGGCTGGGGATTTCCCCGCTGCTGCTGGGCGCGCTGGTGGCGATCGGTGTGGCCTCGATTCTGCTCTATTTATACTACGCCCGGGGCAACGACAACGCCCTGTTCAGCCTGAAGTTGTTTCGCAATCGCACCTTCTCCCTCGGGCTCGGCGGCAGCTTTGCCGGACGCATCGGCAGCGGTATGTTGCCCTTTATGACGCCGGTATTCCTGCAAATCGGTCTCGGCTTTACGCCGTTTCACGCCGGGATGATGATGATTCCGATGGTGCTTGGCAGCATGGGCATGAAACGTATCGTGGTACAGGTGGTGAACCGCTTTGGCTACCGCCGCGTCTTAATGGTGGCGACCGTTGGTCTGGCGCTGGTTAGCCTGCTGTTTATGGCCGTCGCCCTGGCGGGCTGGTACTGGCTCCTGCCGGTGGTGCTGTTTATGCAGGGGATGATCAACTCCAGCCGCTTCTCGTCGATGAACACCCTGACGCTGAAAGATCTGCCGGACGACCTCGCCAGCAGCGGCAACAGCATGCTGTCGATGGTTATGCAGCTGTCGATGAGTATTGGCGTGACCCTCGCCGGGATATTGCTCGGCCTGTTCGGCCAGCAGCATATCAGCGCCGATGCCGCCGCCACCCATCAGGTCTTTCTCTATACCTACCTGAGCATGGCGGTAATTATTGCGCTACCGGCCTGTATTTTTTCCCGCGTTCCGGATGATACCGACAGCAATACCGCTATCGCCCGACATAACAGGAGTGAGCCATGAAGCTATGGCGTCCCGGTATTACCGGTAAGCTATTTCTGGCTATTTTGGCCACCTGCATTGTGCTGCTCATCAGCATGCACTGGGCGGTGCGCATCAGCTTTGAACGCGGATTTATCGATTATATCAAGCGCGGCAATGAACAGCGGCTGACGATGCTGGGCGATGCGCTGAGCGAGCAGTATGCCCTGCATGGCAACTGGAAATTTCTGCGCAATAACGATCGCTTTATTTTCCAGCTATTAAAATCGTTCGAACGCGATAACGACGATCGTTTACCCGGCGGGCACAAAATAAATTCCGCCAGCACCCCTGGCGGCCACCCCGGCGCCGAAGGTCCCCCGCCCGATGGTCCGCCGCCGGACGGCCCGCGCGGCCCCGGCGCGGATATGCCCCCGCACGGCTGGCGCACGCTTTTCTGGGTCGTTGATCAGCAAGGACGCGTCCTGGTTGGCCCGCGCGAACGGGTGCCTGAAGACGGCAGCCGACGCAATATTATGGTTAACGGCGTGTCGGTGGGCGAGGTTATCGCTTCACCGGTCGAGCGTCTGACGCGCAATACCGACATTAATTTCGACCGTCAGCAAAAGCGCACCAGCTGGCTGATTGTTGCCCTGGCGACGATCCTTGCTGCGCTGGCGACTTTCCCGCTGGCGCGCGGCCTGCTGGCGCCGGTAAAACGTCTGGTCGAAGGCACCCACCGCCTGGCGGCGGGGGATTTCACCACCCGCGTGGCGGTGAGCAGCGGCGATGAACTCGGCCGTCTGGCGCAGGATTTTAACCAGCTCGCCAGCACCCTGGAACGCAACCAGCAAATGCGCCGCGACCTGATGGCGGATATTTCTCATGAGCTGCGGACCCCGCTGGCGGTACTGCGCGGCGAACTGGAAGCCATTCAGGATGGCGTGCGCAAATTCACCCCGGACTCCGTCACTTCGCTGCAGGCGGAGGTCGCCACCCTGACCAAACTGGTCGACGATCTGCACCAGCTCTCGATGTCCGATGAAGGCGCCCTGGCCTATCAAAAAACCGCCGTGGATATCATTACGCTGCTGGAAGTCGCCGCGGGCGCCTTCCGCGAACGCTTTGCCAGCCGGGGGCTGACCATCGCCGTTTCGCTGCCGGAAAACGCGACGGTATTTGGCGACGCCGATCGCCTGATGCAGCTTTTTAACAACCTGCTGGAAAACAGCCTCCGCTATACCGATAGCGGCGGACGTCTGTTGATCAGCGCCAGCCAGAAAGGCCGTCGCATCACCCTCGATTTTGCCGACAGCGCCCCGGGCGTCAGCGACCAACAGCTGGAACGACTGTGTGAGCGCTTTTATCGTGCCGAAGGTTCGCGTAACCGCGCCAGCGGCGGCTCCGGGCTGGGGCTGGCCATTTGTCTCAACATCGTAGCTGCCCACGGCGGCACCTTACGAGCCGACCATTCGCCATTTGGCGGGGTTAGCATTAAAGTAGAGTTACCTCTGGAACGTGATACACCGAGAGACCTATGAGCGAATTACCTGTTGATGAAAATACCCCGCGCATTCTTGTCGTGGAAGATGAGCCCAAACTGGGTCAATTGCTGCTCGACTATCTGTTCGCCGCAGGGTATGTGCCAACGCTGATTAATCATGGCGACAAGGTCCTGCCTTACGTTCGCCAGACCCCGCCACATTTGATCTTGTTAGATCTGATGCTGCCGGGAACCGATGGCCTGACGCTGTGCCGGGAGATCCGTCGCTTTTCCGACGTTCCGGTGGTGATGGTGACGGCGAAAATCGAGGAGATCGATCGGCTGCTTGGGCTGGAGATCGGCGCCGACGATTATATCTGCAAGCCCTACAGCCCGCGCGAAGTCGTCGCGAGGGTGAAAACGATCCTCCGCCGCTGCCGGCCGCGCCGGGATCTGCTGGCGCTGGATGCGGAAAGCCCGCTGATTGTCGATGAGGGCCGTTTTCAGGCCTCATGGCGCGATAAGCTGCTGGATCTGACCCCCGCCGAGTTTCGTCTGCTGAAAACCCTGTCGCAGGAGCCGGGCAAAGTTTTCTCGCGCGAGCAGCTGCTCAATCACCTGTACGATGACTATCGGGTGGTGACCGACAGGACTATCGACAGCCATATCAAAAATCTGCGGCGTAAGCTGGAGTCGCTGGACGCTGAGCAGTCCTTTATCCGCGCGGTGTACGGCGTTGGCTACCGCTGGGAAGCCGACGCCTGTCGCCTGGCGTAACCCCTCCTCGTTGCGCAAGGCAAGATTGGGCTCAGGGGAAGGTTTACTCTCCTGACCCACAGCGCTACAATGCCCGCCCTTAATGTGTGGGCACTGTTCTAACGGTGCTTCCCCAAGTCGCCGCATCGGGTGTGGCGAATCTGACCTGTCATCAGAACGAGAACATCATGTTTAAACCGGAACTCCTTTCCCCGGCGGGAACGCTGAAAAATATGCGTTACGCCTTCGCTTATGGCGCAGATGCCGTTTATGCTGGCCAGCCGCGTTACTCTCTGCGCGTGCGCAACAACGAATTCAACCATGAAAACCTGCAGCTGGGCATCAATGAAGCCCATCAGCTGGGGAAAAAATTCTACGTGGTGGTCAACATTGCGCCGCACAACGCCAAGCTGAAAACCTTCATTCGCGATCTAAAGCCGGTGGTGGATATGGGGCCGGACGCGCTGATTATGTCCGATCCGGGTTTGATCATGCTGGTACGGGAAAACTTCCCCGATATGCAGATTCATCTGTCGGTACAGGCCAACGCCGTTAACTGGGCGACCGTTAAATTCTGGCAGCAGATGGGGCTGAGCCGGGTCATTCTTTCCCGCGAACTGTCGCTGGACGAAATCGGCGAAATCCGCAGCCAGGTGCCGGAGATGGAACTTGAGATTTTCGTCCACGGCGCGCTGTGCATGGCCTATTCCGGCCGCTGCCTGCTCTCGGGCTATATCAACAAACGCGACCCGAACCAGGGCACCTGCACCAATGCCTGCCGCTGGGAATATAACGTCCAGGAAGGCAAAGAAGATATTGTTGGCAATATCGTCCACCAGCATGAGCCGATTCCGGTCAAGACCGTTGAACCGACGCTGGGGGTCGGCGCGCCAACCGACCGGGTGTTTATGATTGAAGAGGCCAAACGGCCGGGCGAATACATGACCGCCTTCGAAGATGAGCACGGCACCTACATCATGAACTCCAAAGACCTGCGCGCCATTGCGCACGTCGAGCGTCTGACGCAGATGGGCGTGCACTCGCTGAAAATCGAAGGCCGCACGAAATCGTTCTATTACTGCGCGCGCACCGCCCAGGTTTACCGCAAGGCTATCGATGACGCCGCGGCGGGCAAACCGTTTGACGAGAGCCTGCTGGAAACGCTGGAAGGGCTGGCCCACCGCGGCTACACCGAAGGTTTCCTGCGCCGTCATACCCATGACGATTACCAGAACTACGAGTACGGTTACTCTCTCTCCGAGCGCCAGCAGTTTGTCGGCGAATTTACCGGCGAGCGCAACGGCCAGCTGGCCGCCGTGGCAGTGAAGAATAAGTTTTCCGTCGGCAACAGCCTTGAGCTGATGACCCCGCAGGGCAACGTGAACTTCACCCTTGAACATATGGTGAATGCTAAAGGCGAGGCGATGCCGGTCGCCCCTGGCGATGGCTACACCGTATGGTTGCCTGTGCCGGAAGAGATGGCGCTGCAGTATGCCCTGCTGATGCGCAACTTTACGGGTCAGACGACCAGAAACCCGCACGGCAACTAGTTTATCAGGGTTATTTTTTCAGGATGCGCGGATATTAGAAACGGATCACACACCGTTTCGTTTGAAGTGGGTATCATCCATCTTGCTGAAAAACATAACCCATAAATGCTAGCTGTACCAGGAACCACCTCCTTAGCCTGCGTAATCTCCCTTACGCGGGCTTATTTTTTTACCCCCCGCTTTGTAAGCCCCCTTTCTCGCCGCCGCCCGGCTTTACAAAATATCCATCCTCGCTGTCATAGGGTACACTTTCTGCATCTTGTACAAAAAGGAAGCCATAACTATGCCTGTGTTTCCAGCCAGCTTACTGATTCTCAATGGCAAAGGAGCTAACGAGCCGCAGCTTCGCGAAGCGATCGCGCTGTTGCGCGAGGAAGGCGTCGACATCCATGTCCGGGTGACCTGGGAAAAAGGCGATGCCGCCCGGTTTGTCGATGAAGCGCTACAGATTAAGGTGGGGACGGTGATTGCCGGCGGCGGCGATGGCACCATCAATGAAGTCGCCACGGCGCTGGTCCAGCGTGAAAGTCAGGTAGCGCTCGGCATCCTGCCGCTGGGTACCGCCAATGATTTCGCCACCAGCGTCGGGATCCCGCAAGATCTCGCCAGTGCCCTCAAGCTGGCGATTGTCGGCCGCGATATCGCCATCGACGTGGCGCGGGTGAATGATAAAACCGGCTTTATTAACATGGCGACCGGCGGCTTCGGTACCCGGATTACCACCGAAACGCCGGAGAAACTTAAAGCCGCGCTGGGCGGCGTCTCCTACCTGATTCATGGCCTGATGCGTATGGACGCTCTGAAACCCGACCGCTGCGAAATTCGCGGCGAGAACTTTAGCTGGAGCGGAAACGCGCTGGTTATTGGTATCGGCAACGGTCGTCAGGCCGGCGGCGGTCAGCAGCTTTGCCCGCAGGCCCTGATTAACGACGGACTGCTGCATTTGCGGGTTTTTACCGGCGAAGAGCTGCTCCCCGCGCTGTTTACTACCCTGGCGGACCCCGACAACTCCCCTAACCTGGTGGACGGCGTGTCGTCGTGGTTTGAAATCACCGCGCCGCACGAGATGACCTTTAACCTTGATGGCGAGCCGCTGAGCGGTAAACATTTCCGGATGGAAATTCTCCCGGGCGCCCTGCGCTGCCGCCTGCCGCCGGACTGCGCGCTGCTGAAATAATACCAGGAGGAAAGTGAGCGCAGAACGAAGAGAGAAAAAGACCGTTTCCATCTCCAGGGCTTCTGTGCTCACCGATAAGGTCGTTATCCGAGGACCAGAGCAGACTCAGAGCGCGTGTGCAGCAGTTCCGGTAACGAGCGATGGCCCAGGGCGGAATTGGCGAAATTCTCGGCCGCTTTATTGATGCCGACGGCGGTTCTCGCTGCCGCCGCGCTCAACGACTCAGAGGTGTTCACGGCTACCGATCAGCAGCGGCGGGATCTCGACCCGCTGTTGTCGGGCTTCACCGGCGTCAATAATGCTGAACACCGCCTCGAGCATCGCCGGGACATTCTGCTGCACCATATCGATGTCGTGGCCGAGAAGATAGACAAACGGGTCCCAGTCGAAGCAGCCCATCGGCGGCTGTCCGGTACCGGTTAATCCCTGCTGCGCCAGCCATCTGACCACCCCTTCCAGCGAAATCGTCGAGTTAACGAAGAACCCCTGCAGATGTTCTTCCGGGGTGCTGAACCGGGCCTGCATACAGGCCTCGACTTTGCCCTTTGAATAGCCGGGAGCCAGCACGTTCTCATCGGGAACGCTCAGACCCCGCGCCTGGTGCGCGTCGCGAAAACCGCGCAGACGTTCGAGGGTATTGTGGTCGCTGCCGCGCCCGCCGACGAAGATCAGCGGCGCCAGCCTGCCGTGACGCCCGACGCTGTTGTCGAGGATCTTATCCGTCAGCGCTCGGGCGCCGGCGTAGTTGTCCGAGATAACCGACGGCGCAAGCGTCCCCGGCAGATCGAGATTCACGGTAGGCACCCCCGCCTGCTGACACAGCTCGGTAATTTTATCCGGGTTCGTCGCCCCGGTCGCCACCACCCAATCCACCTGCCATGAGAGCATCGCCTTCACCGCTTCGATTTCCAGCTCAGGGCGACGGCGGGTACAGGTGATAATCGGCAGCAGGCCGCGCTCGCGCGCCATCTCTTCAAAGTTTTCCGCAACGGAGCCGAAGTAACGGTTGTCGTATTTGGGAACAATCATGCCGATCACATGCGATTTTTTACTGCGCAGCATGCTGGCCTGGCGATTTATCGCGTAGCCCTGCTCTTCAGCGATCCGCGTCACTTTTTCCGCCAGTCTGGCGCTGATGCGCCGCTTTTTCCAGTTGCCATTGAGGATAGCACTGACCGCGCTGGCCGAAACGCCGGACATTTCCGCCAGATCGTAGATAGTGATTTTTTTCATTTTCCCAACTTGCGTCACAAATTCATTTCGCTGTTAATTTCCCCACTTGCTCAATCGATGGAGCTGGCGCAACATTAGCTTCATCGATTGAGCAACCATTGTGCTCCATGGCGAATGACGTTACTCAGCGCTCAATTGGCAGCGCGTATTTATAAATAACGCTTTTATTCAAAACCTTAAAATTTTTCATGCACAACATCAATGCTGGCCCATGCTTATCGAGGACCAGATCGACTGACCAAACAGACTCAATGAAGGATTATAAAATGAACCACTCTGTATCCTCTATGAATACTTCTCTCAATGGTAAAGTCGCCGCTGTCACCGGTGCGGCATCCGGTATCGGCCTCGAATGCGCCAGAACCCTGCTCGCGGCGGGCGCCAAAGTGGTGCTGATCGACCGGGAAGGCGAAAAACTCACGAAGATTGTGGCTGAACTCGGCGAAAACGCCTTCGCGCTGCAGGTGGATTTAATGCAGGGCGATCAGGTCGATAATCTTCTGACCGGCATTCTCCATCTCGCCGGGCGACTGGATATTTTCCACGCTAACGCCGGTGCCTACATCGGCGGGCCGGTGGCCGAAGGCGACCCGGACGTCTGGGATCGCGTTCTGCATCTCAACACCAATGCCGCCTTCCGCTGTGTGCGCAGCGTACTCCCGCACATGATTGCGCAAAAATCCGGCGACATCATTTTTACCAGCTCCATCGCCGGCGTCGTGCCGGTCATCTGGGAACCGATTTACACCGCCTCAAAATTCGCCGTGCAGGCGTTTGTGCACACCACCCGCCGCCAGGTTTCCCAGCACGGGGTGCGCGTCGGCGCCGTCTTACCGGGCCCGGTGGTGACCGCCCTGCTTGACGACTGGCCGAAAGAGAAAATGGAAGAGGCGCTGGCTAACGGCAGCCTGATGCAGCCGATTGAAGTTGCGGAGTCGGTCCTGTTTATGGTGACGCGCTCAAAAAACGTCACCGTACGCGATCTCGTTATCCTGCCTAACAGCGTCGATCTGTGATGGTGCAACCCGGGAGGCTTAAGGACGGCTTTATGAATGACGATACCCAAACCATTATTGGCGTCGATGTCGGCTCCGGCAGCGTGCGCGCCGGCATCTTCAACCTTCAGGGCCAGCTGCTCGCCCATGCCACGCGGGACATCACCCTGTTTCGCAGCGCTGGCAATCAGGTGGAACAATCCAGCCGCGAGATTTGGCAGGCGGTCTGCGCCTGCATAAAAACCGCCGTGGCGCGCTCCGGCATGCCGCCGGAGTCGGTCGCCGGGATGGGTTTCGACGCCACCTGCTCGCTCGTCGTGGTCGGCGAAAACGGAGAACCGCTGGCGGTCGGGCCTTCCGACGATCCGGACCGCAACATCATCGTCTGGATGGATCACCGCGCCATCGGCCAGGCGGAGCAGATTAACGCCACCGGACATGCCGTATTGCGGTACGTCGGCGGCAGGATTTCGCCGGAGATGGAAACGCCGAAAATCCTCTGGCTTAAGGAGAACCGCCCGCATATCTATGAGCAGGCGCGCCACTTTTTCGACCTTGCCGATTACCTGACCTGGCGCGCCACCGGCGATCTGGCGCGTTCGGTGTGTACCGTCACCTGCAAATGGACTTACCTGGCCCATGAGCAGCGCTGGGATGCCGGCTACTTCCGGCAGATTGGTCTGGGAGATCTGGCCGAGGATGATTTTGCGCGCATTGGCCAGCGTATTGTCGATCCGGGAACGCCGTGCGGCGAGGGTCTTTGCGCGCAAGCGGCGCACGAGATGGGCCTGCCGGTCGGTACCCCCGTGGCGGTGGGCATGATTGACGCTCACGCTGGCGGCATCGGCACGGTCGGGGTTCTCAATGGCGCGGTGAGTAATATGGCCTATGTTTTCGGCACCTCCTCCTGCACCATGACCACCACGCCAGACGCCGTCTTCGTGCCCGGCGTCTGGGGGCCTTACTATTCCGCTATGGTACCGGGCCTGTGGCTGAGCGAAGGCGGGCAAAGCGCGGCTGGCGCCGCCATCGACCAGCTGTTAAGTTTCCATCCTGCCGCCGCGCAGGCGCGCGAGCTGGCGCAGGAAGCGGGCGTGCCGCTACCGGTCTATCTCGCCGATAGGGTGCTGGCTCAGGTGGCGACCCCGTCCGAAGCCGCCGGACTCGCCGCCGGACTGCACGTGGTGCCGGAGTTCTCAGGCAACCGCGCGCCGCTGGCGGACCCTGATGCCAAAGCGCTGATTGCCGGATTAGGCATGGAGCGCGATCTGGATAATCTGCTGGCGCTCTACGTCGCGGGATTATGCGGTATCGGCTACGGCCTGCGGCAGATTGTTGACGCGCAACAGGCCTGCGGGATTAACAGCGAGAATATCGTCATCAGCGGCGGCGCGGGGCAGCATCCACTGGTGCGTCAGCTGCTGGCCGATACCTGCGGGATGACGGTTGTCAGCACCGAATGCAGCGAACCGGTGCTGTTAGGTTCGGCCATTCTTGGCGCCGTGGCTGGCCGGGTTTCCGCCTCGCTGCCGGAGGCCATGCAACAATTGACCCGGGTGGACAAAACCTACCGCTGTACAACGCAATATCAGCCGCTGCATCAGCGTCGCTACGAGGCTTATCTGGCGTTACAACAGGTCGCCCGGTTGATTCGGCAGTAGCAACCCGCGGCTCTTCCCCACTCTTTGACCAATGAAACCCCTCCCGACAGAGAGGGGTTTGCGTCACCGCATTGAGGATCAGGCAATCGTCACTTTACCGTCGAGGTATACATCCTGAACGGCATTGATCAACTTCACGCCGTCGCTCATCGATTTTTTAAACGCTTTACGACCGAGAATCAGCCCCATCCCGCCCGCGCGCTTATTGATAACCGCGGTACGTACGGCATCCGACAGGTCAGTTTCACCGCCCGCCGCGCCACCGGAGTTAATCAACCCGGCGCGCCCCATATAGCAGTTCGCCAGCTGATAACGCACCAGATCGATAGGGTTCTCCGAAGTCAGCTTGCTATAGACGCGGTCGTCGGTATAACCAAAGTTCACCGCCTTGTAGCCGCCGTTATTTTCCGCCATTTTCTGCTTGACGATATCGGCGCCGATGGTGGCCGCCAGATGGTTAGCCTGGCCGGTTAAATCGGCCGACACATGATAATCGACGCCATCTTTCTTAAACGCCGGGTTGCGCAGATAGGCCCACAGCACCGTCACCAGCCCCAGTTCATGCGCGCGTTCGAACGCCGCGGAGATCTCTTCAATCTGCCGACGCGACTCTTGCGAACCGAAATAGATAGTCGCCCCTACCGCCACCGCGCCCATATTAAAGGCCTGCTCAACGCTGGCGTACAGCGTCTGGTCGAAGGTGTTCGGGTAACTCAGCGTCTCGTTATGATTGAGCTTCACGAGGAAGGGAATGCGGTGCGCATAACGCCGCGATACCGAGGCCAGCACGCCATAGGTGGACGCGACGCAGTTACAACCGGCTTCGATAGCCAGTTCGACGATATTTTTCGGATCAAAGTAGAGCGGGTTGGCGGCAAAAGAGGCCCCTGCCGAGTGTTCCACGCCCTGGTCTACCGGCAGGATGGAGAGGTATCCGGTTCCGGCCAGGCGCCCCGTATTGTACAGGGTCTGCATATTACGCAGCACCGCCGGCGGACGATTGTTATCCACCATCACCCGGTCAACGTAATCCGCCCCCGGCAGATAAAGCTGGTCGGCTGGAATGGTCATACAACGGTGCTGTAAAAGGCTGTCGGCATCTTTGCCAAGCAACTGCGTAATATCAGTCATAGCTATGCTCCCGTAAGTACCGGCCGCAGCCGGCATGTATTTTCCTGACCCACTTATTTGGGCAGGTTAAGCCTGGTACCGTCTTAGCATATTTTCCAGCCTGAACCGCATTTTTCAGCCATTTCAGCTGGCACGATTCAGGAACAAAAAGTGTTAGCCTGTTCAAAAAAACCGCTCAAAGGTATTTTAAAGGTATTATCAAATGGTATCTTAAAGGCGTACCCTACCTGTCATGAAGGATCTAAAGATGAAAACTACAGCAAAGCTGTCGTTCATGATGTTCGTTGAATGGTTTATCTGGGGAGCCTGGTTTGTCCCCCTCTGGCTGTGGCTGAGCAAAAGCGGCTTCAGCGCCGGTGAGATCGGCTGGTCCTACGCCTGTACCGCCATCGCAGCGATTGTTTCGCCGATCCTGGTGGGCTCGCTGACCGACCGTTTCTTTTCCGCGCAGAGAGTGCTGGCGGTACTGATGTTCGCCGGGGCGATATTGATGTACTTCGCCGCGCAGCAGACGACCTTCGCCGGTTTCTTCCCGCTCCTGCTCGCCTACTCGTTAACCTACATGCCGACCATCGCGCTGACCAACGGCATCGCCTTTTCTAACGTGGCGGACGTTGAGCGCGATTTCCCGCGGATCCGGGTAATGGGGACCATCGGCTGGATCGGCTCCGGCCTGGTGTGCGGATTTTTACCGCAGATGTTCGGTCTGAGCGATATTTCGCCCACCAACGTCCCGCTGCTGATTGCCGCTGGCAGCTCGGCGCTGCTCGGCGTCTTTGCCCTGTTCCTGCCGGACACACCGCCGAAAAGCCGTGGAAAACTGGACCTGAAAGTGATGCTGGGGCTGGATGCGCTCATCCTGCTGCGCGACAAAAACTTCCTCGTCTTTTTCTTCTGCTCTTTCCTGTTTGCCATGCCCCTGGCCTTCTATTACATCTTCGCCAACGGCTACCTCACCGAAGCCGGCATGAAGCACGCCACCGGATGGATGACCCTCGGCCAGTTCTCTGAAATCTTCTTTATGCTGGCTCTGCCGTTCTTTACCAAACGCTTTGGTATTAAAAAGGTTCTGTTGCTTGGTCTGATTACCGCCGCCATTCGCTACGGCTTTTTTGTCTTCGGCGGCGCGGAGAACTATTTCACCTATACGCTGATGTTCCTCGGTATTCTGCTGCACGGCGTCAGCTACGATTTTTACTACGTTACCGCCTATATCTACGTCGATAAGAAAGCGCCGGTATCGATGCGCAATGCGGCCCAGGGGCTGATTACGCTCTGCTGCCAGGGCTTTGGCAGCCTGCTCGGCTACCGCCTCGGCGGCGTGATGATGGAAAAAATGTTCGCCTATTCGCAACCGGTCAACGGACTCACCTTCAACTGGGCGGGCATGTGGACATTCGGCGCGATCATGATTGCGATTATCGCCGTGCTGTTCATGGTGTTTTTCCGCGAATCGGACAAAGAGATTACGACCATCGACGTCGATACAGAACATGCTGAGCTTAAACAAGGGGAAGTGAAATGAAAGCAGAACGTATTCTCGGTGCTCTTTACGGGCAGGCGTTAGGGGATGCGATGGGTATGCCGTCGGAACTATGGCCACGAACACGGGTGAAAGCCCATTTTGTCTGGATCGACCGCTTCCTGCCGGGCCCGGCGGAGAATAACGCCGCCTGCTACTTTGCCGAGGCGGAGTTTACCGATGACACCTCGATGGCCCTGTGCCTCGCCGACGCCATCATGGAATGCGACGGGCAAATCGTCCCGGATGTCATCGGCCGACATATTCTGCGTTGGGCAGAAGGCTTTGATGCATTTAATAAAAACGTCTTAGGACCGACATCGAAAATTGCCCTCAACGCGATTCGCCACGGCAAACCGGTAAGCGAACTGGACAATAACGGGGTGACCAACGGCGCGGCGATGCGCGCCTCGCCGCTGGGCTGCCTGCTGCCGGGCGACAATCTTGATGCATTTATCCGCGACGTGGCCGCGGCCTCCAGCCCGACGCATAAATCGGATTTAGCCATCGCCGGCGCGACGGTTATCGCCTGGGCTATCTCCCGCGCCATCGACGGCGTCGGCTGGCCAGCGATTGTGAACGCCCTGCCGGCCGTGGCGCGCCACGCACAGGAAAGGAAGATCACCACCTTCAGCGCCTCGCTGGCGCTGCGTATTGAGCTGGCGCTCCGCACCGTACGCGAGGCCGAGGGTCCCGAGTCCGCCAGCGAGCGGCTTTATCAGCTGATTGGCGCCGGCACCAGCACCATTGAATCCGTCCCGTGCGCGATAGCGATGGTGGAACTGGCCGGTACCGACCCTAACCGCTGCGCCATTCTCTGCGCCAATCTGGGCGGCGATACCGATACCATCGGGGCCATGGCGACGGCGATTTGCGGGGCGTTACACGGAATTTCCGCCATCGATCGCGCGTTTAAAGCGCAGTTGGACGAGGTCAACAAGCTGGACTTCACGCGCTACGCCGATGCCCTGATGCACTATCGCCAGCAGCGGGAGGCGAAATGAATGCCCGACAGTTAACGGCTAAACTGGCCGTGCTGAAAGCGCAGCGTCCGGTCACCGTCCTCGGCGCTGCGGTGATTGACGTGATTGCCGACGCCTATGCCCTGCCCTGGCGTGGGTGCGATATCGAACTGCAACAGCAGAGCGTCAATGTCGGCGGCTGCGCGCTGAACATCGCCGTGGCGTTAAAAAGGCTGGGGATCGACGCGCAAAATGCGCTGCCGATTGGCCAGGGCGTGTGGGCGGAAATTATCCGCCAGCGCCTCGCCAAAGAGGGATTAACCAGCGTCATCAACCAGGCGGACGGCGACAACGGCTGGTGCCTGGCGCTGGTTGAGCCGGACGGCGAGCGCACCTTTATGTCCTTCAGCGGCGTGGAAAATGAGTGGTGCGATGCGTGGCTCGACCGGTTGCATTCCCCCTCCGGCGGCCTGGTCTATCTTTCCGGCTATCAGCTGGCATCCGCCAGCGGCGAACGGCTGGTCTGCTGGCTGGAGCGGCAGCCGCAGGTAAGCGCCTTTATCGACTTTGGCCCGCGGATTGCCGATATTCCCGGCACGCTGATGGTACGCCTGATGGCCCTGAAGCCGCTGGTGTCCGTCAATCGCCAGGAGGCCGCCATCGCGGCCGAAGCGCACGGATTCTCGCCCGAGGTCAGCGCATTTGGCGCCGCCTGGCTGAACAAATATGCCGCCCCGCTGATCGTGCGTCTGGATAAAGAAGGCGCCTGCTATTTCAGCCCGCAGGAGAGCGGCCTAGCCGCCCCTTTTCCGACCGAGGTCGTCGATACGATCGGCGCCGGGGACAGTCATGCCGGCGGTACGCTTGCCGGGCTGGCCGCTGGCTGGAGCCTGGGGGAAGCGGTTACGCTGGGTAATGCCGTCGCCGCCTGGGTCGTGGGTCATCGCGGCGGCGATTGCGCCCCGCACCGCGAAGCGCTACTCCTCGCACACAAAAACGTATAGGTCGCTGCGGCAATAGCTGATGCTGTATTCGATGGGCTGCTGGTACTGATCGAGGGCAACCTGCTTGATAACCAGCACCGGGATGGCGCTGTCCATCTTAATATGCGACTGAAATTCGGCGTCCGGCATCCGGGCGCTGACGCGCGAGCGGGTGCGCTGCGGCAGAATCTGCTGGCTGCGAAAGTAGTCATACAGCGAGACGCTGATCGCATCGACGTCATGGATCAGATGCGCAGGCACCCAGGACTCTTCGAGCGAGACCGCGTCCTCATCAACATAGCGAATGCGTTTGAGCATAAACACATCGCTGCCCGCGGCGATTGCCAGCTGCTGGGCAACCTCTTCCGGACATTTGACCACGCGTTTGTTCACCCACAGCGTATCCGGCTTCTTACCGCGTAACACCACCTGCTGAGTAAAACCGCGCGCTTCTTTCAGCGAATATTCAAAGATATTGTTAATCTGTGTCCCGTAACCCCGCGAGCGGGTCACCACGCCCTCGTCTTCCAGCAGCTGGAGCGCTTTGCGTACGGTGATGCGCGATACGCCGGTCAGCTGGCTGAGATCGCGTTCACCGGGAAGAATATTGCCATTTTCCAGCCAGCCGCTGCGCACGGCATCCTTGATCGTGTCGGCAAACTTCAGATAGAGCGGCGCGTTATCCGACGCCGCAATCCGTTCAACAAGCTGGCTAATTAACCGGGTATGCGCCTGTTCCATTTATCTTTTCCTGGCAGAATCCTCACGCCAGTATATCAGGCTTACCACCACGCGTGGAAATGGTGAACCGGCCCGATACCGTGGCCCACCTCCAGCGAATCCGCCTGCGCCAGCGCCGCAGAAAGCCAGCCTTTGGCCTCGGCCACCGTCTCTCCCCAGTCGCGATAGCGTGGGCGCAGCGCCGCCAGCGCCGCGGAGAGCGTACAGCCGGTTCCGTGGGTATTTTTAGTCTGGACGCGCGGCGCGGTGAAGCGCTGCTCGCCATCGCGGGTAAACAGCCAGTCCGGGCTTTCCGCGTTGTCGAGATGACCGCCTTTCATCAGCACCGCGCCACAGCCCATCGCCAGCAGCGCCCGCCCCTGCTCCAGCATCTCTTTTTCATTCTGCGCGTGCGGCGCATCCAGCAGCGCCGCCGCCTCCGGCAGATTCGGCGTGATCAGCGAAACCTGCGGCAGCAGGCGGGTGCGTAACGTCGCCACCGCCGAAGCCGAGAGCAGCGGATCGCCGCTTTTCGCCAGCATCACCGTATCCAGGACAACGTTGTTAATCCGATAGCGCGCTAAACGCTCCGCTACGGCTTCGACGATATCCGTTTCCGCCAGCATGCCAATTTTCGTGGTATCGATGCGGACGTCGCTGAATACCGAATCCAGCTGCGCGGCAACAAAATCCGGGTCGATGCGATAGACCGACTGCACGCCGCGGGTGTTTTGCGCCACCAGCGCGGTGATCACCGAACAGCCGTAGGCCCCGAGGGCAGAGAAGGTTTTCAGGTCGGCCTGGATCCCCGCACCGCCGCTGGGATCGGTACCGGCGATGGTCAGCGCATTAATGCGTTTCATCCGTTGTTCTCCCCGTACAGCGCGTCGAGAAACGCCGGGATAAAGCTGCCCGGTCCTCTGCCGTGCGCCGCCGCACCGCCCGCCTGTTTCATCAGGCCGCAGGCGGCGGCGACGTTTTCGAGACGATCGCCTGGCATGGCGGTACTGGCCGCCACCACCGCCGAAAGCGCGCAGCCGGTCCCCACAACCCGGGTCATTAATCGATCGCCGCCGGTAACCGCACGTGTTCTCTGACCGTCGGTGATGTAATCCACTTCACCGGTCACCGCGACGATGGTACTGATCTGCCGCGCCAGTGCCTGCGCGGCGGGCAGCGCCGCCGCCGCGGTATCGGTAGTATCGACCCCGCGCCCGCCACCGCTCATTCCGGCCAGCGCCATAATCTCGGACGCATTGCCGCGAATGGCGGCCGGTTGCAGGCTCAGCAATTCATGACAAAACGCGCTGCGCAAAGTTAACGCCCCGACCGCCACCGGATCCAGCGCCCACGGCTTGCCCGCGCTTTGCGCACTGAGCGCCGCAGCGCGCATTGCCTGCGCACGATCGACGGTTAAGGTTCCGACGTTAATCAGCAGCGCATCCGCTATCGCCGCAAACTGGCTCGCCTCCTGCGGATCAATCACCATCGCGGGCGAGGCGCCGACCGCCAGCAGGACGTTGGCAGTAAAGGTCTGTACCACATCGTTAGTCATGCAGTGAACAAGGGGGGAATGATGGCGAAAGAGATGTTGCAGATGCGCAATATGCGCGGAATTGAGAGGCTCAGCTTGCATCGTTAGCTCCAGCCAGGCGATGAAGAAGCAACGACCCTTTGGTCTCTGACTTCCCTACGCTGGCATTATCCAGATCAGGTGGTACGGGTATTTCTCAGCCTTCACGAAGAAGGGCACCCCGAGTCATTTAAATCAAAATCAAATACTTGCGATTAACGTCGCGTTAATCCCTGCTGAGGATAATGCCAGCGGGAAGTCCAACAAACAAGCGTTAAAACCTGCATGTGCCCCGGATTGTGTCCCAGGCGATTCTTTAAACCGGGATCATCACTATCCTCCGCTATCGCCGGAGGTTTATCAGATGCGCCTGCCCGCTGAGTGAGAAGGCAATACCACTATGCCGGAAAAAGAACCCATTGCTCAGAGCAGTCAATCGGTGAGTAATGCGCGGCTACAGGGTTAATGGTTGCTGGTGGCGAGGGCTGTATACCGTTTGCGCCAGATGTTAAGCGGGCAAATTCTGTTACCCATTGGGTGCCGGAACTGAATGTTACGCCATCCATCCGGACCATAAGAGGATGTGAAGCGTCATACCCCCGCAGAATGACCGTGGCAGGCCGGTCGCCGCTGGCATTGACATCCCGCAGTATAATATTCCGGTATTCCGGAAGAGATGTACCGGAAGCTGTCGGCGAATAGTGGGTATCAAACGAAACGGGCCAGCGCGTGTTGCGCATACAGATGTGCAAATACAGAATATCGCTGACCAACCCTCCACGACTGGCATCACTTTTAATACGCAATCCTGATGTGGTCCCGTCAAGCGTAAGGTTACGGACCAGTACGTCGCTGACGCCCGCGTTCACCTCACTTCCGATAGACATGCCGTGCCCTGAATAGAAGTGATTGTCCGTGATGGACAGGTGTCGTGAAGGCCCGCTTCCGGCTTTGATGGCAATATTGTCATCACCGGTACGAATGAAACTGTGAGTAATGGTGACATCCTGCGAGGCCCCGGGGTCTATTCCGTCCGTATTTCTTGCCGTCGCAGGCGTATCAATAATAACGCCCCACAGAGTTGCCCCCTGGACATGGTTGAGAACGATATGAAAGTTTGGAGCATGACGCAGGCGCACGCCATAAATGACAATATCATGCGCATCATCTATCTGAATTAATCTCGGGGCGTTCTGCCTGCCGCCGGTAACAGATTGGGCACGGCGCGCCATTTCCCACCATGTTTCATTCTGACCGACTATTCGTTCACCTCCCTGCCCGTCAATCGTCCCTTCCCCTTCAATCCCGCCGCCGACGCTGTTGACCATAGAAATAAAAGCCCTGCAGCCGCCCCCTTTCTGGTCGATGGTTCCACAATGTCCCTGTCCTGTGTCATAGCGTCGGGGGTCATTATCTGCGAGCAACACACTCCCTGCATCAAGTCGCAGAAATACGCCAGAGGGTATTTGTAACGGACCACTTTTGAACGTATTGCCCTGCGGACCAGAGGTCAGGCGTACGGCCTGACCTGCGGGACATTGGTTCAGGGCCTGCTGCAGACGGTGCTGTACGCTGGTGCTGCTCTGATGCGCTTCCGGTGAGAGGGTCGTACAAACAGGTTGCGACAGCTGTGGTGGTTGAACAACTCGGCGGTCGCCGGAAGCCTGCGCGCTAGTAGCGAAAAGTAATATTATTCCGCTCAAGGAAACGACGACGGACTGACATATTCTGATACGTTTAATCATCGTATGATCGCCTTAGGGTAAATATCCAGAATGGATGCAGGTCTGTTTTCATTGCGTAGTTTATATGACCTTCACCCGGATTGGATCCGCCGCGGGTAACAGGACCTCAGAGTCATTTAAGGCGACGTCAAAATGAGGCCCCATCAGCGCTATACGTTATCCCGGTGAGTTCAAAACTAAAACGGGCAAACTTTACATTACAAAAAACAGGTTTTGATTTCAAATGCAGATAAATAATCCTCTGCATACTTTCAACATCAGGAAAGAAAACTTTTCCGCGCTGGAAGACAAAGTTCAAAAAAAACCAACAGGAGGAAAGCAACTGAACCGGCATTCTTAAGAAGAATAAAATGCGTATTATTTATATTAGCTCAGACCTGAGCTGACAGTTACCGGTTATTTATACAGGTGTCTTTCAGATTACATCTGGCTTAAATTTTTCTCAGCCCAGATGTGTTTTCCATCAAGTCATGTTTCCATTGGTGTCCGGCCACAACACATTTTTCCCTGATGGGTTCGCTCATTATTATAGTGAACCAGCCATTCATCAAGATCCGACTGTAATGTATCGAGTTCGCCATACAGTTTTTTGCGGAATGCTACCTGATAAAACTCCTGCAAGATCGTCCTGTGGAACCGTACGCAGATGCCGTTCGTCTGCGGCGACATCGCTTTGGTCTTCGTGTGGTCGATATCATTTATTGCCAGATAAAGCTGATAATCATGTTGTTCTACTTTGCCACAGTACTCTGTGCCTCTGTCAGTCAGTATTCTCAGCACTGGCAGTCCTGAGACGCGTAGAACGGTAGCACACGGTCATTCAGCAGATCTGCCGCTGTAATCGGCGTTTTGGTGATATACAGCTTGCAGTGAGCGACCTTCGAGTAGGTATCCACGAATGTCTGTTGATAAATACGTCCAACACCTTTCAGGTTGCCCACGTAGAACGTGTCCTGAGATCCCAGATGACCCGGATGAGCGGTTTCAATTTCGCCACAGGCCTCGTCATCACTGGCTTTACGTTCCAGCGCGGCGATCTGGCTGTCAGTCAGTTCGATACCCTCACGAGCCACTTTTTCTTCCGGAGCTTTAAGGCGCTTTTTGAAATTCTCAAGGTTGTGGCGCAGACAGACAGAACGGACACCACTTCCTGAGATAAAAACGCCCTGTTTACGCAGCTCATTGCTGGTCCGGTGTTGGCTATGAGCAGGGAACGCAATAGCACAATCAGCAACGGCCTGTTCAGTTGCATCGTCAGTACGATTTTTGAGATTGGGAGCGCGTCGGCTGCGGTTAATCAGCGCGTCCACACCGCCTTCATCAGCCAGTTCACGATAGCGGTAAAACGTATCACGGGAGACGCCCATGATTTTACAGGCTTTAGATACGTTGCTGAGTTCTTCAGCCAGATTGAGCAAACCCGTTTTGTGTTTGATGACGGGATTGGTAGTATGAAGCATGAGAGTTACCTCGTGTTTTGTATAAGGATTCGACACCCATATCAAAACCGGTAACTCTCAGCCTTTCAAGGCCATATGTCAGATCAAGTCGCGACTAATACAAATCACCGTTTAGGCTTATTTTATTGTGTCTTCTGCTCTTCTTTCTTTGCTTTCATCCATGCGTCATCGTATTTAATATTCCCTCTGACATAATTCCATTCAATCCCACGGAATCGAAACCCCACCACCTCGTGCATGTTTGGAGATGTACTGCCAGGATAATAAACATGTGAGAAATCAACGGAGGAAATAGCAACGCTTTCAAGAGTAATGTTATAAATTTCTGTTTCTATTCCAGCCTCGATTATTTCATAATATTTGATCACTGCTTTCTGCAAGCGTCTACCTTCACATACAGCAATAGCAAGATACGGACTCACTTTGTCCAGTTGCTTATGAATGGTCACGGGATCATGCTGCCGTGCTCCCGTCATGCTTCCCGTGCAGCTATCTACGCCTTGCCTTACACCGTAGCTACTATTCATGATCTCAATAGCACCCTCACGGCCTAACGCCAAACAATCACCTATAATTTGCATTCCATTTTCATCGTAAAGGAATAAATAAGCTGGCAATGACATTTCGATCTCCTTACCTGGTTAACTTTCCATTGTTGTCAATAAAAAATTCGTGAACGTACTTCTTATCATTTAACCCATAGTTGACCACATAGGTGTGATTATTCTTCCATTTAACATCGATACAATTAGCCGGATAAGAAGAGTTTAACTTATTATAACCAGAACTAACTACTGTTTCTGTTTTACCGTTTTCACTTGTATCAACAGTGTAATAGTTCAATACATCTTTATTATCTGCGCTGAAACAAAGATGTTCGCCATTGATAAATGTCGTTCTTGCGTGTGGTGCAGGATTACCGCCAGGGCAACCGGAAAGAAGGAAAAGTAAAGGTAGAATAGTTAATCTCTTCATGCTGGAAATCCTTTCATCACACTTCTGTATCTTTGGAGCAATGAGTAATCAGACTCTTCAGGAGAGTAATCTCGTAGCGCAGGAAGATACATGTATTTTCTAAAGCCATAAGTTTGCAATAACCAATAATCACTAACTAAAGAGGCTTGTTGTTCTAAACTGTAATGACGAATATCAGCTTTATCTAAGCTGTAGCTGTAATCAGCAAAACGGGAGATTAATCCTCTTGTTCTAACAAACATTCCGTGCTGTGCTTGCCATACGTGCATCATTTCGTGCATGAATCTATGTTTTTTCTGTACGTCCGCTTCCATCGAGAAATCGTGAGAATAGGTGTCTTCCCTAAACCACATTTCACCATTTGGGCTCATAGCAACATCAACAGGCTGTAGGTTGAACGGTAAATAGCTTTCCCGATGCACCCAAATTTGATTGTATCTGAGGCCATAGCCATAAAGTGATCTTGCTAACGCGATCTCACCCATTGTGATAAGTCTCACGCCTCCGGGGTTAATCGGTGTTCCCGATGTTACATTAATCCTCTCATTTACAGGCATTCAAAATCCCTCTACTCCGTAATTGAACTGGTTATTTATCGTACTCCCGTACAATCGGATAGAGGAAAGATTTTTTTCCGTGAAAGTTCTGATTTCAGGCAACAAAAACCATTTAGCGCCGTAGGCCTGGCATCCGTAAGATACTTCTCAAATCGCGGTCATTTTGTTTCCAACGTTGCAACACGTCTCGGTATCCCCCCCACAGCCTTTACGCTTGATAAAGATCTTCCCCACCCTTTCTGCGCACACATAGATTTGCTTTCCCCGCTCCCCAGGCACAAGATTAGCCGTGGGAATACTGTTTTCCGCAGATAACCATCCGAGGTACGGCTATGCCCGTTTATCATCATGCCCTGGTGCTGATTAACAGCAGCCAGGACGGCGTTCTGCTGCTCCAGCATGCGGCCAGAATGGCGGAAGAGAACGCTATGCGCATCACGCTCGCCCATATCAGCACCGACTATCGGACGCTGAATTACGTTTCCGACAGCCTGCTGAATGATGATGTGTCTCAGGAGGTGCTGCAGGCGAAAGTGCTGCTCAATGAACTGGCCGCCAGCGTCTCACTGCCGGTGCAAACCCTGTCGCTGGTCACCACCCGCCGTTTTGAAGATGTCGAAGCCTGCGTAAATCAGCGGGGGATCGACCTGATTATCGCCGGGCACCGCAACCGCCTGCTGGGAGTGATGGCATCTCACTCGCTGGAGTATATTAATCATCTGACGATAGACGTGCTGATCAGGCATCTGCCCTGAACCGCGCGGACGACTCGCGTAGCGAATTGAGCAGCAGCGTAAAACACTGCTCAATCAGCGGCGGCAATGGCTGCGGCCCGCGCATTAACGCCACGGTCCGCGCCAGCGCCGGCTGCTGGAGCTGCGCGATTTTCAGCACCGGGTCCTGCAGATGGGTGGTATACAGTTCGGGCAGGATGGCAATCGCCAGACGCGAGCGCACCAGGCCATACAACGTTTCAATATAGTCCACCTGAAAACGCGTGTTCAGCGTCAGACGATGGCTCTCCGCCAGCGCGCCAACCAGCCGCTGGATATTCCCTTTCGAGAACACCGCAATATCGCGTCCGGCCAGAAGTTTCCACGGCAGGTGCGGCTGATCTGCCAGCGGATCGTCACCATGCAGCACTGCCACAAACGGGTCTTCACGCAGCGGGTAGACCTGTAACGCGGCGGGTAGCGAGCTGTCGATGGCGCCGATACCGAAATCAATCTGCCCGCTTTGCAGCTCGCGCACCAGCGCATCATTGGTCTGATCGTGGAACTCGACCCGCAGGCGGGGAAAAGTTTGCGCCAGCACCTGCGGCAGCAGTGGAAAGAGCAGCGAGCTCACCGAAGGCACCAGACCAATGCGCACGGTACCATCGCCGCCAGCCGCCACGATCTGTTCCATATCATGAAACGCCAGCTGGGCCACGCTCAGCACGCGCCGGGCGTGCGGCAGAATGGCGGCGCCCAGTTCGGTCAGCGTGACCGACGAGGCGGTGCGGTTCACCAGCTTGCCGCCCAGCACCGTTTCGATTTGCCGCAGCGCGCTGCTCAACGCCGGTTGGCTGATGGCCAGACGACTTGCGGTATCGGTAAAATGACGCAGCTCCGCCAGGGTAACAAAGTACTGCAGCTGTTTAAGAGAAAGCGCAGGCAGGCGCTGCCACGGTTCGGTCATCTTATTCTTCGCTAAGAGTAATCGGGCAGAATAACCCGGGCTTATCGGGTGATAAATTTATTCATCTGGGCAAACGTTTGCCGTGCCCCTAGAGTAGCCCCATTATCCTTGTGCCGGAGTTGTTATGTCCAGCAATGCTGAAAACCGCCGCCGCGCCGTCATGGCCGCCCGGGGCGAAATACCTTTTGACCTGTTACTGACCGGGGCGCAGATAGTCGACATGGTCACCGGCGAAGTCCGCGAAGCCGATGTCGGCATCACCGGCGAAATGATCGCCAGCGTGCACCCGCGCGGCAGCCGCGCCGATGCCCACCAGTGCCATGCGCTGGATGGTGCCTATCTGTCGCCGGGGCTAATGGATACCCATGTCCATCTCGAAAGTTCCCACCTCCCTCCCGAGCGCTACGCGGAAATTGTCCTCGCCCAAGGCACCACGGCGGTCTTCTGGGACCCGCATGAGCTGGCCAACGTCCTCGGAGTCGAAGGCGTGCGCTATGCCATCGCCGCCAGCCGCCACCTGCCGCTACAGGTAATGGTCGCCGCCCCCTCCAGCGTGCCCTCGACACCGGGGCTGGAAATGTCCGGCGCCGATTTTGCCGGGGCGGAGATGGCGACCATGCTGGCATGGCCGGAAGTACGCGGCGTGGCGGAAGTCATGGACATGCATGGCGTGCTTAACGGCAGCGCCCGCATGCAGGAGATTGTTCAGGCCGGTCTCGACAGCGGCAAGTTGATTGAAGGCCACGCCCGCGGGCTGAGCGGTGCCGATCTCCAGGCCTACCTCGCGGCGGGCGTCACCTCCGATCATGAGCTGACCTCCGCGGAAGACGCGCTGGAAAAGCTGCGCGCCGGTTTGACCCTCGAAATTCGCGGCTCGCACCCGTATCTGCTGCCGGATATCGTCAAGGCCCTGAAAACCCTGCCGCACCTCTCCTCGCAGATAACGGTGTGCACTGACGATGTGCCACCGGATCTGCTGTTGGAAAAAGGCGGTATTATCGCCCTGCTCAACCTGCTGATTGAACACGGTCTCGCCGCCACCGACGTCCTGCGTTTCGCCACGCTGAACGCCGCCATTCGCCTGCAGCGTCACGATTCAGGGCTGATTGCCGCCGGTCGCCGCGCCGACCTGGTGGTCTTTGATTCGCTGGAGAAGCTCAAGGCCCGTGAAGTGTACGTCGCCGGGAAACTGGTCGCCCGCGACGGCGCGCTGCTTCAGCCCATACCTGCCGCCGAGGGGGTCACCCCGCCGCGCAATACGCTGCGTCTGGCGCCGCTGAGCGCGGATGATTTTGTGCTACGGGTACCCGGTATTGTCCATGGCGTTGCCCGCCTGCGGCATATTCGCGGCGCGCGCTTTACGCAGTGGGGAGCGGTCGAGGTGCAGGTGCGCCACGGCGAAGTTCAGCTGCCGGAGGGATTTAGCCTGATTTGGGTGAAGCATCGCCACGGTCGCCATCAGGCGACGCCGCAAATCGCCCTGCTTGAAGGCTGGGGTGAGCTGCGCGGCGCTATCGCCACCAGCTACTCGCACGATTCACACAATCTGGTGGTGCTGGGACGCAGCGCGGAGGATATGGCGCTGGCCGCCAACCGGCTGATTGCCTCCGGCGGCGGGATGGCGCTCTCCCGCCAGGGGGCCATTCTCGCCCATGTGGCGATGCCAATTGCCGGCATGCTTTCCGAACTTCCAGCGGCGGAGCTGGCGCGGCAGTTCGGCGAATTACGCGACCTGAGCGCAGAAATTGCCGACTGGGAGCCGCCCTACCGGGTATTTAAGGCCATCGAGGGAACCTGCCTCGCCTGCAATGCCGGCCCCCATTTGACCGATTTAGGTTTGACCGACGGCACCACCCGCCAGATTGTCGAACCGCTGATAGTCTGCCGGGAAACCCCGGCCACCAACCCTCACAACAATAATCACCGGGGAGCCTGAGCATGGCCGACAACACACTGCACACCGCAACACAAGGAAGCTGGCTGGAGCGCCGTTTTGCCCTGCGCTCGCGCGGCAGCACGCTACGTACCGAGTGCCTCGCGGGGGTCACCGGCTTTCTCGCCGCCGCCTATCTGCTGGTGGTCATCCCCGGCCTGCTGGCGGCGGGTGGCATGGACAAAGGCGCCGTCACCACGGGAACGATTCTGGTTTTCGTCGCCAGTACGCTGCTGATGGCGTTTTACGCTAACCTGCCGTTTATCGTTGGTCCAGGCATCGGCGGCTCGGTGCTGGTAGGCGTCACGCTGGCCGGTAGCGAAGGGATCGGCTGGCAGACTGGCCTCGGCATCGCCTGCTGGTCAGGTATTCTGTTCTTTCTGTTAACCAAATTCGGCCTGCGCGAAGTGGTCACCCGTTCGGTTCCCCAGTCGATCAAACTGGGGCTGACGGCCTCTATCGGGCTGTTCGTGGCGGTGCTCGGTTTTCGCAATGCTGGCCTGGTGCTGGCGAATGCCAAAACCAATGCTCTGATGCTGGGTGATTTCTTGTCTCCCGGCGCGCTGGTGGCGCTGTGCGGCCTGTTTCTGGCCATTGCGCTACAGGCGCGGCGCATCCCGGGCGCCATTTTATGGGCGATTCTGTTTGCCACCCTGGTGGGGATTCCGGCGGGGGTCACCCGTCTGCCGGACAGCTTTATCGCGATGCCGCACTCGCTGGCGCCGGTCTTCGGCCACGTCGATATGCTGGGTGCGCTGAATATTGCTTTCCTGCCGTTCCTGTTTGTCTTTTTCGCCTCTGAGTTTTTCTCCACCATGGGCACCACGCTGGCGGTGGGCGGCGAAGCGGGACTGCTGGATGAAGAAGGCAATATGCCGCACATCAACCGGCCGTTTATGGTCGACTCGATTGCGGCGGCCATCGGCCCGTGGCTGGGGATCCCGGCGGCGACCGCGCTGATCGAATCTTCCGCCGCCGCCGAAGCGGGTGGCAAAACCGGGCTCACCGCGCTGGCCGCGGCGGTGATGTTCCTGCTGATGCTGCTGTTTACGCCGATCGCCCTGATGATCCCAAAAGAGGCCACCGCTCCAGCGCTGATCCTGATTGGCCTCAACATGTTCAGCGGCCTGCGCAAAGTCGATCTCTCCAGCTTCACCGACGGGCTGCCGGTATTAATGATGGTGATGATCACCCTGATTGCCAACAGCTTCGGCACCGGTATCGCCGGCGGACTGCTGTTTTACATCATGATTAAAACGGTTGCCGGAAAGTGGCGAGAAATCCCGCTCGGTTTATGGATCCTCGCCGTTCCGCTGGTCTATTATTTCGCCACCCTGGTGAAGCACTAAGCGTCTACAGGCCCGCGTAGCGCGTCAGCCTGCACCGTTTCACAGTGCGCTTTGACCTCTTCATAGAGCAACCGCACCGCCGCAGAAAGCTGCTTGCGGTGCGGACAAATCATATTGAGCGGGACGCGGTCTCCCTGATAGTGCGGCAGTAGCATCTGCAGGCGCCCGGCGCGAATATCGTCGCTGACATCCAGCGCAGACTTATAGGCAAAGCCCTCCCCCGCAATGGCGAGGCGGCGAATCACCTCGGCGTCGTCGCTGATGATGGCGCCGGAGACCTGCATATGTTCAACCACGCCGTTGAGACTTAAGGTCCAGCGATCGAACTGCCTGCCGCGCAGCACGTACAGTAGCGCATTGTGTTGCGCCAGCGCCTCCGGCGTTTGCGGATCGCCGTGCCTGGCAATCCACTGCGGAGAAGCCACCAGCACCCGTCGGTTTTCCGGCGCCACGGGGAGGGAAATAAACGAGGCGTCGTCGTTGTCGCCATAGCGAAAGGCCACGTCGACCGGATCTTTAAACACATCGGTCCGATGGTCGGAAAAGAGAATGCGCAGTTTCAGCGCCGGGTGCCGCTGGCGGAAGGCGCGAAAAACGTTCAGCAGCAGATTGCGCCCCAGGTCGGAGGGCACCGCAATTTGCAACGTCCCGCGGACCTCGTCATCCGGGACCTGAATTTTTTGCAGCCCGGCATGCAGCGTATCCAGCATCTGGGTGGCATAGGGCAGCCAGGTTTCCCCTTCGGGCGTCAGACGTAAGCTGCGGGTGGAGCGCGCGAAAAGACGAATATTGAGCGTGGTCTCCAGGCGCTTAATCGCCGCGCTCACCTGCGCCGGCTGCTGCCCGACCTCCCGCGCCGCATCGCTGAAGCTACCCAGCGCCGCCGCCCGAACAAATAGCGTCAGATCTTCCAGTCTGAACATATCGACTCCCGAATCCTGTTACCCGGATTGTTCTCAAAACAGCCGCTCAGCGCCAAATCAGGCAACCGGCCCATCGTTTTCTTACATTTTTAACGCAACCAACGCTTGCCTTCCCGGCCATGCTTCAGGAATGATACGAGGCTGCAATTTTGTGTCCAGGGTAATCCAGGATAATAATGAGGAAATTATGCGTAAAACAAAAATGATGCTGCTGGGCGCACTGTTGGCCTGCACCAGTAGCGTTTGGGCGGCTTCCGCCGCTGAACTGCAGAAATATGAACTGGACGGGGTCACTTCGGACTTCCAGCAGTTTCGCGTCGGCGATACCGTACCCGCGTTATATATGACCCCGGAATACACCATTAAACAGTGGCAGTTGCGCAATCTGCCCGCCCCGGAAGCCAATAGTCACTGGACCTACATGGGCGGTAGCTACGTGCTGGTCACCGAACCTGAAGGCAAAATTGTCAAAATTTACGATGGCGAGATCTTCTATCAGCACTAATTGCCGCCAGATATCGCGCTAACGCAAACGCCCTGCGTTTCTTCTGTCCATTACGGATAGCGAAACACAGGGCGTTTGTCATAGGGCGGCGTTAAACCGCGCGGAAGGCAATCTCACCGGGAATCACTTCCCCCTGCCAGTAGAGTTGGGCCGCCACGCGTCCCGCCAGCTGACGGTAAATTTCGCTGAACTCGCTCTCCGGACGGGCGACCACGGTCGGCTTACCGTTATCCAGGTCTTCGCGCAGATTGATGTGCAGCGGCAGCTGGGCCAGCAGCTGAGTGTGATATTGCTCCGCCAGTTTTTCGGCGCCGCCGGTGCCGAAAATCGGCTCATGGTGACCGCAGTTGCTGCAAATATGCATGCTCATGTTTTCGACGATGCCCAGCACCGGAACGTCCACCTTCTCAAACATCACGATGCCTTTTTTCGCATCGATCAGCGCGATATCCTGCGGCGTCGTCACCACCACCGCGCCGGTGACCGGGATATTCTGCGCCAGCGTCAGTTGAATGTCGCCAGTGCCCGGCGGCATATCCAGCACCAGGTAATCCAGATCCGGCCACAGCGTCTCCTGCAGCATCTGCAGCAGCGCCTTGCTGGCCATCGGACCGCGCCATACCATGGCGTTATCGTCGGTCACCAGGTAGCCGATGGAGTTGGTGGCGAGGCCAAATTTCATAATCGGCGCCATATGGGTGCCGTCTGGCGAGGTCGGCCGCTGATCTTCCGCCCCCAGCATGGTGGGAATTGACGGGCCATAAATATCGGCATCAAGGATCCCGACCTTGGCCCCTTCCGCGGCCAGCGCCAGCGCCAGGTTCACCGCCGTGGAGGATTTACCCACCCCACCTTTGCCGGAGCTGACGGCAATAATATTTTTGACCCCGTTGACGCCCGGCTGATTTTTTACCCGCTTCAACGTGGCGATGTTGTGCGACAGCTTCCAGTCAATCGCCTGCGCGCCGGTAATGCGCAGCAGGTCGGCGCTACATTGCTCTTTTAAATCTTCAAAAGCGCTGTGCCAGACGAACGGCATCTGGATCTCGATATGCACGGTATCATCAAGCCAGGCGACGTGGTGCAGTGCTTTCAGCGCGGTGAGATTATGCTGCAAAGTGGGGTGCTGGAAATTAGCCAACGTTCCGGCGACCATCGCGCGTAGACGTTCGGGGGATTTGGCCTGGGATTGCGAATTCATCCCGACTCCTTTGTTGTTATGAGAGGCTTTCAGTAATTACTGAGTTTATCACAGCTGAGATTATCCATATATGGTCAGCCATTTATGGCGCACCCAGTGCCCTTTTGGTAATATCAAAAGCCCTTTTTACAACAGAAGATGTAATGCCCACTATGACTCAAGTCGCGAAGAAAATTCTGGTAACGTGCGCGCTGCCGTACGCTAACGGCTCAATCCACCTCGGCCACATGCTGGAGCACATCCAGGCTGATGTCTGGGTCCGTTACCAGCGAATGCGCGGCAACGAGGTCAACTTCATCTGCGCCGACGACGCCCACGGCACGCCGATCATGCTGAAGGCTCAGCAGCTTGGCATCTCTGCGGAGCAGATGATTGGCGAAATGAGTCAGGAGCATCAGACCGATTTTGCGGGCTTTGATATCAGCTATGACAACTACCACTCGACGCACAGCAACGAGAACCGCGAGCTGTCTGAGCTGATCTACGGCCGCCTGAAAGAGAACGGGTTTATCAAAAACCGCACCATCTCTCAGCTTTACGATCCGGAAAAAGGCATGTTCCTGCCGGACCGTTTCGTAAAAGGCACCTGTCCGAAGTGTAAATCAGCGGATCAGTATGGCGATAACTGCGAAGTGTGCGGCGCGACCTACAGCCCGACCGAGCTGATCGACCCGAAATCCGTGGTGTCCGGCGCCACCCCGGTGATGCGTGAATCCGAGCACTTCTTCTTCGACCTGCCGTCCTTTAGCGAAATGCTGCAGGCGTGGACCCGCAGCGGCGCGCTGCAGGAACAGGTGGCGAACAAAATGCAGGAGTGGTTCGAATCCGGCCTGCAGCAGTGGGACATTTCCCGCGACGCGCCGTACTTTGGCTTCGAAATTCCCAACGCGCCGGGCAAATATTTCTACGTCTGGCTGGATGCGCCGATCGGCTACATGGGCTCCTTCAAAAACCTGTGCGACAAACGCGGCGATAGCGAAAGCTTTGACGCCTACTGGAAGAAAGACTCCGATGCCGAGCTGTATCACTTTATCGGCAAAGATATCGTCTACTTCCACAGCCTGTTCTGGCCGGCGATGCTGGAAGGCAGCGGTTTCCGCAAGCCGACCAACCTGTTCGTTCATGGCTACGTGACGGTCAACGGTGCCAAGATGTCCAAATCACGCGGCACCTTTATCAAGGCCAGCACCTGGCTGAACCATTTTGACGCCGATAGCCTGCGCTATTACTACACCGCCAAGCTCTCTTCCCGCATTGATGATATCGACCTGAACCTGGAAGATTTCGTCCAGCGCGTGAACGCCGATATCGTTAACAAAGTGGTTAACCTCGCCTCGCGCAACGCCGGTTTTATCAATAAGCGTTTCGACGGCATGCTGTCCGCTGAGCTGGCCGATCCGGCGCTGTACAAAACCTTCACCGATGCGGCAACAAGCATTGGCGAAGCGTGGGAAAGCCGCGAATTCGGCAAAGCCATCCGTGAAATTATGGCGCTGGCCGACGTGGCTAACCGCTACGTTGATGAGCAGGCCCCGTGGGTGGTCGCCAGACAGGAAGGCCGCGATGCTGACCTGCAGGCCATCTGCACCATGGGTCTGAATATGTTCCGCGTGCTGATGACCTGGCTGAAACCGGTTCTGCCGCAGCTGGCCGCGCGCGCCGAAGCGTTCCTCAACAGCGAACTGAGCTGGGATGCTATTCAGCAGCCGCTGCTGTCGCATAAGGTCAACACCTTCAAGGCGCTGTACAACCGCATCGAGATGAAGCAGGTTGAAGCCCTGGTGGAAGCCTCGAAAGAAGAGGTGAAAGCCACCGCCGCGCCGGTCACCGGCCCGCTGGCGGACGATCCGATTCAGGACACCATCACCTTTGACGATTTCGCCAAAGTCGATCTGCGCATCGCGCTGATTGAAAACGCCGAATTTGTCGGCGGTTCTGACAAGCTGCTGCGCCTGAGCCTCGATCTGGGCGGCGAGAAACGTAATGTCTTCTCCGGCATTCGCAGCGCCTACCCGGATCCGCAGGCGTTGATCGGTCGCCTGACGGTGATGGTCGCCAACCTGGCGCCGCGTAAAATGCGCTTCGGCATCTCGGAAGGGATGGTGATGGCGGCAGGTCCTGGCGGGAAGGATATCTTCCTGTTAAGCCCTGACAGCGGCGCCCAGCCGGGTCAGCAGGTAAAATAATCCCGCATCAAGCGCTGCTCCGGCAGCGCTTTTTTTTCGTCCTTTCGCCCTCGCCGCCGGACGATTCTGCCTTTTCTGCGCATTGCGCGCGACGGCAATCGTGACAATAATCAATCGACATATCGTCTGATAAACGCGACGCCCCTCATGACCAACATAAGGACTGTGATGAAACTTTACCGCAAGCTGGCGGCCGCTGTGGCGGTCTGCCTGCTGGTTGTCGGCCTCTCGGGCTGCGATAACCCAAAAGAAGAGAGCAAAACCTTCACCCGTACCGCCAACGGCATCGAGCTGAGTTTTACCTACCATTACACCGGTGACAAAGTGCTGCGTCAGGATGCGAATAACACCATTCCCTATCAGAGTATCGGTGCCGCCAGTAAAGAGCAGGCGCAGGCGTTGATCGAGCAGATGAGCAGATGAGCAGATGAGCAGATGAGCAGATGAGCAGCGTTTATCACCATGTAAAGGGTGTGGAACAGCGCATCGATTATCAAGACAGCTATGCCCTGGAGCATCTCAGCGTTGATTTTACCCAGGCCCAGATTAGCGAACTGTGTAAGCTGCCGGGGTCGATGTTCACCAACTGCGCGCTCAAGGATGTCTCGATGGCGGAGTCAGAGAAATTGCTCAAAGAGCAGGGATTCCAGGAAGTGAAGTAGACCGCAGAGTATTCCCGGGTCGCGGCGTCAACGCCTTACCCGGGCTACCGACTGCAGATGGCTGTAACCCGTAGCCCGGCTGAGCGCAGCGCGAGCCGGGAAGATAGCC
>NZ_PIBO01000028.1:0-69682 GCF_002806725.1 Raoultella sp. T31
CCGGGCGACGGTCCATCGTCGTCTGCGGACGGGTAGCCCGGACAGGTGCGCAGCACCGCCTCCGGGAAAAGAGTGGTCGGGGTTCAGAAACGGTGGCCTGCCCCCGGCTCGCGCTACGCTTAGCCGGGCTACCGCTGTGCTTAACCGGACTACCGTTGTGCTTCATCGGGCTACCGCTGCGCTTAACCGGGCTACCGTTGCGCTTCTCCGGGCGACGGTCCATCGTCGTCTGCGGACGGGTAGCCCGGACAGGTGCGCAGCACCGCCTCCGGGAAAAGAGTGGTCGGGGTTCAGAAACGGTGGCCTGCCCCCCGGCTCGCGCTACGCTTAGCCGGGCTACCGTTACGCTTAACCGGACTACCGCTACGCTTCACCGGGCTTTTAGCCAGGTGATAGCGTCGCAGGCGATCCTACCACCGGTTGCCCACAGGCCGCTGATATGGCCCACGATATGGCAAGGCAGCGGGCGACACCGGGCCTCTTAGCCGCGGTGACGAGTAAGAAGAGGGGAGCGGTTAAGGGGAGACAAGAGTATGCAACCGGAGTCACAAATTGCAGGAAGTGCGCCCTCCCTGGCGCCCAGACTTACCCTGCTCGCGCAAATGCCGCCGCCTCGTTGACCAGATCGGCATCCGGACGTACGCCGGTATAAAGTACGAATTGTTCCACCGCCTGTAGCGCAATCACCTCCGCACCGCTGATAATCTGCTTATCCAGCGCCTGCGCCAGACGAATCAGCGGGGTTTCCGGCGGCAGGGCCACCACGTCAAACACCACCTGAGCCTGCTCAACCATCGGCTGACTGAACGCCAGGGTATCGCTTTGCGTACCGCCGGCCATGCCGAGCGGCGTGACGTTAACCAGAATATCGGCCTGGATTCCTTCAGGGTGCGGCTGCCACTGAAAACCGTACTGTTTCGCCAGCGCCAGGCCGCTATCACGATTGCGGGCGGCGATCACCACCTCGCGAAAGCCAGCGTCGCGAAAGGCGGCAATAACCGCTTTACCCATGCCGCCGCTGCCCTGAATCATCACGCTGGCATGAGTATCCAGCTGGTGGCGGTCGATCAGGCTCTTCACCGCAATATAGTCAGTATTGAGCCCGGTCAGCCTGCCGTGGTCGTTAACGATGGTATTGACCGAATCAATCACCCTGGCTGAAGGATCAATGGCGTCAAGGAAAGGCATACAGCTCTCTTTAAACGGCATTGAGACTGCGCAACCGCGAATGCCCAGCGCCCGTACCCCTCCTACCGCCGCGGCGATATCCTGCGTGGTAAAAGCTTTATAGATGAAATTCAGTCCCAGCTTCCCATACAGATAGTTGTGAAAACGGGTACCGAAGTTGCCTGGGCGACTGGCCAGCGACATGCAGAGCTGTGTTTCGCGATTAATCATGAGTTATGTCCTGTGCGTGGGTCAGCAGATACTGTTCCGCTTCAGCGGACCAGATCCCATGATGACGGGCTATAATTGCCGCCAGCTCAGGGTCGGCAATGGCGCCAAGAGGGGTCAAGGGCAGCGATTTTTCGGTATACACCAGCTTTTTACCGCCGCCGACGGCCGGCAAATCGAGGGTGGTTTCGCCCGCCGCATTCAGCCCGAGAATATGGGTCACCACTTTCGCCGCCTGGACTTTTTTCTCCTGCATCAGCGCGACGGCGGCCCGCATATCGTCAGTATTGCCGCCGGAAGTCCCGACGTAATGTGTAAAGGCATAATGCACATCGTAAAAGTTTATCGGCGCGCTGAACTGCTTATCCTGCGGACCGGCAAAGAAGTTCAGACAGCCGTCCGCGGCCAGCAGCGAAGACGCCATGGTAATCAGCTGCTCATTCGGCACGAACACAAAAATATCATCGAAGCCGTGGCCGCCGGTCAGCGCCATCAGCGTTTCGCGTCCGGCATCGTGGCCGTCGAGGTAATGGATCAACGTTTGCGGCTCTGACGGATAATGCTGACGGGCGTAGCTCAGCTTCGGCTTATTGGTGTCGGTCACGACCAGCAGAGAAGGGTTCACCGGTCCATGCAGCGCATAGTCGATAGCCAGCAGCCCCATTGGGCCGGTACCGCCGAGGATCAGCGTGCGGCCCTGAGGCCGGATGCCCATCACATGGTTATAGCTCCCTTCCTGCAGATGATAGTTGGCGTTGAATGCACCGATCACGCAGGAGAGCGGTTCGACCAGCGAGCCTTCAAACCAGGTATCGCCTTCCCAGGTGAGCAGACAATCTTGCGTCATGACCTCATCCGGGATCACCACGTGAGTCGCTTCGCCACCGATCCACGGGAAGGAGTAGCCGGGGCAATCGGGGCGATCCGGCAGCTGCAGGTTGGCCTGAATGACGTAGCGCTGGCCGGCCTGGAATTTATGCTGCCACTTTTTGCCGACCGCGAGGATTTCGCCGCAGAATTCATGGCCGATGATAATCGGATTCACCGCCACGTCGTCCGGCACCTTTTTATGGTTTTCCCCCTGGTTGGCCTCCTTCCAGGAAGAGAGGCACAGGCTGTCGGTGACCACGCGGGCGAGGATCTCGTCATCCTGCATTTCCGGGAGTTCAAAGGTTTCCAGACGCAGGTCGCGTTTACCGTAAAGGCGTAGAGCCGTTGTTTTCATGTTTACCACCTCATCCCCTTTGACTGCGGGGTTAGCTTATTGAAGTGACCCCGGCGCGGCCGGGGCCGAATAATCAGGACAAGAAGCCCAGCGCGTTACCGATAATCCCCAGCCCGAACAGGGCAAAGATCAGCCATACCGGGTTAACTTTTTTATTGAGCAGGCGCACCATCAGCAGCGTCAGGCCCAGCGCCAGCAGGCCGGGACAAAGCTGGTCGAGGATGTTTTGTACGGTCATGGTGACGGTGGTGCCGTCGGCCCCTGGCGTTTGCGACACCACCAACGGCACGTGGATGGAGGTCCACTTGGTGACCAGCACGCCCATCACGAACAGACCTAAAATAGAGGCCCCTTCGGTCAGTTTTTGCAGCAGGTTGCCGCCCATATCGCTGACGATATTGACCCCCTTACGGAAGCCGAGCTGCAGGCCGTACCATTTCATTGCCAGACGTACTGCATTGAAAATAAAGAAAAAGAGAAGTGGCCCAAGAACGTTCCCCGACAGCGCCAGCGACGCGCCGAGCGCCGCGGTAATCGGGCGTAAGGTGCCCCAGACCAGCGGATCGCCGACCCCGGCCAGCGGCCCCATCAGGCCAACTTTGATGCCGTTGATCGCCCCATCGTCGATGGCCGCGCCGTTGGCCCGCGCTTCTTCCATCGCCGCGGTGACGCCCAGCACCGGGCCGCAGACGGCGGGAGTGGTGTTGAAGAACACCAGATGGCGTTTTAGCGCCGCCACCTGATCCTCTTTTAGCGGATAGAGACGCTTGATCGCCGGGATCATGTCGTAGCAAAAGCCGAGACCATGAATACGTTCGAAGTTGAAGGAGGCCTGCTGTAGGTTGGAGCGCAGAAAGATGTTAACCAGGTCGCCTTGGGTGAGTTTTTTCGGTTCCATAACGGGCTCCATCAGTCGTCAAGTTGGTCAAGGGCGGTGGAGGAGGCGGTCGCCTGCCGGGGCTCGGCCTTGCGCCATTGCGGGTTCAGCTGGATATAAATCAGCGCGATAATGACCCCCACGCCGCCGAAGGCCAGCAGGCTGAAATCGAGATAGCCTCCCGCCAGAAAACCGAGGAAAAAGAACGGCATCAGGTATTTGACGCCCATCATGCGCAGCACCATGGCGTAGCCCACCACCACAATAAAACCGCCGGCGATTTGCAGGCCGCGGGTGACAAATTCCGGGATGGCGCTCAGCATGCTGCTGACCATGTCAGCGCTGACAAACAGCGAGACCACCAGAGCCGGAATCGCGACGCGGAGCGCCTGTACGCCCAGCGCCGAGATATGCAGCATGTCGATAGTGCGAAAACGCGCCTCTTCTGCCGCCTTGTCCGCTGCGTGTTGAAACACCACCGTGATGGTGCGGGCGAAAACGGTGAGTACCTGACCTGCCGCGGCCACCGGTAGCGCGATGGCGATCCCGGTGGCGATGCTTTGATGGCCGACGATAACCAGAATCGCGGAGATGATGCTGGCCAGCGCCGAATCCGGCGATTGCGCGGCGCCGACGTTCATCCAGCCGAGCGCGATCAGCTCCAGCGTGCCGCCGAGCATAATCCCGGTTTTTAAATCACCGAGAATTAAGCCGATGACCGTGCAGGCAATTAACGGGCGGTGCGTCTGAAATTCATCCAGCACGCTGCCCATCCCGGCAATACAGGAAAAAAGAAATATGGCGATTATTTGTAGGGTACTGATTTCCATAATATGTCACCTTGAGGGTATGCAAATCCCTGCCTGTTACGGCATTAACACGGTCTTACTCTGACGGTCATGGCATGGGTTTTATATTTTTAAACTTGTCACAAGGTATTGTGCTAAGTCTATCTCCAGGGTGTACCACTCAGAATAACGATGTGCAAAATACAGGCGCTGTTTTATTCTGTAAAAGAGTGCTGGTTTATTTTGTCGAGAATATTGATGGATGGATCTGACGCCACCACGCGTAAATCCAGGTTAACGCCCAGTTTATCCAGTTGACGAAACGCATGAATATCTTCATCGTCTAAAGATACCGCCTTGGTTAATTGTTTTTTACCCGGTCGCCAGGCCATGCCACCAATATTTAAAGTGGCAATATTGACCCCTTGCCTGACCATCGTTAAAACATCCTGGGGATTGGTAAATAAATAAAACACGGTCTCGTTCTGATATTGCGGGTTGTGATAAACAGCGACCGCTTTTTCGAGGTTAACAACATTGACCTTCATGCCCGGAGGCGCGGCCTGGCGGAGTAAAGTCCGCCGCACCTCGTCGTTATAAGCGTCATCGTTGCAGATAATAATGCGCTGAGCGTTGGCGACTTTTGACCATACGGTAGTCACCTGGCCATGGATCAGGCGGTCATCAATACGGGCAAGCGTAATATTCATCAAAAATCCTCCTCAATGGTTTCCGGCTGTCGCCAGACCACGCAGCACTGGCTGGCGATGGTCGTCAGATGTGCACACAGGGCGTCTGCGGTCAGGGTCTGCTGGTTATCCACCAGTTCCAGCGCCAGCGGTAATGAGAGGCCGCTGATGACCCGCAGCCGCGGGTTTTTCATCGCCAGTCCGGCAGCGGCATTCCACGGGCTGCCGCACTGTAAATCGACGGCGATCAGCCACTCACTGTCATTGTGAGTGCTTACTAACTCATCCAGCCTGGTGGCGATGTCGCTGGCGTTTTCGCCGGGCATAAATGCCACGGCGCTGGCCTGCACGTCACCATAGACCATCCGCACCGAATCCAGCATGGCGCAGGCCAATTGACCGTGGGCGCAGAAAATCACATTCACCATATCTACTCCTTATCCGCGGGTTTTACCGCCGGCGATGTTAGTGGTTACTCCGGTTATGTAGCTTGCCCGCTCTGACAGCAGATAGCAGACATAGTCGGCCACTTCGCTCAGACGGCCGGAGCGACCAATCGGAATCGCATTTTTGCTATAGCCCGTGCGCAGTTGCTCGACGGTGATGTTGCGCGTCCAGGCCAGTGCTTCTTCGTATTCTGGCGTGCGCAACCCGGTTTTTTCGAGGATGCCTGGCGCCACGCCCACGACGCGGATACCGTGTTTCCCCAGCTCTTTGGACCATGAACGCGTGAAGCTATTCAGTGCGGCCTTGGTTGCGGCATAGCAGCTCTGACCTTCAGAGCCTTCCAGTCCGCTTTCCGACGAGACGTTAACAATGACCCCTGCGCGCTGTTTCACCATCTGTCGGGCCACCGCCTGCGACATCAAAAAGACCCCTTTTTGGTTGATGTTCACCATCTTTTCAAAAGAGGCTTCATTGAGTTCGTAGCGTCCTGCCGGGGCTTTCTCATCGACGAGGAGACGCGGGAAATTCACTCCGGCATTATTTACCAGACCATCGATACGACCGTATTGTTGAATAATTTGCTCGACAGTGTGATTCACCTCGCTGGCGCTGGAAATATCCGTTGGCCAGAATCTGTAATGGTCAGTCTGGCGATGCTTATCGCCACCGTGAATATCGGTCATGTGGACATTGGCGCCGAGACTTAATAATTCATCAACAATGGCCAGGCCAATTCCAGAAGCGCCGCCGGTAACAATAATGATTTTATCTTGCAGATTTAGCCATGTTTGCATAATCGTCATCTCATTTTCAGGTAAAGGGATCCCACGCAGAGCAAACTGCGTCAAAGGGGGAACGTCTTTTATTTCAGTAACAGCTCTGCGGTTTCTCGATTTGTCACCAGGCAGTTAATATAACCGCCGCGCAATGCGCCGATAATACCGCTATATTTTTCTTCACCGATGGCGATACCTACGGAATAACGTACCTGTTTTAATCGGGCAATATCGATGGAGAGTGTCTTTTCATTCATATTGGTTTCAACGGCGATACCGTTGATATCATAAAAGCGTGAACAAATATCGCCGGCGACGTGCCGCGCGTTGAGATCATCGCTCTCTTCGCTACCATAAAACGCATGCCAGTTGGCGCCATCGCGAATTGCCGGGGAACCGATGCCCACCAGCGCGACATCGAGATTCTCCCAGTAGGATGAAATCGTTTTAAAATGCCGGGACTGCATAATACCGTTGCGAATCAAGGTGTTTTCCAGCAACGCCGGGAAGTCAGCAAGATGCGATTCGGCTTTCAGCCGCGCAGCGGCGCCGTAGGTCAGCGTGTTCACATGATACCGGCTCTCCAGCTTGCCCGAGGGGCCGCCGATAATCGGTACGCAAATCACCTGCCGCGACTGGCTGGCCTGCGGGAGCGTTTCGACCAGCGCACGGACCGCCCGTCCCCAGGAAAAGCCGATAATATCGCCAGGCTCAAGCAGGCGGTCGATCAACTGAGCGCCATGCTGTCCGATAGTGCTCAACTGCTCCTCTTCCTGCGATGATTCGCAGGAAGCCACCACCGCCTCTTTGAGACCGAATTTTTCTTTCAGCTGCTGTTCCAGCCACAGATTTTCGTTGTAGTCGTAGTTGATGGCGATGGTGACGATACCCTGCTCGCGACCGCGTTTCAGCAGGCGGCTGATGGTGGTGCGGTAAATACCCAGCTCGCGGGCAATCTGCGCCTGGGTCATGTCCTGCTCATAGTAGAGCTGGGCAACTTTGACTATTAAGCGGATATCATCGCTATTTTCGATCGCCATCGTGGAACTCCTGCACATTTGTGCAAACGACATTCTTGCTCACTTGATCTGATATAACCCCAACCATCGCCGGCGACAAAGCAATTTTCCGCTATTTCATCACTATAAGGTGGCGGTTTGTTTTGCACATTTGATTGCTGACCTGCCTGGAGATGGCACGTTTGTGCAGGTTGAGCTAATGGTTTGATTCTGCTTATTTTCGCCGGACAGAATTGCACGGGACAGGGGGGAACACTTTTGTGGAGAAAGGTGTGACGGATCACATTTAGCGGCTAGCCGGAGCAACGCGATTATTTTTGATTGTCCGCGGCCTGAGGTATATTTCGCTTTTACAGGAGAATTTATGCTGCCAGACTCATCAACCCGACTCAATAAATACATCAGTGAAAGCGGAATTTGCTCGCGTCGCGAAGCCGATCGCTACATTGAACAAGGCAATGTTTTTATCAATGGCAAGCGCGCGGCCATTGGCGATCAGGTCAATCCTGGCGATGTCGTGAAGGTCAACGGTCAATTGATCGAACCGCGCGAGGCCGAAGATCTGGTGTTCATCGCCCTGAATAAACCGGTCGGTATTGTCAGCACAACGGAAGACAGCGAGCGCGATAACATTGTGGATTTCGTTAACCACAGCAAGCGCGTCTTCCCGATTGGTCGACTGGACAAAGACTCTCAGGGGCTGATCTTTCTGACCAACCACGGCGATCTGGTGAATAAGATCCTGCGTGCCGGCAACGATCACGAAAAAGAGTATCTGGTGACGGTGGACAAGCCGGTGACCGACGAGTTTATCCGCGGCATGGGGGCCGGGGTACCGATTCTCGGTACGGTAACGAAGAAGTGCAAAGTCAGGAAGGAAGCGCCGTTGGTGTTCCGCATTACCCTGGTTCAGGGCCTGAACCGGCAGATTCGCCGGATGTGTGAGCACTTTGGCTATGAGGTCACGAAGCTTGAACGGACGCGCATCATGAACGTCGGGCTGTCGGGATTGCCGCTCGGTGAGTGGCGCGACCTGACGGATGATGAGCTGGTGGCGCTGTTTAAGCTGATTGAGAATTCGTCCTCTGAGGCTAAACCGAAGGCGAAAGCCAAACCGAAAACCGCCGGGATCAAGCGTCCGGTGGTGAAGGTTGAAAAGAGCAATGAGAAAAACGAGAAAGGACGCCCGGCGTCTAACGGAAAACGTTTTACTCAGCCGGGGCGGAAAAAGAAAGGGCGTTAACGCCTGCCGCGCGTTGGCGTGCTCGCCGACCACGAAAATGAGGCTTCGCTATCGGGTTTGTAGGCCTGCTTTTTCTTTAACTGGCGGGCCTTTTTCGCGTCGGCTTCACGCAGCGCCATCAGCTTGTCGATGTACTCTTTCTTGACGGCGTTGGTCTCGGCGTTGGTCAGCGCTCGACCGTGCGCAATCCGGGCCCGGTCAAGCAGCGTTTTGAGTTCGCGTTGCTCGCGCTCTGTCATCTCTTTTTGCGTAATGCGGGGAAGTGCCATAGTGGTGCCCTCAGTCTGCCGGATAACCCAGTGTACGGTAATCGCGGGCCGACGGACAGCGCGTTAGCCTCGTAGAAGAGGGCGCAGACGGGAAAATACCCGGGCCGTTGGCCCGGGCGACGGAATATCAGCGTGTGTTCTCGTTTTTGGCGGTAGGTTTTCCCGACCAGTAGCCCGCCAGCAGCGAACCGGACAGGTTGTGCCAGACTGAAAACAGCGCGCCGGGCAGCGCGGCGAGCGGGCCGAAGTAGATTTTCCCCAGCGCAGCGGCAAGACCGGAGTTTTGCATCCCCACTTCAATCGCCAGCGTCCGACAGGTTGACTCGTCAAAGCCAAACAGCCGCCCGCCCCAGTAGCCGCCGAGCAGACCGATGGCGTTATGCAGGATCACCGCGACAATGACCACCAGGCCCACCGAAGCGATATGCGAGGCAGAACCAGCGACGACGGCGCTGATGATCGCCAGGATGCAGATCATCGAGAAGGCAGGCAGAAAAGGCTCAACCGCTTTCACCACTTTGGGCAGCGTATGGTGAATCACCAGTCCCAGCGCAATCGGGATCACCACGATCTGCAGGATGCTGAGCAGCATCCCCATGACATCGACCTGAATGTGCGCATCCACATACAGTCGCGTCAGCAGCGGCGTCGCCACCACGCCGACCAGCGTAGAAACCGATGAGATGGTGACAGACAGCGCCACATCGCCTTTTGCGAGATAGATCATCACGTTCGATGCGGTCCCGCTGGCGACGCTCCCGACCAGCACCATACCGGCGGAAAGCTCGGGCGGCATATGGAACAGCAGCGCCAGCGCCCAGGCGGCGAGGGGCATCACCAGATAGTGAAGAAAAATACCTGCGGCCACCGGCGCCGGGCGCGACAGCACGCGCTTAAAGTCGTCCAGTTTCAGATGCACCCCCATTCCGAACATGATGAGCATCAGCAGCGTGGTCACCCATGGCCCGACGGGGGTAAAGGTCGACGGGGTGTAATAAGCCAGAACAGAGAGCAGCAGCGCCCATAACGGGAACAGCCTCGTCAGAATAGCGAGCATGTTGTTTTCCTTGCGATTAACGCCTCATCTTTCGGACTATGCCAGCGCAGGCGGTGCCTGTTTTCCCGGACACGTTGTCTGCCGTGCATCAAGGAGCGTTCACCGGCCAGCCGTCCGCACGATAGAGGGGTGTTGTGTTGATATAGTTATAAAAAAGCCGGGTTCGAGCCCGGCTATAGGTAATATTTATCGCGTGAAGAAATATTATTCAAACAAATTATGATGCAATTTCTGCACGACTTTCTCGGCATCCGCGCCGGGTACCAGGAAGCAGAGGTTGTGGCTGGAGGCGCCGTAGCAAATCATACGAATATTGAACGGCTCCAGGACGCCGAAAACTTCTTTGCCCACGCCACAGGCGCGCGACAATTCGTTACCGATTAACGCCACCAGCGCCAGATCCTGCTCCACTTCTACGCGGCACAGGGAAGAGAGCTCGGTCAACAGCGCCTGGGTCAGCAGTGTATCGGTGGCGGAGGTCGAACCGGTGGTATCCATGGTCAACGCAACGCTGACTTCGGATGTGGTTATCAGATCCACGGAGATATTGTGCCGCGCGAGGATGCCGAACACTTCCGCGAGGAAGCCGCGCGAGTGCAGCATATTCAGGCTATGCAGCGTCAGCAGCGTCTGGCGACGGCGCAGGGCCAGCGCGCGGAACAGCGGCGGATTTTCGGTTTTATTGCACACCAGCGTTCCGCCGGCGGTGGGTTCTTTGCTGGAGCCGACGAAGACCGGAATATCGCTACGTACGGCGGGCAGCAGGGTGGCCGGATGAAGCACTTTGGCGCCAAAGGTGGCCATTTCGGCCGCCTCGGCAAAGGCGATGACATCGATACGTTTTGCCGCCGGCGCGACGCGCGGGTCGGTGGTGTAGATCCCCGGGACATCGGTCCAGATATCGACACGGCTGGCGTTCAAGGCTTCGCCCAGCAGAGCGGCGGTATAGTCGCTGCCGCCGCGGCCCAGCGTAGTGGTACGACCTTTGGCTTCGCTGCCGATAAAGCCCTGAGTGACCACCAGACCTTCAGCCAGGCGCGGAGTCAGCTGCAGCTGCGTCAGCTCGGCGAGTGCGGCAATGTCCGGCTCGGCGCGGCCGAAGCGATCGCTGGTGCGCATAATTTTACGCACATCGAACCACTGTGACGCGATACCGCGCTCGCGGAGAATTTCGACAAACAGCAGGGTGGACATCAGTTCGCCATGGCTGACCAGTTCGTCGGTCAGCGCCGCGGAACTTGCCAGCGCAGCGGCTTCTGCCAGGGTGGTGATATTTTCCAGCAGGCGCTCGATCTCTTCGCGAATCACGTTGGGATAGCGCAGGCGCTCCAGGATATTGAATTGAATCTGGCGCAGTGATTCGAGCTTTTCAAAACGCTCAGCGGGTTCCAGCCCTTCAGCCAAAGCAACCAGAAGATTGGTCACACCCGCAGAGGCCGATAACACCACGACGCGCGTGTTCTCATCAAGTCGCGCAACATCCACGCTGCGATTCATGGCATCGAAATCGGCAACGCTGGTGCCGCCGAATTTGGCTACAACTAAATCTGTCATAACAACCTCGTGTCAGGAGGGCCTGACTTATTAAAACGATTCCTGAGTGGGGCTGGACACCAGCTTACAGTAATAAAATGTCTTAATAAGCCAGGCCAAATTATTCAGCCATGGCACAAGGGAAGAGCGAAAAACAGGGTGGGCGCAGAGCAATAAACAGCTACGATGTCACCCAGAAGTGCTCCACCTTGTAGACCCGCTCCCCGACGCCTTGCGTCAGTTCCTGGGTATGAAACGCCCGACTGCGAACGTTTCTGGTGACAACCCAGGGGATTCAGCCCCTGTGGCCGGTGATGTGCGTACCAGACGCTTTATCACCTCGGCGTTGCTCCCCCTCACGTATTTTCGCCGGACTGGTTCCTCCAATACGGTTACCTGGGCAACGCACCTCTTCTGGCAATTACCGACGTCTTTCACTTTGCCTGAGGCGCTGGTGATTATCCCAGCAATACCCTTTCGCTGTAGCGTGAAATGCGCGAGCAATACAAGTGCAGTTATATAAAGGCTTCGGAGCGGGTATGTCAACGCTGCGGTTATGCGGATTTTTCATGCTCGGGGGATTAACAGAAAAAAGCCTTATGATGACTATACTCGTAGAGGCTTTTTGCTCCGATCTGACCCTGTTCCTGACGCGTGTCATAGGCATGACATAAAAATCATCACAATTTTTTGCCGCCGGCGCTACAATCGACCGCAGTCACAATTCTCAAATCAGAAGAGTATTGCTAATGAAAAACATCAACCCAACGCAGACCTCTGCCTGGCAGGCATTACAGAAACACTTTGATGAAATGAAAGATGTCACTATCAGCGAGCTTTTTGCGCAAGACAGCGACCGTTTTTCTAAGTTTTCCGCAACGTTCGACGATCTGATGCTGGTGGATTTTTCAAAAAACCGCATTACCGAAGAGACGCTGGCTAAACTGCAGGCTCTGGCGAAAGAGACCGATCTGGCAGCGGCTATCAAGTCCATGTTCTCCGGTGAGAAGATCAACCGCACTGAAGATCGCGCGGTTCTGCATGTTGCTCTGCGCAACCGTAGCAATACCCCGATTATTGTTGATGGCAAAGATGTGATGCCAGAAGTGAATGCTGTTCTCGAAAAGATGAAGCATTTCTCTGAAGCGATCATCTCCGGCAGCTGGAAAGGCTATACCGGTAAAGCGATTACCGACGTCGTGAATATCGGTATCGGCGGCTCTGACCTCGGCCCGTTCATGGTGACCGAAGCGCTGCGTCCGTATAAAAACCACCTTAATATGCACTTTGTCTCTAACGTCGACGGCACCCATATCGCCGAAGTGCTGAAGGGCGTAAACCCGGAAACCACGCTGTTCCTGGTCGCCTCTAAAACCTTTACCACCCAGGAAACCATGACCAACGCCCACAGCGCGCGCGACTGGTTCCTGAGCACCGCCGGTGACGAAAAACACGTGGCGAAGCACTTCGCGGCGCTCTCCACCAACGGCAAAGCGGTGGGTGAGTTCGGCATCGACACCGCTAACATGTTCGAGTTCTGGGACTGGGTTGGCGGTCGCTACTCGCTGTGGTCAGCGATTGGTCTGTCGATCATCCTGTCCGTGGGCTTCGACAACTTTGTTGAGCTACTCTCCGGCGCGCATGCGATGGACAAACACTTCTCCACCACTGCGGCAGAGAAAAACCTGCCGGTGCTGCTGGCGCTGATCGGTATCTGGTACAACAACTTCTTCGGCGCGGAAACCGAAGCCATTCTGCCGTATGACCAGTACATGCACCGCTTTGCGGCCTACTTCCAGCAGGGCAACATGGAATCTAACGGCAAATACGTTGACCGTAACGGCAACGCCGTGGATTACCAGACCGGCCCGATCATCTGGGGTGAACCGGGTACCAACGGTCAGCACGCGTTCTACCAGCTGATCCACCAGGGCACTAAGATGGTACCGTGCGATTTTATCGCCCCGGCTATTACTCATAACCCGCTCTCCGATCACCATCCGAAGCTGCTGTCTAACTTCTTTGCACAGACCGAGGCGCTGGCGTTCGGTAAATCCCGCGAAGTGGTTGAGCAGGAATATCGTGACCAGGGTAAAGATCCGGCAACCCTGGATCACGTGGTGCCGTTCAAAGTGTTCGAAGGCAACCGCCCAACCAACTCCATCCTGCTGCGCGAAATCACCCCGTTCAGCCTGGGCGCGCTGATTGCTCTGTATGAGCATAAGATCTTCACTCAGGGCGCGATCCTCAACATCTTCACCTTCGACCAGTGGGGCGTTGAGTTAGGCAAACAGCTGGCAAACCGCATTCTGCCAGAGCTGAAAGATGGTGCAGAAATCAGCAGCCACGACAGCTCGACGAACGGCCTGATCAACCGTTACAAAGCCTGGCGCGCATAAGTCGCGGGTGCCTGAATACCGGTCAGGGCGATCGGTATTCAGGCTATGTGCTTTTGTGCGTTCGCCCGGCGGCGCGTTGCTTGCGCGGGCCTACGGAGTGTGTGTTGCTGGTCATGCAAGGCGTCATCATCCCGGCGCGTCGCTTGCATGGGTCTAGGGGCCGTGTTTTGTAGGCCGTGCAAGGCGTCAGCCGCCGCCCGGCAAATATCCGGGCATAACCGCGAACCGATCTCAATGCCGACCTTCCGGGTCGGCATTTTTGCTTATAGCCGCCGCAGTAGTTTCGCCGGGTTTCCTGCCCACACGCCTTTTTCTGTTATCGATTTCGTGACCACGCTCCCTGCGCCAATCACCGCGCCATCGCAGATGCTGACCGCCAGAATGGCCGCGCCGCTGCCGATAGAGACATCGTTCCCGATGGTAATTCGCCCCCAGTTTTCCCGGTTGTCATCGGGACGCCCCTCGCGAAACATATCGTTGGCAAACATCACGCCGTGGCCGATAAAGCAACGTTCGCCGATCGTGACATACTCGCAGATAAAGGTATGGGACTGGATTTTACTGTCGGCGCCGATGCGCGTATTGCCCTGAATTTCGACGAATGGCCCGACGAAAACGTTATCGCCAAGCGTGCAGTCATAGAGATTGGCAGGCTGATAAATCACCACGTTCTCGCCGCTGGCGACGTTACGGATGCCGGTTTCACGAAGAGTGTGCATAGCGTCCCTCAGATAGGTTTGGCCAGAATATGTAGTGTGCTCATCTGGGTTGCGGAGCGGAACAGGCTGTCTTTCACATATTGCATACCTGAACGCTCATAAAAACGCCTGGCGCCAGGATTGCTGGCGAGGACTTCTAGCCACAGCCAGTCATCGCCCGCCGCCTTTGCCCGCGCCGCAACGGCGCTAAAAATCTGCTCACCGTAGCCATGCCCTGTTTCAGCAGGCAGTAAATAGAGCTTATGCAGCAACGTGCCGTGCGGGCCATCGGCCGCCATCGGCTGGTGGCAGCTGTATTTCGCGAAGCCGACAGGATGCTGGTCTTCGGCAATCAGCCAGCAGCTGCGCTCATCGGCGAGGCTGCGCTGAAGCGCGGGCAGGGAGTACTCCTGCTGGAGAAAGAGCGCCAGCTCACTGGCGCTATGCCAGAGATGGGTAAAGTGGTGACGATAGCTGGCGTTCCCCATTTCACTCAGCAGGGGAGCGTCTTCCCGGTGCGCCGTACGTATTGTCAGCATTGCTGTTTCCTTTTTAACCCGCCAGTCTGGCAAGTGATTGTTACATTTGACGCAACAGACGCAAAAAGTTAACGAAAAATATCGATCTGTATCACATTTTTGCGTTATACAGATCGGCAGGAATAATGAAGATAAGAGGTGTACCTATGCCGCCGGTCTATCGTCCGTTGGTCAATTTTGTGGCGACCGCCATGCAGGCGGTTTTGAATCTGGCGCTGTTGTGCCTCGGGATAATCCTGGTGGTTTTCCTGGGGAAAGAGACATTCCATCTGGCGCATGTCCTGTTTACTCCGGAACCGGTCAGTAAGTACAAGCTGGTCGAAGGGCTGGTGGTCTATTTTCTCTATTTCGAATTTATCGCGCTGATTGTGAAGTACTTTGAGTCGGGCTTTCACTTCCCGCTGCGCTATTTTGTCTATATCGGCATTACGGCGATTGTGCGCCTGATTATTGTCGATCACGAATCGCCCATGGCGGTACTTATCTATTCGGCAGCGATCCTGATTCTGGTGATTACGCTGTGGCTGTGTAACTCCAACCGGCTGAAACGCGAATAAAAAAAGCGGCCTCCAGAGGCCGCTGACCAACAGTCACAAAACTTAATTTATGTAGGGTCCAGTTGAGGATAGCAGTGGCATTTGCCTTACTTTTTCAACTGAGGGCGGTAGTTGCCGTACCCGGTTGGGGTTCGTGTACAGCACCTAAAGCACCGTCCCTGCGCTGAAATTTGGGGCGGGTATAACGATGAAACTTAACCTTTCACCCCGCCTGCCGTCAGGCCGTTAACCAGCCAGCGCTGGGCCAGCAGGAAGACAACCGTAATCGGAATGGCGGAGAGCACCGCCGCAGCGGCAAAGTCGCCCCACAGGTAGTTCTGCGGGTTGAGATACTGTTGCATACCGACGGCCAGGGTATAGCTGTTCACATCGCGCAGCAGCAGCGAGGCCACCGGCACTTCGGTAATCGCGGCAATGAACGACAGAATAAACACCACCGCCAGAATCGGTACCGACAGCGGCAGCAGGACCAGACGGAAGGCCTGCCACGGCGTCGCGCCATCCAGCGCCGCCGCTTCTTCCAGCGAGCCGTCGATGGTTTCGAAGTAGCCCTTAATCGTCCAGACGTGCAGCGCAATCCCGCCCATATAGGCGAAGATGACACCGCCGTGAGTATTCAGGCCGACAAACGGCAAATACTGGCCGAGGCGGTCAAACAAGGCGTATAACGCCACCAGCGACAGCACCGCCGGGAACATCTGGAAAATCAGCATCCCCTTCAGCAGGGTCGCTTTGCCCGGGAAGCGCATACGGGCGAAGGCGTAGGCGCAGGTCGTGGAGAGCGCCACGATACCGATGGCGGTGATCCCGGCCACTTTCACCGAGTTCCACAGCCACAGCAGCACCGGGAAAGGTGGCGGGGTGACGCGGCCATCCGCATGCTCGACGCTGAAGCCCAGCGCCAGCCGCCAGTGCTCCCAGGAGATCCGGTCCGGGATCAGGCTGCCGGTGGCGAAGTTACCCTCGCGCAGCGAGATAGCAATCACCATCAGCAGCGGGAACATGATCGCCGCGATGAAAACCTGCAGCAGGAGGTGCGTGGTGAATAAACGCAGCTTCTGAGATTTGGGTTGTACCATAGCCATGTTCAGAGCCCTCCTTAATCGAATTTCATTCGTGTGGCTTTCAGGTTAACAATCGCCAGTACGCCTACCAGCAGGAAGATCAGGGTGGCTATCGCCGCTGCCAGACCAAAGTCCTGACCGCCGCCGCCTTCGAAGGCGATACGGTAGGTGTAGCTGACCAGCAGGTCGGTATAGCCGGCCGGCGTGGTCGTGCCGAGACGGTCCGGCCCACCGTTGGTCAACAGCTGAATCAGCACGAAGTTGTTAAAGTTAAAGGCGAAGCTGGCGATCATCAGCGGCGTCAGCGGCTTAATCAGCAGCGGCAGCGTAATCTTAAAGAAGTTCTGGAATGGACCGGCGCCGTCCATTGCCGAGGCTTCGTACAGATCGTCAGGGATCGCTTTCAGCAGGCCCATGCACAGAATCATCATGTACGGGTAGCCCAGCCAGGTGTTGACGATAACGATCATCGAACGCGCGGTGGTCGGATCGCTGAACCAGGCTGGCTTGATGCCGAACAGCGCGCTGAGCATCATGTTGATTTCACCAAAGCTCTGGTTGAACAGCCCTTTGAAAATCAGAATCGAGATAAACGACGGCACGGCGTAAGGCAGAATCAGCAGAACGCGGTAAATCGCTTTGCCTTTCAAGGATTCCCACTGCACGAGGCAGGCAAGGACCATGCCCACGGCCACGGTCAGAATCACGGTCAGGACTGAGAAGACCACCGTCCAGACGAAGATAGCGAAGAACGGTTTCTGAATCCCTTCATCGGTAAAGACGCGGGTGAAGTTATCCCAGCCGATCCCGACGGTGTAGCCCGGACTCAGCTTCTCAGCGCCCCAGCTACCGTCGGCATTGATGGACTGGTAGAAACCGACGTCATTGTTCGGCCGATATTTTACGCCGCTCTGGTTGTTGGCCAGCGTGCCATCGTTTGCCAGCGTATACAGCGGTTGGGTGCCGGAGAACTGGCGCAGTGAACTCATGACAACTTTGCTGTCGTCAGGCAGGATGGCGGTCAGCTGGTTCAGCGCGGTGCGGTTTTGGGTGATGATACGCAGGTTCGCGCGTTCGCCTTCCGGCAGCGCTTCACCTTCTTTTAAAGCCAGTTTCTGCTCGCCGCCCAGCCTGAAGGCGTCGGAGACATAATTTTTGCCGCTGTCGCCATCGGTCAGCGCCAGTTTCCACTCATCTCCCGCCGGAAACAGCGAGAAGTTGTAGGATTTACCGGCCTGGAATGAGCGGTCCATCAGCACTGCCTGAGCGCGCTCAAAGGTCAGCTGGTTGGTGCTGCTGTAGTTGGTGAAGGCGATAGCGATGGTGCAGACCAGCGGGAACAGGACGAACAGCCCCATCCCGGCGAGACCCGGGTAGACATAGCGCCAGGCATAGGCCTTGCGGTTGGTGAAGATATACAGACCCGCTGAGCTTAAAATCAGCGTCAGGATGGCAAACAGGTACTCCCCCTGGGCGTACATCAAAACGACAAGGTAACCCACCAGCAGGCACAGCAAGCCAATCACAGACCATGTCAGCTGCGGGCTTTGCCACCAGTGTTTCTTTTTAACGACATCCATGGGGTTCTTCCTCTACAACGATGGAGACTTATCGTCAGGTGGCGCTGCGCTGACCTGACCTACGGATCGTGCCGTAGTCGTAGGGCGGGTAAACGCATGCGCTACCCGCCGTTTTTCTGCTTACTTAGTGATACGAGACTGGGCGTCTTTCAGCGCGGCATCGACGGTCTGACGACCGCTAGCTGCGTTGATAACCGCGGTGCGTACGGCATACCAGAAGGCGGACATCTGTGGGATGTTCGGCATGATTTCGCCTTTCTGGGCGTTCGCCATGGTGGCGGCAATACGCGGGTCTTTCTCCAGTTTTTCCTGGAAGGATTTCAGCGCAACGGCGCCCAGCGGTTTGTCCTTGTTCACTTCGTCCAGGCCCTGGTCGGTCAGCAGGTAGTTTTCGAGGAACTCTTTCGCCAGCTCTTTGTTCGGGCTGGCGGCGTTGATACCGGCGCTCAGTACGCCAACGAACGGTTTAGACGGTTTGCCTTTGAACGTGGGTAGCAGGGTGACGCCGTAGTTGATCTTGCTCTTATCGATGTTCGACCACGCCCACGGACCGTTGATGGTCATCGCGGTTTCGCCTTTGTTGAAGGCTGCTTCAGCGATGGAGTAATCGGTATCGGCGTTCATGTGTTTATTCTTGATGAGGTCAACCAGGAAGGTCAGACCGGCTTTCGCGCCAGCGTTGTCGACGCCCACGTTTTTGACGTCATACTTGCCGTTTTCAAATTTGAACGCATACCCGCCGTCAGCGGCGATCAGCGGCCAGGTGAAGTACGGTTCTTGCAGGTTGAACATCAGCGCGCTCTTACCTTTCGCTTTCAGTTCTTTATCCAGCGCCGGGATCTCTTCCCAGGTTTTCGGCGGATTCGGGACCAGGTCTTTGTTGTAAATCAGCGACAGTGCTTCAACCGCGATAGGGTAGGCGATCAGTTTGCCGTTATAGCGTACGGCATCCCAGGTAAACGGATAGAGTTTGTCCTGGAACGCTTTGTCCGGGGAGATTTCAGCCAGCAGGCCAGATTGTGCATAGCCACCGAAACGGTCATGAGCCCAGAAGATGATGTCCGGGCCGTCGCCAGTCGCCGCGACCTGCGGGAATTTCTCTTCCAGCTTATCCGGATGTTCGATGGAAACTTTAATGCCGGTGTCTTTTTCAAACTTCTTACCCACTTCGGCGAGACCGTTATAGCCTTTGTCGCCGTTAATCCAGATAACCAGCTTACCTTCTTCAATTTTGGCGAGGGCAGAGGCGGAAAACATCATCGTCGTCAATGCAGACAACGCGAGGATGCGAGCGCCGGTTTTGATTTTCATATACCAGTCCTTTTTGGTGATGTGCTCGTGGATACACTTAGGTGGCTTAACGGTGATGAGTTTCCTTTTTTAACAACCCCTTTCCATCCTCCCCGTGTCTACGCCCCACCCGCGGTTTGTGTGATCTGCATTGCAGAAATGCGCGTATTGGGGTCTGGAGCACATAAAAGCGAGGCCATTTTTGCTACCTGCATCACGAAAATGGCTTGGCCTCGCCATCCCCCGCTATGAGGGGCAATCTCTCATCCTCCCGTCTCCTCCCCCATAAAAAAGGCGGGGGTGGAGGATTCAACAGGTAAATGAATGCCGCATAGTCAGCCCATCTTGAATGTGTCTGTTAGTGACAGGTTGTAACGAAGGGAGATGGGGATGGCGAGCGTACAGCTGCGAAATATAACGAAAGCCTGGGGTGACGTGGTGGTATCGAAAGATATCAATCTCGACATTCAGGAAGGGGAGTTCGTGGTGTTTGTCGGGCCATCGGGCTGCGGCAAATCGACCCTGCTGCGTATGATTGCCGGGCTGGAAACCATAACCAGCGGTGATTTATTTATTGGCGATGTGCGAATGAACGATATCCCTCCGGCCGAACGCGGCATCGGGATGGTGTTCCAGTCTTATGCGCTTTACCCTCATCTTTCCGTTGCGGAAAACATGTCTTTCGGCCTCAAGCTGGCCGGCGCTAAAAAAGATTTAATTAACCAGCGCGTCACTCAGGTGGCGGAAGTCCTGCAGCTGGCGCATCTGCTGGAGCGTAAACCGAAGGCATTATCCGGTGGACAGCGTCAGCGTGTGGCGATTGGCCGTACCCTGGTAGCCGAACCCCGCGTGTTCCTGCTCGATGAACCGCTGTCTAACCTCGACGCCGCGCTGCGTGTGCAGATGCGTATCGAAATCTCCCGCCTGCATAAGCGCCTTGGGCGCACGATGATCTACGTGACCCACGATCAGGTCGAAGCGATGACGCTGGCCGACAAAATTGTGGTGCTGGACGCCGGCCGCGTGGCGCAGGTCGGGAAACCGCTGGAACTGTATCACTACCCGGCCGATCGCTTTGTCGCGGGCTTTATTGGCTCGCCAAAGATGAACTTCCTGCCGGTAAAAGTGACCGCAACCGCCATTGAGCAGGTTCAGGTTGAGTTGCCGAACCATCAGCACGTCTGGCTGCCGGTAGACAGCGCCCGCGTTCAGGTTGGCGCCAATATGTCCTTAGGTATCCGCCCGGAACATCTGCTGCCCAGCGATATCGCCGACGTCACCCTCGAAGGGGTCGTTCAGGTGGTTGAGCAGCTTGGTCACGAAACACAAATTCATATCCAGATCCCCGCCATCCGTCAAAACCTGGTTTACCGCCAGAATGACGTGGTGTTGGTAGAAGAGGGAGCCACATTCGCTATCGGTTTGCCGCCAGAGCGCTGCCATTTATTCCGTGAGGATGGTACGGCGTGTCGTCGGTTGCATAAAGAGCCGGGCGTATAAGGCTTCCCATTAAAAAAAAACACGAACCCCTTAGCGCGCTGCAGGCAGGCATAACGACGGGCGAAGTGTTCAAAGAAAAGCAATGATCTCAGGAGATAGAATGATGATTACTCTGCGCAAACTTCCACTGGCGGTAGCCGTCGCGGCAGGCGTTATGTCTGCTCAGGCGTTGGCCGTCGATTTCCACGGTTATGCCCGTTCCGGTATCGGCTGGACCGGCAGCGGCGGTGAACAACAGTGCTTCCAGGCAACCGGTGCTCAAAGTAAATACCGTCTTGGTAACGAATGTGAAACCTATGCGGAATTAAAACTGGGTCAGGAAGTCTGGAAAGAAGGTGATAAGAGCTTCTACTTCGATACTAACGTTGCCTACTCCGTATCGCAGCGAAATGACTGGGAATCCACCAGCCCGGCATTCCGTGAAGCGAACGTGCAGGGTAAAAACCTGATCGACTGGCTGCCAGGCTCCACTATCTGGGCCGGTAAGCGTTTCTACCAGCGTCATGACGTGCACATGATCGACTTCTACTACTGGGATATCTCCGGTCCTGGTGCGGGTCTTGAAAACGTTGATCTGGGCTTCGGTAAACTCTCTCTGGCAGCGACCCGTTCTTCTGAATCCGGCGGTTCGGCGACCTTCGCCGATCGTGATGCGCTGGGTAACCGCGTCTATGACAACATCGTGCCGAACGACGTCTTCGACGTGCGTTTAGCGCAGATGGAAATCAACCCGGGCGGCACGCTGGAGCTGGGTGTTGACTACGGTCATACCAACGTTCCGGATAAATACTACCTGCAGCCAGATGCGTCTAAAGATGGCTGGATGTTCACCGCTGAACACACCCAGAGCATCCTGAAAGGCTACAACAAGTTTGCACTGCAGTACGCCACCGACGCGATGACCTCTAACGGTAAAGGCGTTCCGCAGGGCGGCAGCATCAACAACGACGGTTCCATGTGGCGCGTGCTTGACCACGGCGCAGTCTCTCTGGCTGACGATTGGGACATGATGTACGTGGCGATGTACCAGGATGTCAACCTGGACAACAACAACGGCACCAAATGGTGGACCGTCGGCGTGCGTCCTATGTACAAATGGACGCCGATCATGAGCACCCTGCTGGAAGTGGGCTACGACAACGTGAAATCGCAGAAAACCGGCGACAGCAACAACCAGTACAAAATTACCCTGGCGCAACAGTGGCAGGCGGGTGACAGCATCTGGTCCCGTCCGGCGATTCGCCTGTTCGCCACCTACGCCAAGTGGGATGAGAAATGGGGCTACGCGAACGGTGATTCCGGCGCGGGCTACACCTCCGGCGTGGCGTACAACGACACTTCTGCCAAGACTTTCAGCCGTGGCGACAGCGACGAGTGGACCTTCGGTGCCCAGATGGAAATCTGGTGGTAATCCAACCTGACGTGTGATGACCAAAAGAGGGGCGCAAGCCCCTCTGTCTTCGGCTCAGCGGGCTATTGCCTGGCTACCGCTTGGCCATCGGAATTGAGGTGATAACAATGAAAATGAAGAAAAGTCTCGTTGCCCTCTGCCTGTCCGCCGGCCTGCTGGCCAGCGTACCCGCAGTCAGTTTTGCTGATGTGAATTTCGTGCCGCAGAATACCTCTGCCGCACCGACCATTCCTGCTTCCGCGTTGCAACAGCTAACCTGGACGCCGGTCGACCAATCGAAAACGCAAACCACGACGTTAGCGACGGCAGGGCAGTCGCTGAATATCCCCGGCATCGTTGGCCCTGTGGCGGCCTACAGCATCCCGGCAAATATCGGTGAGTTGACCCTGACCCTGACCAGTGAAGTGAATAAGCAAACCAGCGTTTATGCGCCAAACGTGCTGATTTTTGACCAGAATATGACGCCATCGGCGTTCTTCCCGAGCAGCTATTTTACCTATCTGGAGCCGGGCGTGATGAGCTCGGATCGCCTGGAAGGGGTAATGCGCCTGACGCCGGCTTTAGGTCAGCAAAAAATCTATGTGCTGGTCTTTACTACCCCGCAGGATTTGCAGCAGACCACTAAATTAATCGATCCGGCGAAGGCCTACGCCAAAGGGACCGGTAATGCGGTGCCGGATATTCCGGATCCGATCGCCAGACATACCACTGAAGGCTCGTTGGGCCTGAAAGTGAAAACCTCATCAGGTTCCAGCGTGCTGGTGGGGCCGCTGTTCGGCTCCTCCGGTCCGGGGCCGGTGACCGTCGGCAATACGGCGGCGCCGGTCTATAGCGCGCCAGCCGCCGCGCCGGTTGTTGCTCCTGTTGCGGCGCCAGCGCCCGCGGCGAAGAGCGAACCGATGCTGGATGATACCGAAACTTACTTTAACAACGGCATCAAGCAGGCTGTTGCGAAAGGTGATATCGATAAAGCCCTCAAACTGATGAACGAAGCTGAGCGCCTTGGCTCGAAATCTGCTCGTTCCACCTTTATCAGCAGTGTAAAAGGCAAGGGGTGATCGTCTCCCCACAATGCTGATGTTTAGGCACAGCCTTTAGGTGCGTCCGTCTGGACGCGCCTTTTTTTATCATGCGGCGGCGGCTGTTACATGGCTGTTACGTCGATGATCGTATCTTGACGCTTTGCCCGCCCTGATGACCTTATTCTGCGATACAATGGCTGCTACGTTATGTAACGGAGAATCAGGCATGTCACATCCTGCGCTTACGCAACTGCGTGCGCTGCGCTATTTTGCCGCTATGCCCCCGCTGGAACCCTCGCTGCGCGACTGGCTGTTGCTGGAAGACTCAATGACCAAACGCTTTGAGCAACAAGGGAAAAAGGTTAGCGTTATGCTGGTCAACGAAGATTTTGTCGGACGCGAAGCGCTGGTGGGCGAAGAGGCGTTGCTGCCAGATGAAGCGCGCTACTGGCTGCGGGAAATCATTCTCTGCGCCGATGATGAACCCTGGCTGGCCGGGCGAACTATCGTGCCGGAATCGACGCTGAGCGGTCCCGAACTGGCGCTGCAGCAGCTTGGGCAGACGCCGCTGGGCCGTTATTTGTTCACCTCGTCGACGTTAACCCGTGACTTTATTGAAATTGGGCGTTATGCAGAGCTTTGGGGGCGTCGTTCCCGCCTGCGGCTGAGCGGTAAACCGCTGCTGCTGACAGAACTGTTTCTGCCTGCATCGCCGCTGTATTAAGAGGAAGAGAAAATGGAGTGGAGTCTGACGCAGAATAAGCTGTTGGCGTTTCATCGCCTGATGCGTACTGACAAACCGATCGGCGCGCTGCTGCTGCTGTGGCCGACGCTGTGGGCGCTATGGGTGGCGACGCCGGGTGTTCCGCCGCTGTGGATTCTGGCCGTTTTTGTCGCCGGAGTGTGGCTGATGCGCGCCGCCGGCTGCGTGGTCAACGATTATGCCGACCGCAAATTTGACGGCCACGTCAAGCGCACCGCGCGTCGTCCGCTGCCGAGCGGGGAGGTGACGGAAAAAGAGGCCCGGGTGCTGTTTGTCGTGCTGGTGCTGCTCTCGTTCCTGCTGGTGCTGACCTTAAACACCATGACTATCCTGCTGTCGGTGGCGGCGCTGGCGCTGGCGTGGGTCTATCCATTCATGAAGCGCTACACCCATCTGCCGCAGGTGGTGCTGGGCGCGGCATTTGGCTGGTCTATTCCGATGGCCTTCTCGGCGGTGAGTGAAGCGTTGCCGTTAAGCTGCTGGCTGATGTTTCTCGCCAATATTTTGTGGGCGGTGGCTTACGATACCCAGTACGCGATGGTCGACAGGGACGATGACGTTAAAATCGGGATTAAATCAACGGCGATCCTGTTCGGCGAACATGACCGTACCATTATCGGTATGTTGCAGATTGGGGTGCTGATACTATTGGCCGCCATCGGCTGGCTGAACGGGCTGCACTGGGAATATTACTGGTCGCTGTTTATCGTCGCAGGGCTGTTTTTCTGGCAGCAGAAGCTGATTTTCCGTCGCGAACGTGACGACTGCTTTAAAGCGTTTTTAAATAATAACTACGTCGGACTGGTGGTGTTTCTCGGTCTGGCGATGAGCTATCTGCAGTAGTCCCTTCCTTTCCCCCGGCGCGCGGCGCAAATGCCGGGCCGGGGGAGAGGTAAGTCCGTTTCAGCCGTTACGCTTCATCCTGCGTGACGCTTTCAATCGTCAAGCGCACATCCGACGTAATCAGATCGGCCAGCATCTGATAGACCTTCAGCGTCTCTGCCGGCTCAGCATCGCCGGTGTCGCTGATATAACCCTCATCGCGCAGCGTCAGCACTAAGGTACTGAATACCGCTTTATCGAAGAATTCCGGCGCGTTGATACCGTGCAGCACCGACAGACGCTGCGCCACCGTGCGGCTCTCTTTCTCCAGCGAACTGCGGTTGATAGACGGGTTCGCGCTCAGCAACCAGAAGGTAATGGCATAGCGCTGGAGCGTTTCACGCGCGCCTGCGGCCAGCAGTTGCAGGGAACGGGAGTGGGACGGATTGATGCTGATGGCATCATCGTTCAGGACAATCAGTCCCTGGCGCTGCATTTCCGCCACCAGGGCATCGAGGACGCCAGCCAGCTCGGCTTTTTCCCAGCGCAGGAACAGCTCGGCCTTCAGCAGCGGATAGAACATCTCAACGTGACGCAGCACTTCCGCGCGGGAGATACGACGATGCTGGGTAATGATCGCCGCCAGCAGCGACGGCAGCATCAGCATATGGGCGATATTGTTGCGGTAGTAGGTCATCAGGACCGCCTGCTCGCGCGGCAGAATGATGATATCGCCGATAGTGTCTTTCTCGACCTCGAACTTATTCATCTTCAGCGCGTGGTCAATCAGCTCGCTGGCGGAAGCCGCCGGCGTGGTCGCATCCGGAGAGTACGGCACGTTGCGCAGCAGATCGAGGTAGCACTCCAGCTGTTGTGTCAGCTGTTCGCGGGTCAACGAGCGCTGACGGGAGGCCAGCAGCGCGGTGCAGCACAGGTTCATGGCGTTGGCCGCGCCAGCGTTGTTGATGCGCACCATCAGATCGGAAGCAATGTTGTTGACCGTCGGCGTTAGCCAGGACGGGCGAACGGCTTCGATCGGATCGATAGACTCGCGCCACTCCGGAACATGCTGGTTCAGGTAAGTCATCAGCGGCAGCGGTTCGCCAAAGTTAACATAGCCCTGACCGAGGTTACGCAGCTTGCTCAGGCCGCGCAGCATCTGCGGCAGACTCTCTTTTTCTTTCGTCGCGCCGCGCAGCTCTTTGGCATAGGTGCCCACTTCCATCACGTGCTCGTAACCGATGTAGATAGGCACCAACGTAATCGGACGGGTCCCGCCGCGCAGCATGGCCTGGATGGTCATCGACAGCGTGCCGGTCTTCGGATCCAGCAGACGGCCGGTACGGGAACGGCCCCCTTCAACGAAGTACTCCACGGAGTAACCCCGGCTGAACAACTCGCCGAGATACTCGCGGAACACCGTTGAGTAGAGCTTATTGCCCTTAAAGGTGCGGCGAATAAAGAAGGCGCCGCCGCGGCGGAAAATGGGACCTGCTGGCCAGAAGTTGAGGTTAATACCGGCGGCAATATGCGGCGGCACCAGCCCCTGGTGATACAGCACGTAGGAGAGCAGCAGGTAGTCCATATGGCTACGATGGCACGGTACGTAGACAATCTCGTGCCCTTCATGGGCCAGCTGACGTACGCGCTCAGCGTTGTGGACGTTGATCCCCTGATACAGACGGTTCCAGGTAAAACCGAGAACGCGGTCAGTGAGGCGAATCATCTCATAAGAGAAGTTGGCGGCGATCTCTTCCATCAGCGCGATGGCGTTTTGCTGCGCCTTCTCATGGGAGATTTTCTTACTGCGCGCTTCATCTTCCACCGCGCGGGCGATAGCTTTCGACGCCAGCAGCTTATTGAACAGATCCTGACGCGCCGGCAGGCGCGGGCCGACGGCGGCCAGACGCTGGCGGGCGAAGTGCATACGTGCGACGCGGGCCAGCTTCTGGGCGATAATTTTATCGGTGCCGTGTTCGGTGGCCATTCTGCGCAGAGAAACCGGCGGCGAGAAACGGACAAAGCTGTCGCGTCCCAGCCACAGCACGGCGAAGAACTTCTGGATGCCATTCAGCATGCGCAGCGGCGGGTTAACTTCGCCTTTTTCACGCCCCGGCGCACGACCAAACATCACCGACACCGGCACCATTTGCACATCCAGGTCGGGGTGGTTGCGGTGCAGATCCAGGTAGTCGTGGAACAGCTTTATCGACTCTTCTTTCGGCGCGTAGTAAGTAAAGACGCGCGGACCGCCGTGGATAAATACGTAGCGCGGCAGCAGCGCGCCGTCGATTTCCAGCGGTTCAAGCGGATCGGGTAAATCGTGCTCCAGGCACTGGGCGCGCAGAGTCAGCAGGTCCGCCTTTGAATTATAAGGCAGGACGTACATGATAGGACGTGAGGTATCCAGCCCTAATTCCTGAGCAGGTTCTGCGGGAATAGACTTGCTTTTTACCAGCACCCGTAATGGTAAATTCAGTAATTTATAGTAAATTCGTTGCCAGCCGGACATAAACGATGTGAAGCCTCTGGTTAATCATGCAAATGCGCGGCAAGAATAACAGAAAGTGTGCAAAATTTCCGTTGCCACGCGGCAAACGCGTACACTCATTGACGTCATTTACATAAAAGGTTCTTTTAATGGCCAATAATACCACTGGGTTAACCCGAATCATTAAAGCGGCAGGTTATTCCTGGAAAGGGTTCCGTGCGGCATGGATAAATGAGGCCGCATTTCGGCAAGAAGGCGTCGCCGCCATTGTTGCCGTGGCGATCGCCTGCTGGCTGGACGTGGACGCCGTCACGCGTGTGCTGCTGATAGGCTCGGTCCTGATAGTGATGATAGTCGAAATTCTTAATAGCGCGATTGAGGCGGTGGTGGACCGTATTGGCCCGGAACATCATGAGCTGTCCGGTCGGGCGAAAGATATGGGCTCCGCGGCGGTGCTGCTGGCCATCGTGATCGCGCTTACCACCTGGTGCCTCTTACTATGGACCCGCTACCACTAAGCGGCCATTTTGCGAGATGTCCCGCTTCGCTATGTCTTCCTGGCGAGCGGGCGACCCCGATAGGCTTTTGCCCGGACGGCGGCAAGCCCCCGTGGCGCAGTGAGCTATCGGGGACACAAAATGGAAAGAATCTCCTGATTTTTGTGTGAAATTTGATTCCAAAATCACCGTTAGCTGTATATACTCACAGCATAACTGTATATACACCCAGGGGGCGGGATGAAAGCGTTAACGACCAGGCAGCAAGAGGTGTTTGATCTCATTCGGGATCACATCAGCCAGACGGGCATGCCGCCGACGCGTGCGGAAATTGCTCAGCGCTTGGGGTTCCGTTCTCCAAACGCGGCGGAAGAACACCTGAAAGCGCTGGCGCGTAAAGGCGCGATCGAGATTATCTCCGGCGCCTCCCGGGGGATTCGCCTGCTGACGGAAGAAGAACCTGGCCTGCCGTTGATTGGCCGCGTGGCGGCCGGTGAGCCGCTGCTGGCCCAGCAGCATATCGAAGGCCACTTCCAGGTCGATCCGGCGATGTTCAAGCCGAACGCTGACTTTTTGCTGCGGGTTAGCGGCATGTCAATGAAAGATATCGGGATTCTCGATGGCGATCTGCTGGCGGTCCATAAAACTCAGGATGTACGCAACGGCCAGGTTGTCGTGGCGCGTATTGACGAAGAGGTGACCGTTAAGCGTCTTAAAAAACAGGGCAACATCGTCGAACTCCTGCCAGAAAACAGCGAATTTTCCCCTATCGTGGTGAATCTACGCGAGCAAAACTTCACTATCGAAGGGCTGGCCGTTGGTGTGATTCGCAACGGTGAGTGGCTGTAACGCTTTCCCCACGCAGCATCGTCTGATGCATGATGCTGCGCAGTCTCCTTCCGCTCAGGCGCTTTCTCATGTTCTTTAACGCCGCTGATAAGGCCCTGTGGCGCCTGGCGCTACCCATGATTTTCTCCAATATCACCGTTCCGCTGCTGGGACTGGTGGATACTGCCGTGATTGGCCATCTCGACAGCCCGGTTTACCTCGGCGGTGTCGCGGTCGGCGCGACGGCCACCAGCTTTCTCTTCATGCTGCTGCTTTTCCTGCGGATGAGCACCACCGGGCTGACGGCGCAGGCCTTTGGCGCAAAAGATCCTCTGCGCCTGGTGCGGGCGCTGGTGCAGCCGCTGGGGCTGGCAACAGGCGCCGGCCTGCTGATTGTACTTTTCCGTACCCCGCTTATCGATCTGGCGTTGCATATTGTTGGCGGCAATGACGCGGTGCTGGAGCAGGCGCGGCGCTTTCTCGACATCCGCTGGCTGAGCGCGCCGGCATCGCTGGCAAACCTGGTGCTGCTCGGTTGGCTGTTGGGCGTGCAGTATGCCCGGGCGCCGGTGATTTTGCTGATCGTCGGCAATCTGCTGAATATCGTACTCGACCTGTGGCTGGTGATGGGCCTGCAGATGAACGTGCAGGGCGCTGCGCTGGCGACGGTGAGCGCCGAATATGTCACCTTGATCATCGGGCTGCTGATGGCAAGGCGCGTGCTGGCGCTGCGCGGCGTGTCATTTGCCCTGCTCCGGCACGCGTGGCGCGGCGACCTGCGCCGCTTGCTGGCGCTCAATCGCGACATCATGCTGCGCTCTCTGCTGCTCCAGCTCTGCTTTGGCGCGGTGACCGTCTTCGGCGCTCGCCTTGGCGGTGAGGTAGTCGCCGTCAACGCGCTCCTGATGACTATGCTGACCTTCACCGCCTATGCCCTGGATGGTTTCGCTTATGCCGTGGAAGCGCACTCCGGGCAGGCGTACGGCGCGCGTGACGGTAGCCAGTTGCTTGATGTCTGGCGGGCGGCCTGCCGTCAGTCGGGAATGGTGGCGCTGGCATTTGCGGCGACCTATGCCGTGGCGGGACAGCAGATTATCGCCCTGTTGACCTCGCTGCCCTCGCTTCAACTGCTTGCCGATCGCTACCTGATCTGGCAGATCGTGCTGCCGGTGATTGGCGTGTGGTGTTATTTGCTGGATGGCATGTTCATCGGCGCGACGCGCGGGGCTGAGATGCGCAACAGCATGGCGGTGGCGGCGGCGGGGTTCGCCCTGACGCTGTTGACGCTGCCGGTCCTCGGCAACCATGCGCTATGGCTGGCGCTGGCGGTGTTTCTCGCGTTGCGCGGTCTGTCGCTGGCGGTCATCTGGCGGCGACACTGGCAGCGCGGCACCTGGTTTTCGTAGCGATTTTTGATGTGTAATTAGTTAAAGATTCCGAATAATAAATTAAACTCAGAATTCTTATCTATAGTTAATACTATGCCCGGCACACAGCGGGCTGTTAACTCACCGAACGATGAGGATTGAATTATGAACAAAGACGAAATCGGCGGTAACTGGAAACAGTTGAAAGGTAAAGCAAAAGAAAAATGGGGCAAGCTGACTGATGACGATATGACCGTCATTGAGGGCAAGCGTGACCAGCTGGTCGGGAAAATCCAGGAACGCTATGGGTACGCCAAAGAGCAGGCGGAGAAAGAAGTGGCTGACTGGGAGCGAAAAAACGATCGCCGCGGGTAGCGGCGAGTGTTAACGATTAACCCTTGGTTATTGCCTGCCCGATGGTACATGGAGGTACCGGCAACCCGGATTTCCGCTGCGGCAATAGCCTCAGCGGGCTTTCTTTTTAATCTGAATCGTATGGTCGTGATGGCAGTGTCCCGGAGTGCTACAGGCTTCGACTTCGACACAATCCGCACACAGGCCGTGCGCCTCAATCACATTATGGCGTAGCGCAAAACCCATTCTCGCCGCCAGCGTATGCATAATGTCTTCAACGCCTTCGGCACACTCTTCTTTGACCACGCCGCAGCGATCGCAGATAAACATGGCTGAGCTATGGGTCGGCTGATCGAAAAGATGACACAGCACGTAGCTGTTGGTCGATTCCACCTTGTGCACGAACCCCTGTTCCAGCAAAAACTCCAGCGCCCGGTAGACCGTCGGCGGTTTCGCCTGCGGCTCTTTCTCACGCAGCAGGTCGAGCAGGTCATAGGCGCTAATCGCCCCTTGCTGAAGGCTCATCAAACGCAACACTTCCAGGCGCTGCGGAGTCAGGCGCACGCCGCGCTGTGCGCAGAGCTTTTCAGCGTGCGCTAACATTTCTTGCGAAGTGGTCTTATTCATGAGCATCCTCTGGTTGCGTGAGTCTTAAGTTGTTACTTTATCACGATCCAGGCAAAACGCCGAGAACCGGCAGCTTGTGCTATACCTGATGCATCTCATTTTCGGGAGAAAACGATGAAACGACCTGATTGCATTCGACATTGGCGCGAACTGGAAGGTCCAGATGATGCCACTTATCCCAATAACCCGGAGCGTTTTTCCATAGGCGCGCCGCTGGCGCGGGGGTTAAGGCTCAACCGGCTGGGTATTCATCACGAACGTTTGCCCCCAGGCCGTCGAACCTCTTATCCCCATGCTGAGAGTGATGAAGAAGAGTTTATCTATGTGCTGGATGGCTACCCTGAAGTCTGGATTAACGGCTACTTGTGGAAGCTTGAGCCGGGCGACAGCGTCGGTTTTCCGGCCGGAACCGGGGTATGTCATACCTTTTTGAATAATACCGACCAGGAAGTTCGCTTGTTAGTGGTGGGGGAGTCAAACAAAAAATTTAACCGCATCTACTATCCGCTGAACCCGGAATATGCCGCCGTGCGTCAGGATCGCTGGGTCGATCATCCGCCGCAATTTTTCGGCCCGCACGACGGCAAACCGCGCCGACGCTAGCTCGTCAAGCAGAGGCAGAGCACCCGTCGCGGTGCGCTGCCTCTGTGATTTATCTTTGTGCTATAGTAGCGCCCCTTTTTATCCGGATGCCTGTTTATTCGCCATGATGCCAGAACCAACATCTCACGCTTTTGCCGCCCATCGTTTTTCCATCGCGCCGATGCTCGACTGGACAGACCGGCACTGTCGCTATTTCCTGCGCCTGCTGTCGCGCCATACGCTGCTGTATACCGAAATGGTGACGACCGGGGCGATTATTCATGGCAAAGGCGATTATCTGGCCTATAGCGAAGAAGAGCATCCGCTGGCCCTGCAGCTGGGGGGCAGCGATCCGGCGGCGCTCGCGCAGTGCGCGAAACTGGCGGAGGCGCGCGGCTACGATGAGATCAACCTCAACGTCGGCTGTCCGTCCGACCGGGTGCAAAACGGGATGTTCGGCGCCTGCCTGATGGGCAATGCGCAGCTGGTCGCGGACTGCATCAAAGCGATGCGCGACGTGGTCTCTATCCCGGTCACGGTAAAAACCCGTATCGGCATCGATGATCAGGACAGCTATGAATTCCTGTGTGATTTCATCAATACCGTCTCCGGAAACGGAGAGTGCGAGATGTTTATCATCCACGCCCGTAAAGCCTGGCTCTCCGGCTTGAGCCCAAAAGAAAACCGTGAAATTCCACCGCTGGATTATCCGCGCGTTTATCAGCTGAAACGCGACTTCCCGCACCTGACGATGGCGATCAACGGCGGAATTAAGTCACTGGAAGAGGCGAAGTTGCATCTTGAGCATATGGATGGCGTGATGGTGGGGCGCGAGGCCTATCAAAACCCGGGGATCCTGACGTCGGTCGACCGGGAGATCTTTGCGATGGATAGTGCCGACAGCGACCCGATCGCCGTGGTGCGGGCGATGTATCCGTATATCGAGCGTGAGCTGAGCAACGGCACCTATCTGGGCCATATCACGCGCCATATGCTGGGCCTGTTCCAGGGCATCCCGGGCGCGCGGCAGTGGCGCCGCTACCTGAGTGAAAATGCGCACAAGGCCGGGGCGGATATCAACGTGCTGGAACATGCGCTGCAGCGGGTTGCCGATAAGCGTTAATCTTGCGCTAAAATTTAGTCAAATACGCCACGCCCTGATCTCATCGTCAGGGCGTTTTTGTTTAAATTCAATATATTAAGTTTGGCACGTTTCTTGTAATACCCGGAGAGTCATTCGGTTATTTCTTTGGGGAGAAGACGATGCTGGAACTCTTATTTGTCATTGGATTTTTTGTCATGTTGCTGGTCACCGGCGTGTCGATTCTGGGGATTCTTGCCGCGATTGTCGTGGCGACGGTGCTGATGTTCGTTGGCGGGCTGTTTGCGATGATGATTAAACTGCTGCCGTGGCTGCTATTAGCCATTGCGGTCGTGTGGGTGATTCGGTCGATAAATACGCCAAAAGCGACAGACTACCGCAGCAACAACCGCTGGCGTTATTAAGGGAGTGAGCGGTCGGTCACAACCTGAAGAATTTTGCATAGAACAGCGTAGGTTTTGCTTATTAAATCTGTCACTATTAGCGCGTTAACCAATTCATCGCGCTGTACCCTACATACAGCCGAACTAAAAAAAGTCAGGGCTTCCTTATGGAAGCCCTAAACTTTTCTCCCCCTCCCGTCATACTTCAGACTACAGGTGCGTTGGCCAGGTTAACCTTGCCTTGATTCACCCGTTACGGCAGCAGCAGGCTTGAGCCTTCAGTGGCGCGGCTTTCCAGCACTTCATGCGCGCGTCGGGCATCGGTGAGGGCATATTTCTGGCTGTCCGCCACGTCAACGTTAATCGCGCCGCTGGCAATCAACGAAAACAGTTCGCTGCTGGCTTCCGCCAGCTCTTGACGGTTGGTGATATAGCCTTGCAGCGAAGGGCGGGTGACATACAGCGACCCTTTCTGATTGAGGATCCCCAGATTGACGCCGGTTACCGGGCCGGAAGAGTTACCGAAGCTGACCATCAGCCCCCGACGCTGCAGGCAATCGAGCGACGCTTCCCAGGTGTCTTTGCCCACGGAATCGTAGACCACGTGGACTTTTTTCCCTTCGGTTATCTCTTTTAAGCGTTCAACGATATTCTCTTCGCGATAGTTGATCACCTGCCAGGCGCCGGCCTGCTTTGCCCGCTGCGCTTTTTGCGCGCTGCCGACGGTACCAATCAGTTTAGCGCCCAGCGCCTTCGCCCACTGGCAGGCGATCAGCCCGACGCCACCGGCCGCCGCATGAAACAGAAATGCTTCGCCGGGCTTGATTTCGTAGGTTTTCCGCAGCAGGTAATAGACCGTCAGCCCTTTCAGGAACGATGCGGCCGCCTGTTCAAAGGAGATAGCGTCCGGCAAAAGAGCGGCCTTATCGGCAACCACATTATGTACCGAGCTGTAGGCACCCAGCGCTGACTGGGCGTAGACGACGCGGTCGCCTGCTTTAATGTGCTGCACGCTGTGCCCGACTTTCGTCACCACGCCCGCGGCTTCGGTACCCAGGCCGCTTGGCAGAGACGGCGGCGGGTAGAGGCCGCTGCGGATGTAGGTATCGATATAGTTAATACCGATGGCCTTATTTTCTACCTGGATCTCGTTTTCTTGCGGATCCGCAGGGGTAAATTCTACGGCTTTGAGCACATCCGGCCCACCGTGTTGTTCAAATTCTATTCGTATTGCCATAGCTCTCTCCAGTTTCATTTGGGTGGGTCAAAACAGAGACCTGTGCTAATATTTCGACCCCATCTCTATCCCGGTATCTGTATTCAATATGGCAGGAAATAAACCCTTCAACAAACCGCAGACTGAACCCCGTGAGCGCGATCCGCAGGTCGCCGGGTTAAAAGTCCCGCCGCACTCGATTGAAGCGGAACAGTCGGTGTTGGGCGGTTTAATGCTGGACAACGAACGCTGGGACGACGTCGCCGAGCGCGTTGTGGCGGAAGATTTTTATACCCGTCCACACCGCCATATCTTTGTTGAAATGGCGCGTCTGCAGGAGACCGGTAGCCCGATCGACCTGATCACGCTGGCGGAATCGCTGGAGCGTCAGGGACAGCTGGACAGCGTTGGCGGATTCGCGTATCTGGCGGAACTGTCAAAAAATACGCCAAGTGCGGCGAACATCAGCGCCTATGCGGATATCGTCCGTGAACGTGCCGTTGTTCGTGAGATGATCTCGGTGGCCAATGAAATCGCCGAGGCGGGTTTCGACCCCCAGGGCCGTACCAGCGAAGACCTGCTCGACCTGGCCGAATCCCGGGTGTTCAAGATTGCCGAAAGCCGCGCCAGCAAAGATGAAGGCCCGAAGAATATCGCCGACGTCCTCGATGCGACCGTTGCGCGTATCGAGCAACTGTTCCAGCAGCCGCATGACGGCGTCACCGGGGTCAATACCGGCTATGACGATCTGAACAAAAAGACCGCCGGCCTGCAGCCGTCGGATCTGATTATTGTTGCCGCGCGTCCATCGATGGGTAAGACAACATTTGCGATGAACCTCGTTGAAAATGCGGCGATGTTGCAGGATAAGCCGGTACTTATCTTCAGTCTTGAGATGCCATCAGAACAGATTATGATGCGTTCCCTGGCATCGCTGTCACGGGTCGATCAGACCCGTATTCGTACCGGCCAGCTGGACGATGAAGACTGGGCGCGTATCTCCGGTACCATGGGGATCCTGCTGGAAAAACGCAATATCTACATCGATGACTCCTCCGGCCTGACGCCGACGGAAGTTCGCTCCCGCGCGCGGCGTATCGCCCGTGAACACGGCGGCATCGGCCTGATTATGATCGACTACCTGCAGCTGATGCGCGTACCGTCGCTTTCCGATAATCGTACGTTGGAAATTGCCGAAATTTCCCGTTCGTTAAAAGCGTTGGCGAAAGAGCTGCAGGTACCGGTGGTGGCGCTGTCGCAGCTTAACCGCTCGCTGGAACAACGTGCCGATAAACGCCCGGTGAACTCCGACTTGCGTGAATCTGGCTCCATTGAACAGGATGCCGACTTAATCATGTTTATCTATCGTGATGAGGTCTATCACGAGAACAGCGATTTAAAAGGCATCGCGGAAATTATTATTGGTAAACAGCGTAACGGGCCTATCGGGACGGTACGTCTGACCTTTAACGGGCAGTGGTCGCGCTTTGATAATTATGCGGGACCACAGTACGACGACGAATAAATCGCCATCATTCTTCGCGCCGCAGGGACGTTGACTGCGCCTGCTCGCTCCGGTCACTTAGGGGACTAAGTTCGCGGGACTCTCAGGTTTGTCGCGTGACCCGGACTGCGTCCTCGCCCCTTCGGGGCCAGCGCAGGCGCTGTTCAAAAACGCCAGCGCGTTTTTGTCCTGCAACACGAATGATTTAAGCGATCTTTTTTATCAAGGAATTTAAATGCAAGCGGCAACTGTTGTGATTAACCGCCGCGCTCTGCGACACAACCTGCAACGTCTGCGTGAACTGGCGCCTGCCAGTAAACTGGTTGCAGTGGTGAAAGCGAACGCTTACGGACACGGTCTTCTTGAGACCGCGCGAACGCTCCCTGATGCCGATGCCTTTGGCGTCGCCCGTCTCGAAGAAGCCTTGCGCCTGCGCGCTGGCGGTATCACGAAACCGCTCCTGCTACTGGAAGGTTTCTTTGATGCGGCCGATCTGCCGGTGATTTCCGCGCAGCAACTGCACACGGCGGTACACAGCCCGGAGCAACTGGAGGCGCTGGAGCAGGCTGAGTTGCCTGAGCCCGTCACCGTCTGGATGAAACTGGACACCGGGATGCATCGCCTGGGCGTCCTGCCGGAACAGGCGGACGCCTTCTGGCAGCGTCTGAGTCAGTGCAAAAATGTGCGCCAGCCGGTCAATATCGTCAGCCACTTTGCGCGGGCGGATGAGCCAGAATGCGGCGCCACCGAACGCCAGCTGGATATTTTCACCACCTTCAGTGAAGACAAGCCCGGCCTGCGTTCCATCGCGGCATCGGGCGGAATTTTGCTGTGGCCGCAGTCGCATTTTGACTGGGTCCGCCCGGGCATCATCCTGTACGGCGTCTCGCCGCTGGATAGCCCCTCCACCGGCGCAGATTTCGGTTGTCAGCCGGTCATGTCGCTGACGTCGAGTCTGATTGCCGTACGCGAACATAAAGCGGGTGAGCCGGTAGGTTATGGCGGGACCTGGGTGAGTGAGCGTGATACCCGGTTAGGCGTGGTGGCGATGGGTTACGGCGACGGCTACCCGCGCGCGGCGCCCAGCGGTACGCCGGTGCTGGTTAACGGCCGGGAAGTGCCGATTGTGGGTCGTGTGGCGATGGATATGATTTGCGTCGATCTGGGGCCCGAGGCGCAGGATAAGTCCGGCGACCCAGTGGTGCTGTGGGGAGACGGTCTGCCCGTCGAACGTATTGCCGCACTGACGAATGTGAGTGCTTACGAACTTATTACCCGCCTGACCTCCAGGGTATCGATGAAGTACGTGGATTAAGCGTACGTCGGGTCGATACATTGCGGTTGTGACATCTCCGGCAGCGCTGCGCTGACCGGGGCTGTTGCCTGGAACCGGCACCGGACCGGCAAGGCGTTTACGCCGCGAGCCGGGACATTCCCCCTGAGGGCGAGCGAGGGACATGCGATCCTCGCCGACTTTCCACCAACTATCCACCAACTATCCGTCAACATCCTCTCGATCTTCTTCCGCTTCCGGTTTATTGTGTTATGACCTGCCTCTCGTAAACCCGGAGAAACATCACGTGTTTCAAAAAGTTGACGCCTACGCTGGCGATCCTATTCTCTCCTTGATGGAGCGTTTTAAAGAAGATCCGCGTAGTGACAAAGTAAACCTTAGTATCGGCCTCTATTACAACGAAGACGGGATTATCCCGCAGCTACAGGCGGTTGCTGAAGCGGAAGCGCGTCTTAACGCTCAGCCGCACGGCGCCTCGTTGTATCTGCCGATGGAAGGGCTGAACGCTTATCGCAACGCGATTGCCCCGCTGTTGTTCGGTGCAGAACACCCGGTGCTGGTGCAAAACCGCGTCGCTTCTATTCAGACGCTGGGCGGTTCCGGTGCCTTGAAAGTGGGCGCCGATTTTCTAAAACGCTACTTCCCGGGGTCTCGCGTTTGGGTCAGCGACCCGACCTGGGAAAACCATATCGCCATATTCGAAGGGGCTGGCTTCGAAGTAAGCACTTACCCTTGGTTTGATAACGAGACCAATGGCGTGCGTTTTGATGCGCTGCTGGCGAAACTGCAGACCCTGCCTGAGCGCGACATCGTGCTGCTGCATCCGTGCTGCCATAACCCGACGGGCGCCGATCTGAATCATGCCCAGTGGGATCACATTGCCGAGGTGCTGAAGACGCGCAACCTGATTCCGTTCCTCGATATCGCCTATCAGGGCTTTGGGGCGGGAATGGATGATGATGCTTACGCGATTCGCGCAATCGCCCGCGTTGGCATACCGATGCTGGTCAGCAACTCCTTCTCGAAAATTTTCTCGCTGTACGGCGAGCGCGTGGGCGGCCTGTCGATCGTTTGCGAAGATACCGAAACCGCAAACCGCGTGCTGGGGCAACTGAAGGCGACCGTCCGTCGCAATTACTCCAGCCCGCCGAACTTTGGCGCTCAGGTTGTCGCGACCGTACTGAATGATGCGGAGCTGAAAGCCTGCTGGCTGGCGGAAGTGGAAGAGATGCGTACGCGCATTCTGGCGATGCGTCAGGCGCTGGTGAACGTGCTGAAAGAAGCGGTTCCGGGCGTCAATTTTGACTACCTGCTCAAACAACGTGGGATGTTCAGCTACACCGGCCTGAGCGCGGCGCAGGTTGATCGTCTGCGTGAAGAGTTTGGCGTGTATCTGATTTCCAGCGGCCGGATGTGCGTGGCGGGTCTCAATTCACGTAATGTCCAGCGCGTGGCCCAGGCATTTTCTGCCGTTATCTAATTCCCTGCGAATATATGTCCTTTCCCGTTGGCGGGAAAGGACTACTCCCTTGCGAAGTGTGATCATTCTCTTTTTCTATGACATCTGAGCAGAAAATTCTTTGCATCGGCGAGGACCGGGGTTAAGGTCATGGTCCAGTAATAAGCAGCCACATTATTAAAAATAATAACGATTCGACGACTTATACGCACCGTCATCCGCACCCGCGCGGTATCGCCGCGGTTGATCCGCCAGCAGGGTGGCAGTTTTCAGGATGACGTTTAAAAGGGATAACTATGCGCAAGATAACTTTGGCCTTTAGCGCCTTCTGCTTACTTTTCACGTTAAATCACGCCGCAATCGCCCTGGCATCTTCACCGTCACAGCTCAATCCAGGCACCAACGTCGCCAGGCTGGCCGAACAGGCGCCGGTTCACTGGGTTTCCGTCGCTCAGATTGAAAACAGCCTGTTGGGGCGTCAGCCGTTTGCCGTCGGTTTTGATATCGATGACACCGTTCTGTTTTCCAGCCCCGGCTTCTGGCGCGGGCAAAAAACCTTCTCTCCCGGCAGCGATGCGTACCTGAAAAAAGCGGAGTTCTGGGAAAAAATGAATAACGGCTGGGACGATTTCAGTATGCCAAAAGAGGTGGCGCGCCAGCTGATTGCGATGCATGTGAAACGCGGCGATAGCATTTACTTCGTCACCGGGCGCAGTCAGACCAAAACGGAAACGGTCTCGAAAACGCTGCAGGATGATTTCCTGATCCCGGCGGCAAATATGAATCCGGTTATTTTTGCCGGCGACAAGCCGGGACAGAATACAAAAGTCCAATGGCTGAAGGAGAAGAATATTAAGGTCTTCTACGGTGATTCCGATAACGACATCTCTGCCGCGCATGATGCCGGGGCTCGCGGCATTCGCGTACTGCGCGCGTCAAATTCGTCATATAAACCGTTGCCGATGGCCGGAGCGCTGGGTGAAGAAGTGATCGTCAATTCCGAATACTAATTTCACCTGCTGCTGAAATCTGTCACAAACGAAAGCGGTAGCCTGCGGGTTGCCGCTTTTTTGTACGAAAAAGCGCGTGGCAAGGTTTTACCTTTTCGCTTATTGCTGCACACTTAGAAAGATTCATTCGCAACAGGAGTGGTTTATGTGGCATCAACAAACTTTGACCTTAGGCGCAAAATCCCGCGGCTTTCATCTGGTGACCGATGAGATCCTCGGCCAGCTCCACGCGCTGTCGTGCGTCAAAGTCGGTATGTTGCATCTGCTGCTCCAGCACACTTCCGCTTCCCTGACGCTTAACGAAAACTGCGATCCGACCGTCCGCTACGACATGGAGCAGTATTTTCTTAACGCGGTGCCGGACAATGCGCCGTACGAACATGATTATGAAGGTCCTGATGATATGCCGTCGCATATCAAGTCGTCGATGCCTGGCGTCTCCCTGCTGCTGCCGGTGCAGGACGGGCGCGTCAGGCTGGGGACCTGGCAAGGAATCTGGTTAGGGGAACATCGTATTCACGGCGGTTCGCGGCATATTGTTGCGACGCTCACGGGGGAATAACAGATGACCATTTCGGAGTTATTGCTGTACTGCATGGCAAAACCGGGCGCAGAGCAAAGTGTGCACAGCGACTGGAAAGCCACGCAGATTAAAGTGTCGGATGTGCTCTTTGCATTAGTGAAAGAAGTGGAAGACAAGCGGCCAGCGGTGTCGCTGAAAGCCAGCCCGGAGCTTGCCGAACTGCTACGGGAACAGCATGTGGATATCCGACCCAGCAGACATCTGAATAAAGCCCACTGGAGTACGGTCTTTCTGGATGGCTCCTTGCCGGATTCGCAGATTTACTATCTGGTGGACGCCTCTTACCAGCAGGCGGTGCGGCTGCTGTCGGAACCGACCCGACAGCAGCTTGCACGGTGATTAGCTCAGCAAGGGTTTGAGGAAGCGCGCGGTGTGCGAGGCTTCGCACTCTGCAACGGTCTCTGGCGTACCGGAGACGAGGATTTCACCGCCGCCGCTGCCGCCTTCCGGCCCAAGGTCAACGATCCAGTCCGCCGTTTTGATGACATCCAGGTTGTGCTCAATGACCACGATGGTGTTGCCCTGATCGCGCAGCTGGTGCAGCACCTCCAGCAACTGCTGGATATCGGCGAAGTGCAGCCCCGTCGTCGGCTCATCGAGAATATAGAGCGTCTGGCCGGTACCGCGTTTTGACAGCTCGCGCGCCAGCTTCACGCGCTGGGCCTCACCGCCGGACAGCGTGGTGGCGGACTGGCCGAGACGAATATAGGTCAGACCGACATCCATCAGCGTTTGCAGCTTACGCGCCAGCGCCGGAACGGCATCAAAGAACTCGCGCGCTTCTTCAATGGTCATATCCAGCACTTCATGAATGGTCTTGCCTTTGTACTTAATCTCCAGCGTTTCGCGGTTATAGCGCTTGCCTTTGCACTGGTCGCACGGCACATAAATATCCGGCAAGAAGTGCATTTCGACTTTAATCACGCCATCGCCCTGACAGGCTTCGCAGCGCCCGCCGCGGACGTTAAAGCTGAAGCGTCCTGGGGTATAGCCGCGTGAGCGCGATTCCGGCACGCCGGCAAACAGTTCGCGTACCGGAGTAAAGACGCCGGTGTAGGTCGCCGGGTTTGAACGCGGCGTACGGCCAATCGGGCTCTGGTCGATATCGATAACCTTATCGAAGTGTTCCAGCCCCTGCACATCGCGGTATGGCGCAGGTTCGACGATGGTCGCGCCGTTGAGCTGACGCTGGGCAATCGGGAACAGCGTATCGTTAATCAGCGTCGATTTACCGGAACCAGATACACCGGTGATGCAGGTAAACAGGCCGACCGGCAGCGTCAGCGTCACATCCTTCAGGTTGTTGCCGCGCGCGCCGGTAAGCTTCAGGACTTTTCCCGGATCGGCAGGCACGCGCTGCTTCGGCACTTCGATCTTGCGTTTGCCGCTCATGTACTGCCCGGTCAGGGATTCCGGCACCGCCATGATCGCGTCCAGCGTCCCTTCAGCCACCACCTGGCCGCCGTGTACCCCGGCGCCTGGGCCGATGTCGATCACGTGGTCGGCGGCGCGGATAGCGTCTTCATCATGCTCGACGACAATCACCGTATTGCCCAGATTACGCAGATGGACCAGCGTGCCGAGCAGGCGTTCGTTATCGCGCTGATGCAGGCCGATGGACGGCTCATCCAGCACGTACATCACGCCGACCAGTCCGGCGCCAATCTGGCTCGCCAGGCGAATACGCTGAGCCTCACCGCCGGAGAGCGTTTCCGCCGAACGGGAGAGCGTCAGATAGTTCAGGCCGACGTTGACGAGGAATTTCAGGCGATCGCCAATCTCTTTCAGCACTTTTTCGGCAATTTGCGCCCGCTGGCCGGAGAGCTTCAGGTTGTTGAAGAAATCCATCGCGTGGCCAATGCTCATGTCGGAGATGGTGGGCAGCGGCGTATTTTCGACAAATACGTGGCGGGCTTCGCGGCGCAGACGGGTACCGTCACAGCTGGCGCACGGGCGGTTGCTGATAAACTTCGCCAGCTCCTCGCGCACCGCGCTGGATTCCGTCTCTTTGTAGCGGCGTTCCATATTGTGCAGCACGCCTTCGAACGGGTGACGGCGTACTGACGTATCGCCACGGTCGTTCATGTATTTGAATTCAATATTCTCTTTGCCTGAGCCGTACAAAATGACTTTTTGCACGTCGGCGGCCAGGGTGCCCCACGGCGCCTCGATATCGAACTGATAATGCTCCGCCAGCGACTTCAGCATCTGGAAGTAGTAGAAGTTACGCCGATCCCAGCCGCGAATGGCGCCGCCCGCCAGCGACAGCTCGGCATTCTGGATAACCCTGTCGGGATCGAAGTACTGCTGAACGCCCAGACCGTCACAGGTCGGGCAGGCGCCTGCCGGGTTGTTGAACGAAAACAGGCGAGGCTCCAGCTCACGCATGCTGTAGCCGCAAATCGGGCAGGCGAAATTGGCGGAGAACAGCAGCTCTTCCGCTTTTTCGTCGTCCATATTGGCGACAACGGCGGTACCGCCGGAAAGATCCAGCGCGGTTTCAAAGGATTCGGCCAGACGCTGGGACAGATCGTCACGCACCTTGAAGCGATCGATCACCACTTCAATGGTGTGTTTCTTTTGCAGTTCCAGCTTCGGCGGATCGGAAAGATCGCAGACCTCGCCGTCGATCCTCGCGCGGATATAGCCCTGGCTGGCGAGGTTCTCCAGCGTTTTGGTGTGCTCGCCTTTACGTTCTTTAATGATCGGCGCCAGCAGCATCAGGCGCTGACCTTCCGGTTGTGAGAGCACATTGTCGACCATCTGGCTGACGGTCTGAGCAGCCAGAGGAACATCATGGTCCGGGCAGCGCGGCTCGCCGACGCGCGCGTACAGCAGGCGCAGATAGTCGTGAATTTCGGTAATGGTCCCAACCGTAGAACGCGGGTTATGCGACGTTGATTTCTGTTCAATGGAAATCGCCGGCGACAGCCCTTCGATATGATCGACGTCCGGCTTCTCCATTAGCGACAGAAACTGACGCGCATAGGCGGAGAGCGATTCAACGTAGCGACGTTGTCCTTCGGCATACAGTGTGTCGAAAGCCAATGAGGATTTGCCTGACCCTGACAGCCCGGTGACGACAATCAGTTTGTCGCGTGGGATGACGAGGTTGATGTTTTTGAGATTATGGGTGCGGGCGCCCCGAACTTCGATCTTATCCATTCACCTTTCCCGGTAGATACGCGGATAGCCTGGTTTGTTAGAAGGACAAACGGCAGAAACGGCTAATTATGACACAATTTAACCTGTTTGAATATACAGTATTGGAATGCATTTTCCTGCGGGGTATGCAAAAATGTCGTGCCGCGAGAGTTATCTGGAACATACTTCCCAGCTATCAACATAGCGCCTGGAAATGGTACACTCGCGCGTTTACACTATTAAGAAATGCATTCAGGAGACACAAACATGGCCAGCAGAGGCGTAAACAAGGTGATTCTCGTCGGTAATCTGGGCCAGGACCCGGAAGTACGCTACATGCCGAGTGGTGGCGCAGTTGCCAACATTACGCTGGCTACTTCCGAATCCTGGCGTGATAAAGCGACCGGTGAGATGAAAGAGCAGACCGAATGGCACCGCGTTGTGCTGTTCGGCAAACTGGCGGAAGTGGCCGGCGAGTATCTGCGTAAAGGTTCTCAGGTCTATATTGAAGGCCAGCTGCGCACCCGTAAATGGACTGACCAATCCGGTCAGGAAAAATACACCACCGAGATCGTGGTTAACGTTGGTGGCACGATGCAAATGCTCGGCGGTCGTCAGCAGGGCGCGGGTGCTCCGGCAGGCGGCGGTCAGGCGCAGGGCGGTTGGGGTCAGCCGCAGCAGCCGCAGGGCGGCAACCAGTTTAGCGGCGGCGCGCAGTCTCGTCCGCAGCAGCAGGCACCGGCAGCCCCTTCTAACGAACCACCGATGGATTTCGATGACGATATCCCGTTCTAAGGTTATCCTTAAACGCTGCGGTTAAAGCATAAAAAAAAGCCCCGTTTTGGACTGACCCCATGAAGTTGGACAGTTTACATTAAGAAGCGGCTTTCAGGGCCTGGGTTTGGTATTCTACCGGACTCAGGTTTTTTTATGTCTGCGCGCTCCGCGTATCCTGTAATGTGATAGCGCCTCACAGCGTGGCGGGAGCGGTCCGTCCCCCGGCCGCGCGGGAGCGGAGCCATTTCAGTTTACTATCCGGGCAACCGGGTAAATATGCGCAAATAACGTCATGGGGTGAGGGTGAGTCGTCGTATGCTGTTTATTATGGCCGCTATTTCAATCATCCGCTTATTGTAATTTTATACCCGACGTAATGTAGATTTATGTATTTTAATTCTTTATGTCTACGCATTTTATATCAGTCCGCCACTGCCTGCCTGTCAGTTTATTGACCGCGTACGTTACTTTACATCATAATATCAAGGGGAGGGCTTGCGGATAATTATAAACTTTGTTATCACTATCTATGTGGCTATTTTCAGGAAAGCACAAGGACGCGATATGAAATGGAAAATTCAGAACACAATTATCTGCCCTCATTCTGGCGTGGCATTTTCGAGTATCTCGAGATTGCGCTTTTTAAAATTCATTATATGGTATGAGGCCGATATTCTGTTACTTCCCGGGGAATCTATGAGGCTGTTTTCCTCGAAAGTATTGGTTAATGATAAATATCATCATATTAAGGTTTATAATATTTCAACCTACAGCCATACACAGTGGGAAGCCCTGAGGGAAAGGCCATCCTGTCCCTATGATTTCGGGGCCACCACGATCGAGGGTTGCTGTTATCAGCCGCATTGTGTGATTAAGCGTTGTCCTGGTAGTTTCACGCACCACGCGTTCTGCTAGCGAGGCTTGCGCTACCCATTATTATTTTCGCAAATAAAATAGGGGGTATTTGTTGACATAAATACCCATGAGCCCTGTTTTATCTTTAAGATTTTGATAATGAATCGATCTTCTTTACTGATCTCCGTAAAGAACGGCGGCATAATCTCATCGAACCTCTCAGGTAGTGCTGTAGCACTCGAGCGAACATTAGTACTGCTACTTCTGAAAATATAAATATTATTTTTGTTTTTTACATAGGTTATATATTTTCTGATGCTGATATTATCTTTTGAATTTCCTGAGTTACCATTGAATGTCATTAACCCATCACCATCACTGGCAAAGAAAGTGACAGAGAAAGAAAATTCCTCATCACCGTTGACGATTGAAAAAGCGGACGTACAGCTAATGCTTTCACCGTCATCAGATGAACTTATGTAATAAACTGTCAGGCTTATCGTAATAATAATTAAAGCATATGCAATAGCTTTGTTTATCTTTCGTGTTTTCATATTGAGTTATTTTAAGTAATAAGATGAAGTACAGAATGATTTTTTATTAGATGTTATTGGGTATCGACAGGAGATCAGTGAAGTCCTGCTCGATGGGTAATGATTCGTTATATAAATAGTCTGTCCATTTGAGCAGGTGATGTTATGCTCTTTAAGGAAGTTAATATAGTATTCATCAAACCTTAGATCATCGTTTCTAAATATCTTGCAACTGTTGATCGTCGTGAGCAGCGTATATGACGAGAAAGGTGAATCGGTTGTGGCTGACTGATTAATGTAGAGATGCAGCAGAATAATCAACAGACTTGCAATACCAGCAACAATCCATCCTGTCTGTCGGCTTCTCACTGCGCCGATGATTCCCGTTGACAGGACATCGTCTTTGTCTTGTGTCGTCGGCGGGTCGGCGTGAAGTTGCTGGCTCCCTTCATGATGAGTGTCATCTACTTCCGTCACAACCCCGTTCATCTGATTTATTTCGGGAACCACGCTATCCCTCTGTGGAGGACTCCCGGGACTGTCAATCAGGATATTCGCTTCATCAGCAATCATGAAACCCCGTTTAGGGATTGTTTGAATCAGTGTTCCATTCACATTGAAGTGATTTAAAGACTTGCGCAACAAAGAGATATTTTGATGTAGAGTATTCGGCGTAACACTCATTCCTCTTTCTCCCCACGCATTTTGCAGCAGCTCTGCCTGGGTGACAATTCTGCCCTGATTTTTTATTAACAAATCAAAGCAAAGGCTTGCTGGTATTGCCAGAGTCATGCGTTCATTACTTTTTATGGAATGGAGAGTATGCGCTTCTGAGTTAAATCGCAGCGTGTTCTCGATAACGTAAATAGTAGCCATATATGATTTCTTATTGTGAGAATAGTTACCACTGTGCCATTTATCTGGGATTTGATGAGGCGATACTAGCACCAAAGAGTAAACCTGACATTCACTCATAACTAAGAATAATCTCAATCTCTGAATGAGGTTTTTCTAAATTGATTTTTATTTGTTAAATTTACTGTTTATTCTCATTATTATCAATGGCTTGAGTTTTAACAAATGTTCAACAAATGTGATTTTTTTGTCCTTCATAACTTTATGAGTAATAAATTCTGCTTATTAAGCTTACTATTTGTGCATGAAACGTGGCAGCGTTACCGTAACAAAAATAATAGTGATGTTTTGTCACTGCTCATAAAATAAAAGTAAAAAAGCAGGGGCCAACGTCATTATTGATGTTGCGTCTGTCAACGGATGAGTTCAAGCAGGCTCAATGGAATGGAGGTTCTGTTATCATGGCTGTCTTAATCGTAACAGATAATTATTTCTATATGCAGGGTCTGGCCTGTGTGGCTGATGATGACTGCAACATCGCCTGGGTCGATAACATTGACAATGAGTATGCGCACCAGCAGTGTCAGGCGTTGAGCGCTGAAGATTACGTCATTATTCATTTTGCACAGATAGATAAAATGCTTTGTTCGTATCAATACTATTTGTCGAACAGCCCGGCGAAAGTGATTGTGGCACCCGATGCCAAATTTGTCAGTGATGTTTCTGACATTAATAATATCTGCTTTCTGTCTTCTGATGCGAGTGTTAAAACGGTTGCAAGCATCCTTAAATTAAAAAAGTTTAAAGCCAGGAAAAGAAAACTCACGGTGCGTGAAGAGAAGATAATGTCATTAATGATTATTGGTAACTTACTTAATGATATTTCTGAAATTCTTGGTCTGAGTATCAAGACAGTGAGCTTACATAAAAGCAATACCAGCAATAAAGTCGGGTTGCTAAATAACAACAACATAACCATGTTTGCTTTAATGCGTTTTATCTTGCCGGCATCAGGTGCCGACATGGTTCTTATTTAATATTGTATCACTGGCAGTGCGGTTGCGTTTTATTCTTGCGGGAATTTAGTGAGTTTTATCGGTTTTATTCAACTTTTGCATTTAAGAACATCCGGTTCTTAAGGGTAATGGCTCCATAAAAAACTATGGAACAGCACGGGCGATAACAAGCCTATTATTTTTATCAGGTGATGAAATATGAAATTGAAAATGTTAGCAGCAGCTCTTGTGACGACTTTCTGTGTGGGTGCTGTTCAGGCCGCAGACGTTACGGCTCAGGCCGTCGCAACCTGGTCGGCAACGGCAAAAAAAGACACCACCAGCAAACTGGTTGTGACCCCTCTGGGTAGCCTGGCTTTCCAGTATGCGGAAGGGATTAAAGGTTTTAACTCCCAGAAAGGTCTGTTTGATGTTGCGATTGAAGGAGATGCGACTGCGACAGCATTTAAACTGACCTCCCGTCTGATTACCAATACCCTGACCCAGCTGGACACTTCCGGTTCGACGCTGAATGTCGGCGTGGATTATAACGGCGTTGCCGTCGAAAAATCGGCTAATACCGTGATGATCGACACGGAGAACGGCATTCTGGGCGGCAACCTTAGCGCGCTGTCTAATGGCTACAACCAGACTGGCCGCGCTACCGCCCAGGATGGTTTTAACTTCTCTATCATCAGCGGCACCACCAATGGTACGACCGCAGTGACCGATTACAGCACGCTGCCGGAAGGGATCTGGAGCGGTGACGTCAGCGTCCAGTTCGACGCGACCTGGACCAGCTGATTTCTCTGTCGCACGAGCAGGGGATTCCCCCTGCTTTCTCCCACGGACCGAATCCATATGAAAAACCGCATCCTGGCTATCAGCCTGTATTTTTGCGCCATCATGCCGGCCCTGGCACTGGATGTTGGCGATATTTCTTCATTTATGAACAGCGACGCCAGCGTGCTCAGTAAAGAGATTAAAAACACCACCGATAGCGGACGTTTAATCAATATCCATGTTGAACGCCTCTCCTCACCGCTTGAAGGTGGCAGCGTGATTCCGATGGACCGTCAGGACGAAGTGCTGCTGACGCCAGCCAGCCTGCTACTGCCCGCGAAGAGTAGCGATGTCATCCGCTTTTTCTATAAGGGGCCGGCGGATAATAAAGAACGCTACTACCGCATTGTCTGGTTCGATCAGGCATTGAGCGATGCGCAGCGCGATAGCGCCAGGCGCAGTGCGGTTGCTACCGCATCGGCCCGTATCGGCACCATCCTGGTCGTTGCCCCGCGTAGGGCTAATTACCGCTATCAGTATGCCAACGCAACGCTGGTGAATACCGGCAACGCCACGCTGCGCATCCTGGCGTACGGCCCCTGCCTGAAGCCCGCAGATGGCAAAGAATGCAAAGAGAATTATTACCTCATGCCCGGCAAAGAGCGCCGTTTCACCCGCGTGAATGTTGCCGATAAAAAGGGGCGGGTCGCACTCTGGCAGGGCGAGCAGTTTGTTCCCGTAAAATAACAATTGTGCTGATGGAATCAGGGTATGCCTTTACGACGGATTTCACCTGAGCTGAAAACGCTCCTTGCCTGCGGCATGGCCATTTTGACTCTTCCACTTAGTGTGAATGCCGCGCCTCAGCAGGTGCAGCAAATTGGCGGCGTGGTGATTCCTCAGGCATTCAGCCAGGCGCTACAGGATGGAATGAGTATCCCGCTGTTTCTTCACCTGGAAGGCAGTGCGGGTACCGGGGACGACCAGCGCCTTGGCAGTGCGTTTATCTGGCTGGATGCCGGTACGCTGCGCATCCGTCATATTCAACTGGAAGAGCGCGGCGATAACGCCAGCGTCAGTGAGCAAACCCGAAAAACGCTGACTGAACTGGCGAATACGCCCTTCAACAGCGATTTACACATCACGCTCACCCGCGATGCGCAGCTACAGCTCAGTCTGCGGCAGTTGCTGCTGCAACTGGTGGTGAAACGAGAAGCGCTGGGAACCGTCCTGCGCTCACGCAGTGAAGATATCGGCCAGTCCAGCGTTAACCGCCTCAGCAGCAGTCTGAACTATAACCTCGGCGTGTATAACAACCAGATGCGTAACGGTGGCAACAGTACCTCCAGCTATCTGTCGTTGAACAGCGTCAGCTCGCTGCGCGAGCACCATATCGTGTTGGACGGTTCGCTCTATGGCACCGGAACCAGCAATCAGGATAGCGAAATTTATAAGGCCATGTATGAGCGTGATTTCGCCGGGCATCGCTTTGCCGGCGGGATGCTGGATACGTGGAATTTACAGTCGCTTGGGCCGATGACCGCCATTTCCGCGGGCAAAATCTACGGCGCATCCTGGGGAAACCAGGCCAGCTCAACGGTGTTTGATAATTCACAATCGGTCACGCCGATCGTGGCTTTTTTACCTGCCGCGGGGGAGGTGCATTTATCGCGCGACGGGCGTCTGCTGAGCGTCCAGAACTTTGTGATGGGTAACCACGAAGTGGACACCCGGGGGCTACCATACGGTATTTATGATGTGGACGTTGAGGTTATCGTCAATGGCCGGGTGGTCAGTAAGCGCACCCAGCGGGTGAACAAACTGTTCAGTCGCGGACGCGGAGCGGGCGCACCGCTGGCCTGGCAGGTGTGGGGCGGCAGCTTTCATATGGATAGCTGGTCTGAGAGCGGTAAAAAGACCAAACCGGCGAAAGAGAGCTGGCTGGCGGGCCTGTCGACATCCGGCTCCGTGGGCACGCTCAGCTGGGCAGCAACCGGCTACGGTTACGATAGCAATGCCGTCGGCGAGACGCGTCTGACCGTCCCGCTGACCGAGTCTGTCAACGTTAACCTGCAAAATATGCTGGCCAGCGATAGCTCCTGGAGCAGCATTGGCAGTATCAGCGCTTCGTTGCCCGGTGGTTTCAGCACTATATGGCTTAACCAGGAAAAAACCATTATTGGCGCCAGGTTACGCCGCAGCGACGCCGACAACCGGGCGATTGGCGGAACCCTTAACCTGAACCCGCTGTGGTCAAAGCTGGGGACCTTTAGCATTAGCTACAACGATGACCGTCGCTATAACAGCCATTACTACACCGCGGATTATTATCAGACTCTCTTTAGCGGCGCCTTCGGCTCGCTGGGTCTGCGTGCCGGTATTCAGCGCTTTAATAATGGCGGCGGCGAGAGCAGTAGCAGTACCGGGAAGTATGTCGCGCTCGACTTCTCACTCCCGCTGGGCAACTGGTTCAGCGCCGGTATGACCCACCAGAACGGCTACACCATGGCAAACCTGTCCGCCCGTAAACAGTTTGATGAGGGGGTGGTACGTACCCTTGGGGCCAATATTTCGCGGGCGATCTCCGGCGATACCGGTAATGACAAAACGCTGAGCGGCGGAGCCTATACCCAGTTTGATACCCGCTATGCCAATGGCACGCTCAATATTAACAGCGGCGCTGACGGCTATGTGAATACCAACCTGACCGCCAGCGGTAGCGCCGGCTGGCAGGGGGGGAATATTGCCGCCAGCGGCCGCACCGATGGCAACGCTGGCGTGATTTTTAACACCGATCTCGATGATGACGGCAAGCTAAGCGCCAGGGTCAACGGACGGGTCGTCCAGCTTACCGGCAAACGCAACTATCTGCCGCTTTCACCGTACAGCCGTTATGAAGTCGAGCTGCAAAACAGCAAGAACTCACTCGACAGCTACGACATTGTCAGCAACCGCAAGAGCAGTCTGACGCTCTACCCGGGCAACGTGGCGGTGATCGAACCGGAGGTGAAACAGATGGTGACCGTTTCCGGGCGCATCCGCGCCGAAGACGGCACGCTGCTGGCCAATGCGCACATCAATAACCATATTGGCCGGACTCGTACCGATAACACGGGAGGATTCGTGATGGACGTGGATAAAAAATACCCCACCATCGATTTTACCTACGGCAATAACCAAAGCTGTGAAGTCGGGCTTGAGTTGAGTCAGGCGCGCGGAGCGGTATGGGTCGGCGATGTCGTCTGTACGGGTCTGAAAACTTACGCCAGCGCGCAGCAGGCAGGAGAAGGTCATGAAAGCTAAGTGGTTCCCGTTGGTTTGCCTGTTTATCGTCGCGCTGTGCGCGCCGCGGGCAGAAGCGGCGGTAACGAAAACAACCTGGGCGGACGCGGCAGCGGTGCAGTTTGTTTTTGTGGAAAACAACTCTGATGATAACTTTTTCGCCACGCCGGGCGGCGTGCTGGATCCGCGCATGACTGGCGCCAGTCGTTGGACCGGACTGAAATACACCGGTAGCGGCACTATCTATCAGCAGAGTCTGGGCTATATCGATAACGGCTTTAACACCGGGCTGAATGCCAACTGGAAGTTTGACATGTGGCTGGAAAATTCGCCGGTGTCGAATCCCCTGAGCGGCCTGCGCTGCATCAACTGGTACGCCGGCTGCGATATGGCGACCAGTCTGATTTTGCCTCAGGTCACGGATGCAAACGGCTTTTACGGTGTGACGGTGACCCCCGGCGGACAAAAATGGATGCACGGCATGATGTCGGACGCTTTCTACCAGTATCTACAGCAGATGCCGGTTGGCGGCAGCATGTCGATGACGATCAACGCCTGCCAGACCTCCATCTCCTACGATGCAAGCAGCGGGGCGCGCTGCAAAGATCAGGCCTCCGGCGCCTGGTACGTGCGTAAAGTGACCCATACTAAAGCGGCAAACTTAAAGCTTGTTAACACCCATTCGCTGACCGAAGTGTTTATCAATAGCGATGGGGTCCCGACGCTGGGCGAGGGCAGCTCGAACTGTCGCGCGCAGACGATTGGTAGCCGTAGCGGCCTGAGCTGCAAGATGGTCAACTATGCCTTGCAGCATAATGGACTGAGCAACACCTCGATTCATATTTTCCCGGCGATTAACAACACTTCGCTGACGTCGGCGGTGAATATCTATGATATGCAGTTCAGCCTTAATGGTAACAACTGGAAGCCGGTCAGCGGCAATGCCTACTACTATACGTTTAACGAGCTGAAAGCCTCGGATTCGGTCTACATCTTCTTTTCCAGCAACTTCTTTAAGCAGATGGTGGCGCTGGGCATCAGTGATATTAATACCAAGGATCTGTTTAACTTCCGCTTCCAGAACACCACCTCGCCGGAGTCCGGCTGGTACGAATTTTCCACCTCCAACTCGCTGATTATCAAACCGCGTGATTTCAGCATCAGCATTATTTCCGATGAGTACATCAGCTCGCCGTCGCGCGAAGGGTATGTCGGCGCGGGGCAGCCCTCGCTGGATTTTGGCTATATCGTCACCACCAGCGGCAAAACCGCCGCCGATGAAGTCCTGATCAAAGTCACTGGCCCATCGCAGTCGATTGCCGGGCGTTCATACTGCCTGTTCAGTTCGCCGGACGGGGCGACAAAAGTGCCTTTCCCGGCGCTGCTGACGTTTACCACCCGCAGCGGAACGAGCAAAAATTATGACGCCGGCTGTGATGACCGCTGGCGCGATATGACGGATGCGCTGTGGCTGACGACGCCGTGGACGGATGCCTCCGGCGATATTGGCGTGATGAACAAGACGACGGTGAAATTTTCTATACCGATGAACGACAATATTTCGTTAAGAACGGTAGATGACGATGGCTGGTTTGGTGAAGTGAGCGCTTCAGGAGAGATTCATGTTCAGGCGACATGGCGCAATATTAATTAACCTGCTCCGGGCCGTCGCGTGGTTGCTGCTTCTGGGCCTGCCAACGGCGGGCAGGGCGATTTCCGTCGGCAATTTAACCTTTTCGCTGGGCGCAGAGGAGAGCTTTGTCGCCAAACGGGTACTGAATAACAACTCAAGCGCGCGGCTTTATCAGGTTTCGGTCGTCGGAATAGACCGACCGGGGAGTCACGAGGTCCGTTCTCGTCCGGCTGATGGCGAGCTGCTCTTTGCCCCGCGTCAGCTCACCCTGCAGGCCGGGCAAGGGGAATATTTTAAATTCTATTATCATGGCCCGCAGGATAATCGTGAGCGCTATTACCGGGTGTCGTTTCGTGAAATTCCTACCCGAAACCGCATTGGCCGCACTGCGGCCGGCGGGGCTGTCGGTATTGATCCGGTGGTGGTGATGGACACGATTCTGGTGGTACGCCCGCGGCAGGTGCAGTTCAAATGGGCCTTCGATCGGCAGGCGGGAAGCGTCAGCAACAGCGGCAATACCTGGTTTAAACTGCTGATTAAGCCGGGATGTGATGCAACGGAAGAAGAGGGCGAGGCCTGGTACCTACGGCCTGGAGAGGTGGTTCGCCAGGCGGCGCTGCGCCAGCCTGGGAATAAATATATTATCTATAATGATAAATTTATTAAAATATCAAAGGATTGCGAGTAGCATTTGTTGGTAAATAAAAAAGCCTCCCGTGGGAAGCTTTTAGCGTATCAGGTCATGACCATCGGCCATTCTGTCGGCGTCTGACTCATGACTTCGATCATGACGTCTTTGATATTGCCCCAGATTCTGGCGATATCCAGCAACGTGATCCCCAATAAGCCGGTGGCGAACCAGCAGGCCGCAACCAGACCGAGGCCGCTACAAATAACGGCTAAACCGGCATACTCACTTTTACGTAGCTGAATGTTCATCGAACTGGCCAAAAACATCAGCACCGCGCTCACCAGCGGCCAGCGCAAAAGTATGACACTGGTAGTTATGGAAGCCATCAACCTCATCCTCAAAGAAAATCGGGTGCCTTTGACAACCTGGTGAGACTGACGATGACGTGGCGCTCTGGCTATCTACGGGCAATCAGGGGAATAATGAAACATTGTTCTTGTTTCATTATGTTGTGTGAACTATATCACATTTGCTGTTTTATTCACCAGTCAAAAATGTGCGTTTTTAGCGGTTTTTAATGCCATGTCTTTATTGTGGGTAATAATGGAATGTTCATTTGCCGTGACGTCAAACAGGTAGCCGGGTCTTCCCGGCGTGTGATTTCTTTTTTGTGCTCGTTATCTGCGGCTTTTATTACTTATTCCTACAGATCGTACGGATAAACCGAATCAGAGAACGGCTCTGTTCTTATAATGCGGAGAATGTTTCTTGATTCCCTGTGCAATCAGTATTATTCATCATTATTGATAATGGGGTTTTTACATCAAATGGCGGGTTACTGAAAATAGTCTCTGTTGTATAACAACGAGTGTGATCTTTTACCGTGATAAGGTATGTCGCATGGATAAAAAACGGAAATGAATCGTCGCACACTGCGTAACGCGTTGAGAATACTGGGAATGACGCTGGTGGTTCTGCTCCCCATTGTGCTGGCGCTGTGGTTTGCGCAAATCAGAGCAAAAGCAGAAACCTCCGACCGGCTGCGCGCATTTTCACAGCTGGCGCTGCAGAAAACGGAAATGGTGGTTGATGAGGCCGATCGCGCGCGCGAAAAAGCCTTGCAGTTTAAAGGGTCAATATGCTCTCCCGGACATCAGCAATATATGTTGTCGATTGTTCGCAGCCTGCTTTATATCGATGATTTAATTTATGCCGACGGTACGCGTTTGTTTTGCTCGACTGCGGTTCGCACCGATAGCGCATGGCTTATTCCTGCGGCGAATTATACAAAAAAGCCGGACATCGCTATCTACTACTATCGCGACACGCCTTTCTATCCCGGCTTTGCGATGAACTATATGCAGCGCGGGCACTACATTGCGGTGATTAATCCGCTCTCCTACAGTTCGTTAATATCGAGCGATAAAGATTTATCCTACGGCTTGTACGATACAAAAACCTATCAGTTTTTCTCCACCAGTAAAAATGCCGACGCTCCGGCACTGCATGGCCTGATTCGTCAGGAAGATGCCTTTTTCCGGCAGGGTAACCGGGTGTACACCGTGGCCCATTCCACCCTTCGCCCGATCGCCGTGATTATGTCTACCTCGTACGCCAGCTATTACCAGAGCCTTTATGATCAGGTGACGCTCACCCTCCCGCTGGGGGGCGTTTGCAGCATTCTGATTTTACTGGTGTGGTCGCGCAGCCGACAGCAATACCATTCGCCGCGCAATATGCTGCAGCGCGCGCTCAACCGGCGTCAGCTGTGCCTGCATTATCAGCCGATAATCGATATCGAAAATAACCGCTGCGTCGGAGCCGAAGCGCTGCTGCGCTGGCCGGGATTTGACGGACCGGTGATGACCCCGGCGGAGTTTATTCCGCTGGCGGAAAATGAAGGGATGATTGCGCAGGTCACCGATTACGTGGTGGATGAGTTGTTCTCCGGGCTTGGCGAATTTTTGGCTGCACATCCACATCTGTATATTGCGATTAACCTGTCGGCCACCGATTTCCACTCTTCGCGGCTTATTAGCCAAATCACTGAAAAAGCGCGGAATTACGCGGTGAATAGCCATCAAATTAAAATTGAAGTCACCGAGCGCGGATTTATTGACGTACAGAAAATGATGCCGGTCATCCAGGCATTCCGCGAAGCCGGGTATGAAATTGCCATCGATGACTTCGGTACCGGCTATTCTAATCTGCAGAATCTCCACTCGCTTAATGTAGACATTCTGAAGATCGATAAATCGTTTATCGACACGCTCACCACCAACAGTGCCAGCTACACGATCGCCGAGCATATTATTGAAATGGCTCACAGCCTGCGCTTAAAGACCATTGCCGAAGGCGTCGAAACCGCGGATCAGGTCAACTGGCTGCGAAAGCGCGGGGTCCGGTATTGTCAGGGCTGGTACTTTGCGAAAGCGATGCCGCCGCAGGAGTTCAGGCGGTGGCTGGCCAACGCGCCTGGGCTGCTCAGCCCTTGTATGTGAACGCTCAGGCGGAAATTTGATGGCGATAATCGCTGGGGGTACGATCGAACTCCCGGCGAAATACCCGTGAGAACGTCTGCTGCGACACATAGCCCAGATCCATCGCAATATCAAAGATCGGCCGCTGGGTCGTGCGGAGTGCCTCCGCCGCCAGCAGCAGCCGCCGCTGGCGGATGTAATCGCCCAGCGTTTGATGCATCACGGCGCGGAACATCCGCTGGAGGTACCATTTTGAATACCCCGATTTTCTGGCGACTACATCAATGTTAAGTGGTTGATCGATATGTTCATCAATCCATTCAATAAGCGTTTGGATAATATCCTGATGGGACATAAAGCGGCCTCTCTCAATTCTCGATTCGTCGTTTTGTCTGCGGGCGAGTATAATTCCTCAAGTTAACTTGAGGTAAAGCGCTTTTATGGAAAAGAAATCCCCCCGTATGAAAATGCTGTTGACCCCCGGCGAGGTGGCAAAACGAACCGGCGTGGCCGTCTCTGCCCTGCATTTCTATGAAAGCAAAGGGTTAATCCACAGCCAGCGTAATGCCGGTAATCAGCGGCGCTATCGCCGCGATGTGCTGCGCGCGGTGGCGATCATCAAGATCGCCCAGCGAATCGGCATTCCGCTGTCGACCATTGGCGATGCGTTTGGCGTGTTGCCGGAAGGGCATAACCTCAGCGCGAAGGAGTGGAAGCAGCTCTCATCGCAGTGGCGGGAAGAGCTTGATCGGCGTATTCATACCTTGACCGCGCTGCGCGACCAGCTTGATGGCTGTATCGGCTGCGGCTGTCTGTCGCGACGCGACTGCCCGCTGCGCAACCCGGGAGATAAGCTGGGTGAAGAGGGGACCGGCGCGCGACTGCTGGAAGATGACGTATAAAACTAAAGCGCCACAACAGGGCGCTTTAGTTGTTTTCCGGTCTTTGTCTTTAACATTATCCTGATGGTTCGCAGGAGGGTTTCCCCCGACATCGGCTCCCCTCGGTATTGCGCAAGATGTTGATGGAGGTTCCGGATTGCGCCGACAATTTAATTGTGGCACAGCCCGGCGTTTTCACCCGTTTATTTTGGCGAAATTTTTCCGCCAATCACCGTCAGTTCCTGTCGTGAATTTGAACGAATAACCGGGGAACCGCCATGCTGACGGTACACCCTCCCAATCCATTGCGATCCCAGCGCGTGCGGTGGGCGTTTGAAGAACGCCAGCTGCCTTATCGTATTGTCAGCTACCCGCAGTGAGGCAGTGATTTTTGTGATGACCGCAGTGAATGGCTATCAGCGCAATACAAAAATGTTACCTGATTGCGCATAGACGATAACGTTTGCGCATCGACTGGTTATTTGATGAACGCCATAAGCAAAATTTAGCGAATTAACACAAACTTCAGTTGAAAAGGCGCGTCTAAAGGCTGGATAATCGTTTGCTTTTGTATTTTGCTCACTATTTACCCCGCTTTGGGGGGAGCAAATGCATTCTGACCACCGTATTGTATGCGCGGAGTTAAACGTTTGCTTTTTGCAGCCCCCCTGGCGCTGTGAGAGAGCACAAGGAGATCGCGTTTAACTGGCAGTGGATGGTCCACCACGCATACGGACGAACGATTAAAATTTTCAGGGGAAGTTTTCTATGTCTACGCCTTCAGCGCGTACCGGCGGTTCGTTAGACGCCTGGTTTAAAATTTCAGCTCGTGGCAGCTCCGTGCGTCAGGAGATTGTTGCCGGTTTAACCACCTTCCTGGCGATGGTGTACTCGGTCATTGTGGTCCCGGGCATGTTGGGTAAAGCCGGATTCCCTCCGGCAGCCGTGTTCGTCTCCACGTGTCTGGTCGCCGGCGTAGGCTCTCTGGTGATGGGGCTGTGGGCAAACCTGCCGCTGGCCATCGGCTGCGCTATTTCGCTGACCGCGTTCACCGCCTTCAGCCTGGTGCTGGGCCAGCACATCAGTATTCCGGTTGCGCTGGGCGCCGTGTTCCTGATGGGCGTGCTGTTCACCGTTATCTCCGCCACCGGTATTCGTAGCTGGATCCTGCGCAATTTACCGCAGGGCGTTGCGCACGGCACCGGGATAGGTATCGGCCTGTTTCTGCTGCTGATCGCCGCCAACAGCGTGGGCCTGGTGATTAAAAACCCGCTGGACGGTTTGCCGGTCGCGCTGGGTCACTTCAACAGCTTCCCGGTGATTATGTCGCTGGTGGGGCTGGCGGTGATCATTGGCCTGGAAAAAATGAAAGTGCCGGGCGGTATCCTGTTGACCATTATCGGCGTGTCGATCGTGGGGCTGATTTTTGACCCGAACGTCCATTTCTCCGGTATTTTCGCGATGCCGTCGCTGAGCGACGACAAAGGCAACTCGCTGATTGGCAGCCTCGATATCATCGGCGCGCTGAACCCGGTGATTCTGCCAAGCGTGCTGGCGCTGGTGATGACGGCGGTATTTGATGCCACCGGCACCATTCGCGCCGTAGCGGGGCAGGCAAACCTGCTGGATAAAGACGGGCAGATTATCAACGGCGGTAAAGCCTTGACCACCGACTCCCTGAGCAGCGTCTTCTCCGGCGTTGTCGGGGCGGCGCCGGCGGCGGTGTATATCGAATCGGCGGCGGGGACTGCGGCGGGCGGTAAAACCGGCCTCACCGCGGTGACCGTTGGCGTGCTGTTCCTGCTGATTCTGTTCCTCTCTCCGCTCTCTTATCTGGTGCCTGCGTATGCCACGGCGCCTGCGCTGATGTATGTCGGTCTGCTGATGCTGAGCAACGTGGCGAAAATCGACTTTAACGATTTCGTCGATGCGATGGCCGGGCTTATCACCGCGGTCTTTATCGTGCTGACCTGTAACATCGTCACCGGCATCATGATCGGCTTTGCCACCCTGGTGATTGGCCGTCTGGTCTCCGGCGAGTGGCGTAAGCTGAACGTGGGGACCGTCATCATCGCGGCCGCGCTGGTTATCTTCTACGCCGGCGGTTGGGCCATTTAAGCTTTTCTTGCGCATCGCGGGCGGCTCAGGCCGCCCGTTTTATTTTTAAGCCACATCCTGTTTCCTTTTGCGTTAATCTGAGTAGCGTATTATCCAGAGACATGACGGCTCCGGTGTATACCCGTCATACTTCAAGTTGCATGAGCGTTGGCTGTTCTCGCTCATCCCAGTCACTTACTTCAGTAAGCTCCTGGGGATTCCCTGCGTCGCTGTCTGCCTGCAACTCGAATTATTGAGGGTATAAAATAAGAAAACCCAGCAAACAGGGAACACATGGAAATATTCTTCACCATACTCATTATGACCCTCGTGGTCTCTCTCTCCGGGGTGGTTACACGCGTACTGCCCTTTCAGGTCCCACTACCACTGATGCAAATCGCCATTGGCGCGCTACTGGCGTGGCCGACGTTTGGTTTGCACGTTGAATTCGACCCCGAGCTGTTCCTGGTCTTGTTTATCCCGCCGCTGCTTTTTGCCGACGGCTGGAAAACGCCGACCCGAGAATTTATTGAGCACGGACGAGAAATCCTCGGGCTGGCGCTGGCGCTGGTGCTGGTGACGGTGGTGGGGATTGGCTTCCTTATTTACTGGATCGTGCCGGGTATTCCGCTGATTCCCGCCTTCGCGCTGGCGGCGGTGTTGTCACCGACCGATGCCGTGGCGCTGTCAGGCATCGTGGGCGAAGGGCGCATTCCGAAAAAAATTATGGGGATTTTGCAGGGCGAGGCGTTGATGAACGATGCCTCCGGCCTGGTCTCGCTGAAGTTTGCCGTCGCCGTGGCGATGGGCACGATGGTCTTTACCGTCGGCGGTGCGACGGTCGAGTTCCTCAAAGTTGCCATCGGCGGCATCCTCGCCGGGTTTGTGGTGAGCTGGCTGTATGGTCGTTCGATGCGCTTCCTCAGCCGCTGGGGCGGCGATGAGCCAGCGACGCAGATTGTGCTGCTGTTCCTGCTGCCGTTTGCCTCCTACCTGATCGCGGAACATATCGGTGTATCCGGGATCCTGGCGGCGGTGGCGGCGGGGATGACCATCACCCGTTCCGGCGTGATGCGCACCGCGCCGCTGGCCATGCGCCTGCGAGCGAACAGTACCTGGGCGATGCTGGAATTTGTCTTTAACGGCATGGTGTTCCTGCTGTTGGGTCTGCAACTGCCGGAGATTCTGTCGACGTCGCTGGTGGCGGCGGAAGCGGATCCTAATGTTGAAACCTGGATGCTGTTTACTGACATTATCCTGATCTACGCCGCGCTGATGCTGGTGCGTTTTGGCTGGCTGTGGACGATGCGCAAATTAAGCCAGCGTTTCCTGAAAAAGAAACCGATGGAATTTGGTTCGTGGACCACCCGTGAGCTGCTTATCTCCTCCGTTGCCGGAGTCCGCGGGGCGATAACCCTCGCCGGTGTGCTGTCGATTCCGCTGCTGCTGCCGGATGGCAACGTCTTCCCGGCCCGCTATGAGCTGATCTTCCTGGCCGCCGGGGTGATTCTGTTCTCGCTGTTTGTCGGGGTGATTGCGCTGCCGCTTTTGCTGCGCCACATTGAGTCGAGCGACCACGTTCAGCAGCGGAAAGAAGAGCGGCTGGCGCGCGCGGCGACGGCGGATGTGGCGATTGTCGCGATTCAGAAAATGGAAGAGCGTCTGGCGGCCGATACCAAAGAGAATATTGATAACCAGCTGCTGACCGAGGTCAGTTCGCGGGTGATTGGTAACCTGCGCCGCCGCGTCGACGGACGTAACGATGTGGAAACCTCGATACTCGAAGAGCAGCTTGAGCGTCGGTTCCGCCTGGCGGCGCTGCGTTCAGAACGCGGCGAGCTGTATCATCTTCGGGCGACCCGACAGATCAGCAATGAAACGCTGCAGAAGCTGCTTCACGACCTTGACCTGCTGGAAGCGCTGCTCATCGAAGATCGGTAATGCGTACCTTCTCCCCGGCGGCGCTTTTGCTTGCCGGGGAAAAAGGCGCCTGCGGGACGGGTTGGGGTGACAGCGTCGCTCTGATAAGGCGTTTACGCCGCGACCCGGCACGAAGCCGCCGCGCGCCGCCTCCGGGAACTTACTTCAGCCAGAACGCTTTACTGCATTCCAGCCACGCCTGCGCGCTGTGCGACAGATAAACGCCTTCCCGCCAGATCATCCCCAGCTCCCAGTGCAGCTCGCTCTGCAGCGGTATCGAGCAAAAATTCTCCGCATCGAGACGTTCACAGATCGGTTGCGGCAGGATAGCCACGCCGATGCCCGCCTGCACCATAGCCGCGAGGAAATCCCACTGGCCGCTGCGCACCGCGATGCGCGGCTTCACCTCATGACAGGTAAACAGCGCCATCAGCTGCCGGTTCAGAGCGAAACCTTCGTTATAAATGACCAGCGGATGGGCCGCGAGCGCTTCCGGCGACAGGGACTGAACGCTTTCCCACTCCTCCGTTCTCGGCGTCAGCACGCACAGCGGATGGTTGAAGAGCGGCAACGTGCTCAGGCCGCTGTCTTCATCTACCGGCAGCGCCGTCATGGCGAGATCCAGTTCGCCGTTGCTCACCGCCTGCTGGACCGTCAGGCCACCGAACTCGGCAATTTTCAGCTCCACGCCCGGGTAGCGCTGGCGAAACAGGCTAATCGGTTCGGCCATCAGCATGCCGACCATCGGCGGGATCCCCAGTCTCAGGACCCCTTTGTACAGGTGGTTAATATCATTCAGCTCTGATTCCAGCTGATGAAACTCGCCCAGAATCGCCTGCCCACGCTCGAAGACAACCCGACCGGTATCGGTCAGCAGGAGCCGGCGGCCATCGCGAATCAACAGGGTGCAGTTCAGCTCATCTTCCAGATTTTTGAGCATTTTGCTGATCGTGGGCTGTGTGACGAAAAGTTTTTCCGCAGCGCGCGTAAAACTCTGTTGACGCACCACTTCGACAAAATAGCGCAGCGTTCGGATATCCATAATTATTCCCAGAGACTATACCTGTGATGATTTTAATTCATTTTTGTCCGTTCGGGCGGCTCTCTATACTTTACACCTTGCTTCTTTTTCAGGAGTTTCGCTCATGGCCTTCGCGCCAGCTCGTGTGACCCCCTTCGTTGTCCAGCGCCTCCAGGTCCCGGTTCAGGTGCTGATATATGCCGGATTGTTTGTCTGCGCTGAATATTTGGTTAACTGGCTGCATCTGCCGCTGCCGGCGAACCTGGTCGGCATGTTGCTGCTGCTGACGCTGATCGTCTGTCGGGTTATCCCGCTAAAATGGGTGCGGGCTGGCGCCCGCTGGCTGCTGGCGGAAATGCTGCTGTTCTTTGTTCCGGCAGTGGTGGCGGTGGTGAACTATACCCAGCTGCTGATGGTCGACGGCTGGCGGATCTTGCTGGTGATTGCGCTGAGCACCCTGATGGTGCTGGGGGCAACGGCATGGGTGGTGGATAAAGTGTATCGCTATGAAGTCAGCCGGATGAAGCATGAGTGATTTTCAACTGAGCGTCCTGTGCCTGGTGGTGACGCTGGCACTCTATTTCGCTAATAAGCGCCTGTATCGCCGCTTCCACAAGCTGCCGCTGATGCCGCTGGTGTTTACCCCGATACTGCTGGTGCTGATTCTGGTTTTCGGCCACATTTCCTATCAGAACTATATGGGCGAGACCCACTGGCTGTTATGGCTGCTGGGGCCTGCAACCATCGCGTTTGCCGTCCCGGTGTATGACAACCTGGCTATCATTAAACGGCACTGGATGTCGCTGACCGCGGGCGTAACGACGGCAGTGGTTGTCGCCGTGACCAGCTCCGTGTGGCTGGCGCGACTGTTGACGCTGCCGGATGCGATTCAGCGTAGTCTGGCGGTGCGTTCGATCACCACGCCGTTTGCGCTGGCGGCGGCAAAACCGATCGGCGGCCAGCCGGATCTGGTGGCGCTGTTCGTGGTGATCACCGGCGTGTTTGGTATGGCGGTGGGCGATGCGCTGTTTATGCGGCTCGCCATTCGCGCAGGGATGGCAAAAGGCGCTGGATTTGGCGCCGCCTCGCACGGCGCAGGTACCGCCCGCTCCTATGAGCTGGGACCGCAGGAAGGGGTGGTGGCTAGCCTGGTGATGATGTTGTCTGGCGTGGTGATGGTACTGGCGGCGCCGCTGGTGCGCCTGCTGATGTTTTAATGTTCCCCGGCCAGGCGGCCGGGGAACGTCAGGTTAGTGCGCCTGCCCGCGTTCGATACCGATCCCGGTTTGCGAACGGATAAACTGAGCGCGGAACTGCTCGCGCTCGCGCATCCCTTCCGCCGAGTTATCGGTGGCGGAGAAGATCCAGATACCGATAAAGGCGATAGCGATAGAGAACAGCGCCGGATACTCATACGGGAAGATCGCCTTTTCATGGCCGAGGATCTGGACCCAAATCGTCGGGCCAAGGATCATCAGAATCACGGCGGTCAGCAGCCCCAGCCAGCCGCCTACCATGGCACCGCGAGTGGTCAGCTTCGACCAGTACATCGACAGCAGTATGATCGGGAAGTTACAGCTGGCGGCGATGGAGAAGGCCAGACCCACCATGAAGGCAATGTTCTGATTCTCAAACAAAATCCCCAGCAGAATCGCCACGATCCCCAGTACCAGAACGGTAATTTTCGAGACCCGCAGCTCATCGCGCTCGCTGGCGCCCTTACGGAAGACGTTAGCATACAGGTCGTGAGAGACCGCCGATGCGCCGGCCAGCGTCAAGCCGGCGACCACCGCCAGAATCGTGGCGAAGGCCACCGCTGAAATAAAGCCGAGGAACAGGTTGCCGCCCACCGCATCGGCGAGGTGTACCGCCGCCATATTGTTGCCGCCGATCAGCACGCCTGCGGAGTCTTTGAATGCGGGATTCGCCCCCACCAGCATGATCGCGCCGAAGCCGATAATAAAGGTCAGGATATAGAAATAGCCCATAAACCCAGTGGCGTAGAACACGCTCTTACGCGCTTCTTTCGCATCGCTGACGGTGAAGAAACGCATCAGAATGTGCGGCAGACCGGCGGTACCGAACATCAGGCCGAGGCCGAGCGACAGCGCCGATATCGGGTCTTTCACCAGTCCGCCAGGGCTCATAATCGCCGCACCTTTCGGATGCACCGCCATCGCTTCAGTGAACAGATTGTTGAAGCTGAAGCCGACGTGCTTCATGACCATAAAGGCCATAAAGCTGGCGCCGCACAGCAGCAGAACGGCCTTGATAATCTGCACCCAGGTGGTGGCGAGCATACCGCCGAAGAGGACGTAGAGCACCATCAGCACGCCGACCAGCACCACCGCGATGTGGTAGTTCAGGCCGAACAGCAGCTGAATCAGTTTGCCTGCGCCGACCATCTGCGCAATCAGATACAGCGCCACCACCACCAGCGAGCCGCAGGCGGAGAGAGTACGAATCGGCCCTTGCTTAAGGCGATAAGAGGCGACGTCAGCGAAGGTGTAGCGCCCGAGGTTACGCAGGCGCTCGGCAATCAGGAACAGAATAATCGGCCAGCCGACCAGGAAACCGAGGGAGTAAATCAGCCCGTCGTAGCCGGAGGTGTAGACCAGCGCGGAAATACCGAGGAAGGAGGCGGCCGACATAAAGTCGCCGGCGATCGCCAGCCCGTTCTGAAAGCCGGTGATATTTCCGCCCGCGGTATAATAATCGCTGCGCGAGCGCACGCGTTTTGACGCCCAGTAGGTGATATATAGCGTCAGGGCGACAAAGATCAGGAACATGACGATCGCCTGCCAGTTCGTCGGCTGGCGTTGTACCGCGCCGGTAATGGCGTCAGCGGCACTCGCGGAAAAAGGGAGCGTGGCGGCAATCGCCGTCAGGACTTTCTTCATGATGCGTGCACCTCGCTGATAACGCTTTTGGTCAGACGGTCAAATTCGCCATTCGCCCGCCAGACATAAATCCCGGTCAGGACAAAAGAGATGACGATAACGCCGATGCCGATCGGGATACCCCGGGTGACGCTGGTACCGGCATGCAGCGGCGTACCCAGCCAACCGGGGGCGAACGCGATGAGCAGAATAAAGCCCACGTAGATCACCAACATAATCAGTGACAGGATGGCGGCAAACCTTTGCCGGGTTGCAACTAACTCCCTGAAATGCGCACTATTTTCTATCCGCTGACAAAGTTGCTCATTCATTACAGCGTCTCCAGAGGTACCCTTTTCGTCATCCCCGCGCTGACCGTCGGCAGCACTTATCCGCCCGGCAACATGCTGTCGGGAAGAGAGGGTGCTTACTGCTGTCCTGCTACGTGGAATCCTTAGGGCGTATGATTTATGTCCTCTCCCCCCACGGGGAGAGGGTGTAGGGAATGAGTCCGTTTACGACGGCATCGCGATGGCCTGCTTCTCTTCGAGCAGTTTCTCCACGACGCCAGGATCCGCCAGTGTTGATGTATCGCCGAGATTGCTGGTATCGCCCGCGGCAATCTTGCGCAGAATACGTCGCATGATCTTACCCGAGCGGGTTTTCGGTAATGAATCGGTCCAGTGCAGCACGTCCGGGGTCGCCAGCGGGCCAATCTCTTTGCGTACCCAGTTGCGCACCTCCGCATACAGCTCCGGCGTCGGCTCCTCACCGTGATTGAGCGTCACGTAAGCGTAGATCGCCTGGCCTTTGATGTTATGCGGAATGCCGACCACGGCCGCTTCGGCGATTTTCGGGTGCGACACCAGCGCCGATTCGATTTCGGCGGTCCCCAGACGGTGGCCGGATACGTTCAGAACGTCGTCGACGCGGCCGGTGATCCAGAAGTAGCCATCTTCATCACGACGCGCGCCGTCGCCGCTGAAATACATATTTTTGAAGGTGGAGAAGTAGGTCTGTTCAAAGCGCTCATGGTCGCCGAACAGGGTCCGCGCCTGTCCCGGCCAGGAGTCGGCGATAGCCAGGTTGCCTTCGGTCGCGCCCTCCAGCGGAGTGCCTTCATTGTCGACCAGCACCGGCTGCACGCCGAAGAACGGACGCGTGGCGGAACCCGCTTTCAGCTCAATGGCGCCCGGCAGCGGCGTAATCATGAAGCCGCCGGTTTCAGTTTGCCACCAGGTATCCATCACCGGGCATTTCTCGTTGCCGATCTTCTTCCAGTACCACTCCCAGGCCTCCGGGTTAATCGGCTCGCCGACCGAGCCCAGAATACGCAGGGAAGAGCGGTCGGTGCCTTCGATGGCCTTATCGCCTTCCGCCATCAGCGCGCGGATCGCCGTCGGCGCGGTGTAGAGAATATTAACTTTGTGCTTATCGACGACCTGACACATCCGTGCCGGCGTCGGCCAGTTCGGCACGCCTTCAAACATCAGCGTGGTGGCGCCGCAGGCCAGCGGGCCGTACAGCAGATAGCTGTGGCCGGTCACCCAGCCCACATCGGCGGTACACCAGTAGATATCGCCCGGATGGTAGTCAAAGACATATTTGAAGGTGGTGGCGGCATAGACCAGATAGCCGCCGGTGGTGTGCAGCACCCCTTTGGGTTTACCGGTTGAACCGGAGGTATAGAGGATGAACAGCGGGTCTTCCGCATTCATCTCTTGCGGCTGGTGCTGGTCGCTGGCTTTCTCGATCAGGTCGCTCCACCACAGGTCGCGTCCTTGCTGCCAGTCGATGTTGCCGCCGGTACGTTTGAGTACCACCACATGCTCAATGCTTTTCACATGCGGGTTTTTTAACGCATCGTCAACGTTCTTCTTCAGCGGAATCGCGCGCCCGGCGCGCAGCCCTTCATCGGCAGTGATGACCAGACGAGAGTTCGAGTCGATGATACGGCCGGCGACCGCTTCGGGAGAAAAACCGCCGAAGATAACCGAGTGGATCGCGCCGATACGGGCGCAGGCCAGCATGGCGACGGCGGCTTCCGGCACCATTGGCATGTAGATAGCGACGACATCGCCCTTTTTAATGCCGAGGTCGAGCAGGACGTTAGCAAAGCGGCAGACGTCGTGGTGAAGCTCGCGATAAGTGATATGTTTGCTCTGGCTGGCGTCGTCGCCCTCCCAGATAATCGCGGTCTGGTCGCCGCGTTCGGCCAGGTGGCGATCGAGGCAGTTAGCGGCAAGGTTCAGCGTGCCGTCTTCATACCATTTAATAGAGACGTTGCCCGGTGCGAATGAGGTGTCCTTCACGCGCGTGTAGGGCCGCATCCAGTCAAGGATTTTGCCCTGCTCGCCCCAGAAGGCATCCGGGTCGGTGACGGACTGCTGATACTGCGCCTGGTACTGTTCCGGGTTAATCAGGCAACGTTCCGCAATCGTAGCGGGAATAGGGTGTTTATGTATTTGGCTCATGGCTTTTTTTCTCCTGTAGGTTGTTAAATATATGTCAAATAAACGTTAATAGTAGGGGCTTTGGCGGCTTTGTTTGCTATTTGGGGGGCAGATCACGCAATAAATAAATTGAATGAAAAGCAATCAAATGAAACTTTGGTGTGAAATAATTTCTGAAATGGATTTATAGAAATTGAATGTATTAAATATTTTTTATAACAAATACTTATGCAACATAAGGTGGGGATATTAGCGGGTTTATGCATAAAGCCAGAGTAAACCGCTGTTCTTAAAGACTTGCGTAGCATGCCGTGCAAATGATACTGATATTGCGCGTTAAATAACCCTATAAAGCAACGCAACACAATTCATACCCCTTTCAGTGGGCGCCATTACCTCCTGGAATGGTGCCTTTCATTGAGGAAGTCTGTAGTGAAGAAAAAAACAAAAGTCAGCCTGGCCTGGCAAATTTTGCTGGCCCTGGTGCTGGGCATACTTCTGGGCAGTTACCTGCATTACCACGCCGAAAGCCGTGACTGGTTAATCTCGAACCTCCTGACGCCGGCGGGCGATATCTTTATCCACCTGATCAAGATGATTGTTGTTCCGATTGTCATCTCGACGCTGATTGTCGGGATTGCGGGCGTTGGCGACGCGAAGCAGTTGGGCCGTATCGGCGCGAAAACCATTATCTATTTTGAAGTGATCACTACGGTGGCGATTGTGCTGGGGATTACTCTGGCCAACGTCTTCCAGCCGGGCAGCGGTATTGATATGTCGCAGCTGGCCGCGGTGGATATCTCGAAATATCAAAACACCACGGCAGAGGTGCAAAGCCACGCTCACGGTCTGATGGGGACGATACTGTCGCTGGTGCCGACCAATATTGTCGCGTCGATGGCGAAAGGCGATATGTTGCCGATTATTTTCTTCTCGGTGCTGTTCGGCCTGGGGCTCTCTTCGCTGCCAGCGACCCATCGTGAACCGCTGGTGACCGTGTTCCGCTCCATTTCCGAAACCATGTTCAAAGTGACCCACATGGTGATGCGCTATGCGCCGGTCGGGGTGTTTGCGCTGATTTCGGTGACCGTTGCCACCTTTGGCTTCGCCTCGCTGTGGCCGCTGGCCAAACTGGTTATCCTGGTCTACTTCGCGATTCTGTTCTTCGCGCTGGTGGTGCTGGGGATCGTGGCGCGGGTATGCGGATTAAGTATCTGGATTCTGATCCGTATCCTGAAAGACGAGCTGATTCTGGCCTACTCCACCGCCAGCTCCGAGAGCGTATTGCCGCGTATTATTGAGAAGATGGAAGCCTATGGCGCCCCGGCTTCTATTACCAGTTTTGTTGTGCCGACCGGCTATTCATTTAACCTCGATGGCTCAACGCTGTATCAGAGTATCGCGGCGATCTTTATTGCCCAGCTGTACGGTATTGAACTGTCACTGTGGCAGGAAATCACTCTGGTGCTGACGCTGATGGTCACCTCGAAAGGGATTGCCGGCGTGCCGGGCGTCTCCTTCGTGGTGCTGCTGGCGACGCTGGGGAGCGTAGGGATTCCGCTGGAAGGGCTGGCCTTTATTGCCGGTGTTGACCGTATCCTCGATATGGCGCGTACCGCGCTGAACGTGGTCGGGAATGCGCTGGCGGTGCTGGTGATCGCCAAGTGGGAGCACAAGTTTGACCGCAAAAAAGCGCTGGCCTATGAGCGCGAAGTGCTGGGCAAATTTGATAAAACCGCGCAATAAAACACAACGCCCGGCGGCGCTGCGCTTGCACGGGCCTACAGAGCTTGTGCAGGTGTTGAGATCGCGGGGGTTGTAGGCCGGGTCAGGCGTCAGCCGCCACCCGGCAAAATGCGGGCACTCTGTTCAACGCCGGTTTGTCCGCACTCTCACCGCCCGGCGACATCGCGCCAGGCCCAGATAGCTTCTTACATTGCCCGGCGGCGCTGCGCTTGCGCGGGCCTACAGAACTTGTGCAGGTGTTGAGATCGCGGGTGTTGTAGGCCGGGTCAGCCGTCAGCCGCCACCCGGCAAAACGCGGGCACTCTGTGCAAAGCCGGTTTGTCAGCGGTCTCACCGCCCGGCGACATCGCGCCAGGCCCAGATAGCTTCGTACATTGCCCGGCGGCGCTGCGCTTGCGCGGGCCTACAGAACTTGTGCAGGTGTTGAGATCGCGGGTGTTGTAGGCCGGGTCAGGCG